>NZ_JBTKVX010000003.1:0-219022 GCF_054457175.1 Flavobacterium hauense
ATAAGGGTAAAGGGCGCTACGCTGCGGCAGCCAAAACCTGTCGCTATCCTTACCCAAACCTGCTGCGTATTGGCAGTAGCATTAGGGTAGGCTGTGGCATTGGTGATCGGGCTGGTACCCCCCAATGCGTCAGGCTGGTTCGTATAATAAGTTACCGTAAGGCTCGTATCGCCTCCGGTAGCCTCAAGGTCTTTTGTCGTAAGGTCAAAGATCTGGATACCGTCGGTATTGTCATCACATAAGGTATAAGGGGTCATTACAGGTACCGCAGGCCTTGGGTGAACGATTAGCTGGATCGGCTCCACAGCGCGGCAGTTGGTTGTCGTACCTGTCTGTACAACACTCGCATAAACTGTGCCTACAAGGGTGTAGTAGTTCGTTGGCGTTGTGATGGCGTTGGCTCCAATTGCTGCAGCGGCAGCTGTGTTGTGGTAGGTCACCGTTAAGCCAGCCTGGCCGTTAACTATCTCCGCTCCTGCTATCGTAAGGTCAAAATAAGCGCGGCCGTCAAAGTTGTCCGCGCAAGCTTCCAAAGGGGTAGCTGGGTTGACTACCGGGGCTTGAATAGTTATAAGGTCAAGAATAGTGTAGTTTGCACATGCAGCATTAAAAGAAGATTCAACTCTTACATACACCGTTTGATTACTTGCTATACTTTGGTAAGGAGATGTAAGGTGAGCAACATCATTTTGTGCATCCAGCGCATTTAAATGATAAGTCACCACATAATTTGCATTTCCTCCTGATATTGTGGCATTGTTACTATCCAGATTAAATATGCCAAATCCCGGTGCACATTGCTCCATTGGTTGTGGTGCAATTACTTGTGGTGCGGGGTTAACAATAATGGTATCCTGATAATTTACAGTAACAGTACAAAATGGAGCTACTGCATCAGTTACACTTATAATTGTAAAATCTGTATCCGTGGTAAGTGCCGGCAAAGTTATGATAGCTTGTCCGCTTGCATCAAGAACAATAGTCTGAACAGCAGTATTTCCTTCGATAGTATAATCAACAGATGCATTAGCCGGACCGTTTAAGTCAATAGCACCATTTTCGCCTGCACAAACAGGAGAATTTGTTGCAGCTGTAACGCTACCAGGATTACTCACAGTTACAGTAACTGAGTCACTAATAGTCTGAGTACATACCACGACACCGCTTGAGTTTATTATACTTGCTGAAAGTAATGCAAAAGTAGTATCGGCTGATAAAACCGGATTAATTAAAAATGTTCCTGTACCGTCTAAAAGCCCTGTCTGAGGGCTTCCTCCATTAACAGTATAATCAAAGCTGGCATTTGGCGTACCTGTAAACGTTATACTAACATTTTGTCCAGGACATATCAGGGATTGTGAAGCCGTTACATCTACATCAGGAACAGGATAAACCCTCAAAGTAAAATCGGTGATCGTAAAACAACCTGTCAAATTATCAACTACTCTTGCAAAAATCTGCTGAGGGTTTGACATATTGGAAATAATATTCCCTAATGGGTTCACACCATCGACAGCATTTGCTAACGTTGCATAAAAATTAATTGTATTATTTACCTGATCAGCATTAATTTGGGGTTTGAGAGCGCCCAAATCAAAAACACCAACATTCGGTGTTGTACTGCATGTTTTTACTTCACCAAGACTATTGGCTGTTGGCGGATTCGGAAAAGCGCCACTTCCTGCCATTGCAGTTCCTGTCCAGTTTATCTGGAAGCCACCGTCTCCGGAAGGCCTGTCAATTGCTATATAATAGCTTTGACCGGGAGTTACTGTAAGCCAGCGTACATAACCATTACCATTAGCTCCGGGCCCGGATTGTGTAACAAGCATTGAACCATTCATACCTGTGTGATTACTTGTAAGGCCAGCAGCATTTGGATTTGTTGTACAGCAACGTACAGGACTTCCTAATGAACCACATACAGCATTAGCCGGAAACACCCAAAAATCATAATCTGCCGTAAGAGCAGTGTCATTAGGTATCAGGTCAAAACCTAACGTTCCTCCCTGAACAATATTAACTTTTAACCAAATTGAATTATGTTCAGAACCACCACAAGAATTAACTTCCTGAGTTGTTCCAACACCTGTAGCATTGGATGAAAAACTTCCATTTCCACAAATTGTGATTGCATCGACACAATCATTTGGTTCGTTTTGTCCCATCGCATTAAAGCAGCACATTAAAAACAAACCGAAAGCAAAAATCTTATTCATTAGCATTTTAATTAAAGCAGCAAAAATAGGTTGTCTACTCAGACTACCTATTCTTTCTGCACTTTATTTTAAGTATTAACAATTGCCTGCCCGTTAAACAGGCAGGCGAATTGAGTTATCAAGCTACCTAATTTTACTTGTTTATGTATACCCCTAACTATTACCGTTAGCGAAATTATCAATTGCATTAAGTATTGCCCATGTTGCCGGGATACCACCGCCAAAATTCCAGCTAGACAACTACGCAAATCCTGCCGTAGAGATCAAGCTTAAAGTGCTATCAGGTATAGCTTCCCAATAATGTTTTCCGGCTCAAAAAACGACAAGAACTGAGTAGTGATCAGGAGATATTTTGGATAGTTTTTGATTCATAGTTTAAAAAAGTTTTTGTTAGTTTAGCTTGTTCCAGCTTAAGCAAAGCTTAACATAAAACTCCTGTTATCCTAATAGTACCCTTTAATAATTCGGTAATTTAAAAACACAAAAATCAATAAAAACAAACTGATTATAAGCAATTTAAAATTCAATTAAATTTCAAATTAAGAAAGCATCTACAGAAGAGTAATTAATTTAAAATTAACACTGAAACAGTATTTAAAATCTTAATAAAAGAACTTAGAAGGCAAAAATTAGAAATCCCTAAATTGACTTTTAAAAAACCATCAGTTGTTTTCTTTTAGAAACAAAAAAAGCAGCCGAAGCTACTTTTTTTATACATTCTTTTATAGTAATTGGTAGGAAAATCTTACTCATGAATTTCTTTTTTAAACCCGTCTTTTATTCTTTTAATTTCAAAGTTTAAGCCCACAATAGATTTATGGCTTCGTTTCTGATATGATACAAGCATGTAGATAAAGATGGCAGAAAGCAATATTTCCAATGCTATTACAACATAATATCCGATTTGCATTTTACTCAGCTTTTCATCGTTTATGACCGTTAACTCATCTATTGAATCACCTATGGATTGTCTTTCAGATTCTTTTATTATAGTCTGGTTCTTTAAAAACAGCTGGTTGTATTTTTGATATTCAGCCCAATTATCTATCGCCTTGTAATTACCTGCCAAATTAATATAAAGTCCACGATTAAGCACCAGATCACCTACATTCTTCGATATTTTTAAAGCCTCATGCAAAACTTCAATAGCTTTCTGATAATTGCCCTGTGCATTATACACTTCGGAAAGTCCTTTTAATGCGAATGCTTTAAGGCTGTTGGCATCTACTACATCAGCACTTATTATTGCCTGATTAAAACTTTTTTCTGCTTTTTCATAATCAGAAATCAAGACATAACAATTACCCATATTGTAATAAACAATACTCTCATTAGTGTTTATTACAGACGATGCTATTGTTTTATAAATCTGAATACCTTTATTAAAATAATTAATTGCAATATCACAGTTAAGCTGGTCTTTATAAATTAGCCCACGTACAACGTAATTATTCCCTTTGGTATACCGATAATCCTTTTTACTTTCATTTATAGCGATAAGCTTATCACACTCGTCAAGATACTGTATGGCTTTATCATATACCTTCATCTGCTGGTATCGTACTGCGGTGCGGCTCAACACAAGTATTTGAAGATCAGGATTATTTTCCTTTTTGGTAAGCTCGTTAGCAATATGAAAATATTTAAGTGATTTTTTATAATCCCTTTTAGATGAATATGCATCTGAAATCAGCATAAGGGCATCTACTTTGGTTTCTGGCGAGCTTTTGGGGCTGTTATATAGGGAATCTCCAAGTTTAATAACACTTTCTGGCTTTTCATAAATGTCAAACTTTGCCTGTTTTAACAAAGCATCAATTTTAGGGTCTCTTTGTGCAAATGAAGAAAAAGCATTTGTAAAAACAAATACCGCCATTGCTATCTTTACTATGTGACCTATTGATTTTAACATGCTATGCTTTTTTCAAAGTTACTTCCTTACCTATCAGATCTATGAAAATAGTAGGTGCAATTCCCGTAATCGATTTAAATACAGTGGCAAAACTGCTGTGAGAAGAAAAACCGCATTCTTCTGCAAGATAGCTTATCTTGTAATTAAGATATTCCGGTTCGTTTTTAAGTTTCTCAATAATGTAATTTATCCTTAGTTTATTGATATACGTATTGAAATTATCATGATAGTGCTTGTTGATTATTTCAGATAAGTATTTGGTATTCACATCAAGTTGTGCCGCCAAAGTTGCCAAAGACATGTCGTTACTAGTATATTTTGTAGAAGCTTCAAATTTCTTGAGCTTCGCAAGTATGACATGTTCCGTTTCTGTAGAGATCGTGATTTTTTTGTTCGGTTCCTTTTTATCAGAGTCGGACTTTACCAATAGCTTATTGGTCACTTCAAGATAACCGATAATTTCTTTAAGCTGCCTTCTTTTGGCTTTATTTATTCTGTATAATAGTAAACCTGAAGCTACTATCAGTACCATACAAGCCAGAATTATGTAGGCAAAAAACAAAAGTGTTGACTTATCCTGAGCATAATTTAATTCCTGCTCTTCACTAATCAGGTTATACATAGAGTTTACCGTTTCGGTCTCCATGTTGAGATTGTCATCATTCAACTTTAAAAAAACACTGAAATATTTCTGATGTTCAGCTTTGTTACCCTTTGCAAAATAATTTTCTGAAAGCTGGTAATTTATAGCTTCTTTAAGTGGTGAATTATTAAGCTTTTCAGCCTTTTGTAATGATAATAAAAGCGTACTTATGGCTTTATCATAATTCTTTTCATCATAATATAACTGCCCCAATCCTAATAATACCTTAGCTTCCAACAAAGTACTGGGGATATTTTGTTTTTCATAATCTGCAAAAACACTGTTAAAGCTTTCCCGGCTCAGAGCTGTTTTATGCAATCCTTTATATACTACTGCTTTTAGATATTCTATATCAAGCCTGTTATTATAAGGCCCTGAAAGAGTTTTATCATTCCTCTCAACTATGTTAAGTGCTTTAAGAGCCTTTTCATATTGCTTACGTTCAACATCGGCATAAATTCTTTCAATATCAATCTTATTTCCAACAGCAAGGGCATAATTATGCTCTAACTCTGAAATTGACAATTTCACTTCGTTAAGGTAAGCTTCCATTTGTGAATACAAATGAAGTTTTCGTGACAGGTCAGCCTTTATAAATGCTATTTCAACAGCCAGGGAATCACTGATTTCTCCTGACTTAGATGATGCGTCAAATATATAAGAGACAGCCTTTTGGTAATCGCCCTTCACTTTATAACTGTTTGAAAGCAATATATCGATCTCTACAGCATTCTTTTCTGATGTATCTTTTCTCTGTAAATGGTTAGCTATCTTAATTGTTTCATCCGGATTGGAATAAACAAGCTCGCCGGCCTTTAAAAGCAACAGTTTTTCTTCGGCGTTTTCCTGAGAAAACACAGAAGTACCTACGAATAGTGCTGCAAAAATGTAGCAGGCAACAGTTCGTTTAAAAAAAGGTTGCAAAGTAAGTTTCATCATACAAATATTAGGCGGCAATAAAAACACAGAAGCATAAAAACTTACATATTTCATAAAAACAAAGATAACTACAAATCAATCTCAATGGTCAAAAATAAACTAACATTCTAATAATAACTTTGTGACAAGTGGGGCCTAAAGCTTACTGATTTGCAAAGCTTATAACTATATAACAAATAACGGGGCAAAAAGCCCCGTTAACATCAAACAATTTTAAAAGAAAGTCAGTACCCAAATTTTACTTTGCCACAGGAGTGAATTTTATTGCAGTTCCTCCTCCAGATGCCAAATTAAGCTCTAATGTATTTTTACTATTTACTTCTTTAGCGGTTATAACCACCGGATAAGGATTTGATTTATAATCTGCTCCTACTCCATCTGCATATATCTCAGCTTTGTAAGTTTTACCGGTTTCCAGAAAATCCAGTTTAAGATTTATTTTGCGTGCTTCTTTATTGGTAATAGCTCCCACATACCAATCACTGCTTTTCCAGTCCTTACGGGCTATTACAACGTGTTCGCCAATTTTAGCATCCGGAACTTTAGTTTCAGACCATATGCACGGAACCTCTTTAACAAATTCAAACTCCGGCTTGCCTTCATAATTTTCAGGCAGGTCAGATGCCATTTGTAACGGGCTGAACATAATTACATACAAAGCAAGTTGTTTTGCCAGGGTAGTTTGCACCTTGGCACCCTGTGGGGTTTTATAACTAAAGTCAAAAGTACCCGGTGTAAAATCAAACGGACCTGCCAGCATTCTGGTAAAAGGCATTATTGTTGTATGTTCGGGTGTGTTCCCACCATCAGCCGACCATGCATCATATTCTTGCCCCCTTCCTCCTTCCTGAGCCATCAGGTTAGGATAGGTACGCTGAAGCCCCGTTCCTTTTACAGGCTCATGATTGTCAATCATGATATTATATTTAGCGGCAGTTTCAATAACTTTTCTATAATGGCGAACACCATACTGGCTATCATGCCATTCTTTTTTGTCAAGGTATTTATTTACATATCCTGTTTTTACGGTGTTCACACCAAGGCTGTTATACAACTTAAAAGCTTCATCAAGCTGGCTTTCATAGTTCTTAGTTGCTCCCGCAGTCTCATGGTGCCCTATAAGGCGGACATTTTTTGACTTTGCATATTTAGTAATTTCAACAATATCAAAATCCGGATATGGCTTTACAAAACTAAATGCCGATCCATCGGCTGTCCAGTCGCCATCCCAGCCTATATTCCATCCCTCTACAAGTACACCATTAAGATGATTCTTTGCTGCAAAATCAATATAATCTTTAGTGATCTTTGTCGTGGCACCATGCTTAGGCCCCTGCCCCCAAGTATACTTTTCAAGGTGCATGCCCCACCATATACCTATGTATTTAGAGGGTTCAATCCATGAAATATCTTTGATTTTAGAAGGCTCATTGAGGTTTAGCGTAAGTGTAGATGTCACCAGGTCACCAGGTTTAGTAGCCACTATAACAGTTCTCCATGGCGTATTGAATGGAGTTTCGGCATATACTTTTACACCATCAGCCCATGGCACCAAATCGCTCTTGTATTGATTGCCTTTTGTTTTTAACAAAGTCATAGAAGCAAAATCAGTAAGGCTAGCCTCATGCACCGCTACATACAGTTTGTTTTTCATTTCGAAAGTAGCAGGTGTATTTATAGTATCGGTCTGGCTCATTGCCGTTTTCCTGTAAAAACTCTCATAATAACTGTTTTCACGGTGTACAGGTGTCCACCAAACATCATTATCATCGGCAAAAGTGAACTGAGTAACCTCATTAGATATTTTCACTTTTCCAAGATTAGACTGTTTAGGAAAGTAATACCTGAAACCAAGTCCATCGTCAAAAACCCTGAAAATAATATCCACAAGCCTCTGTTCCCCTTTTTCTTCTTTAAGATGTATGATCAGTTCGTTATGATTATCTTTTACTTTTTTGAATTCTCCCCATGGCTGCTCCCAGGTATCATTTGCAGTATGTTGCTCTGTAGAAACAACTTTGAATCCGTCTGTCATTTTTTTCAAATCAACAAATTCAAAACCCATCAGCGAAGGTTCAATTACCGACTTCCCATTAGATGAAAAACGGTATTGAGGCTGTCCGGTCTTAGTCAGGTCAAAAACAAGTTCATTGTTTTTTCCCGGAGATTTTATTTTATATGCTTTTTGGGCATTACACGACAACGAGACGAACACTAATGCCGCCAGGCAATGCTTATAAATGGTATTTTTCATTCTTTATTTTCGTTAATTACAACTAGTTTATTTCGTTTAATAATTGTACCGCTTTTTCCGGCTGCATCGAAACAAAATAATCAAAGGCCTTATTAAGTTTGGCCTGTATTCCCGAGTTGCCTTTATATTGTTTTCTTAAATTATAGAGTTTGCTTATTTCACTAAACCATACACCGGTATTTTGTACTCCGGAAAAGGCTTTTACCTTTTCTACATAAGTATAGCCAAATTCAGCAGTTGGCTCGATCATGGTGCCTTCACCAAAATCGTTCCATGTGATTAGCTGCAGGTATTTCAAATTAGCGTTTTTAGCCATTGTCAATGTCTCATCTAATGTTGCACCGTTATTATGTTCAATGGTCCAGCCTATAGCAGCTCCTCCGCCTCCCTGCTGGTAATAATCTTTAAATCCGGGATAGGCACTGCCTATAGCAACATCAAGGCCAGAAAGCTTATTAGCATAAAAATTACTGATATGGCTATTGTCCTGATATACCCAAGAGTACTCTCCTGAAGCATTTACCCCTGCATCTGCCGATTCATACCATAGTGTCAAAAATGTAGGCTTTGGATTCAGACCGCTGAATGCGCTTGTCCAGTCCGATGGCTGTGTTAGGGTAATAGGGCCAAAATTCAACAACAAAGGTTTATCATTGACTTTTATATAATTGGCATCGTTAAAATAGTTGTTCTGCAAATAGCTGAAATCTGTTTTAGCGGCACTGATTATAGTGGGCGCGAGCCCTGCATCAACAATATTTGTTAAAAAACGGTCTTCGTATACAATGGCATATTCTAACCCAACCTCGTCAAGCATTTCGATAAGCTGCTCTGCGTTTTCTTTGTTTATTCTGTAATCGTTAAGATTGTAGGTTCCATACCAATCAATCAATACGCCATCTATACCGGCATATTTCATCATGAGTAAATGATTTTCAATAACTTCCTTATCACCCGAATGGTAAGGCCCGATCAAAGGATAATAATGAGATGCTATTTCTCTCTTTCCATTAGCATCGGTGATGTCCGGGTTTTTGTTACCCATTTTCCAGTGATAACCCCATTGACCGTCAGGACTGCTTTCTTTAGTTTCAAACCAGGGCATATAATGCATATAGATCTTGGTGCTGTTCGTTTTTGTAACAGCAACCGGATCTAAAACCTCTGGCTGAGTTGTTTCTCCCGGCTTATCATCTTTACTGCAGCTTGTGGCAGCAAAGCTCATAAAACCAACAAGAAAAAGTGTTGCGAATTTCTTCATTAATAGATGTTTTTTTAATATTATAAAATGCCGGCACTTCTACGACTAACCCAAAAAACATAGAAGACCGGCATTTAGAACAACATAGTAACCGGATTAATTCAGGTTACATTGGGTAACCCGGATTTTGATTCAGTTTAGAATTTGTGTCCAATACTGTTTTAGGTATAGGGAATAAGGCCCTGTAAGCAGGGGTTGCCCCTTTTTCCCACCATGGCTGGAAGAAAGTTCCAAACCTGATGTTATCTGTTCTTCTTCTTCCTTCAAAAACAAATTCGCGAAGAAGCTCTTTGTCAATAAAGTCAAGATCAATTATTGCAGGCATTTCGGTATCTGCACGATCAGTGATCTGCTGAATTAATGGCGCTGCAAGACCGCTTTGTCCAAGGCGTACATAACATTCTGCCTGCATCATAAGGATTTCAGCATAGCGAATTACAACCAGATCGTGATCACGTTCCCACTGTTCACCAGCTTTCATTTCATATTTAGCTAATCTTACACCTTCATTTTGTTTTGCATTGGTAAAATTCCCAATTGCTTCGGTATAGATAAGAGGCTCACCACTATCCATTATGATAACAGATCCTGTTGCCATATTAATCTGTTCACCTTCAAGCATTGCTTTTTTCCTTTTATCAACATCCTCAAACGTTGAATATAAGCCCGGCTGTCCGCACATACCATTACCGCTCCAAGGATAATCTCCTGTTGGAGATATGGTAAACCTATGCAGGTAATGACAGCTCATTGAATTCATGTAGTTACCTACCGTTCCGGCTTTTTGGTCATAAGGAATTGCAAATATGATCTCAGGCGATGTTTGGTTATTCGTTAAAAAGTTTGCGAAATAATCAGGAGCAAGTGTGTAACCTGAAACATTCTGGCACATATCTAAACAATCCTGCCAACGTGGAGTACCCACAAAAGCTTCTGAGTTAAGATATAACCTTGCCAGTAAAGAATAAGCAACGTTTTTAGTGAACTTAGAGTACACTACATTCGGGTTTAGATACGGAAGGGCATCTTTTAATTCTGTTTCCACAAAATTGTATACCTCTAATCGGGTTGAATTTGATGGCAGCCCTGTATCTTCAAAGTTCGTTACGATTGGCACATTACCAAACATATCTAACAGCATGTAATAGTAGTATGCCCTGATCGATTTCAATTCAGCATAGATCGGCTTCTTAGCCTCATCAGATAATCCTGCTTTATCAACCTGATATATAATGGCATTTACTTTGGCAATACCCGAATAGCAATACCTCCATGCCGATAATATTGTACCATTTTCATAATTCCATTCATGCCTCTGTAAATCCTGGTAACGTCCTCCGTCATACCAGTCCGTACCCCTTGTGGGTATTGTAGCTTCGTCAGAAGCTACTTCGTTCAAGAAAAACACATA
The DNA here is from genome assembly GCF_054457175.1 of Flavobacterium hauense. Lineage (NCBI taxonomy): Bacteria > Pseudomonadati > Bacteroidota > Flavobacteriia > Flavobacteriales > Flavobacteriaceae > Flavobacterium > Flavobacterium hauense. The sequence continues at coordinate 10,640 of NZ_JBTKVX010000003.1, forward strand.
TTCACTTCCTGGAAATGAATTTGAAATTGCATCGCTAAACCCTCTCAAAGAAGAATAAGCTCCACCCACAAGGGCTTCAATTTCAGTTGGTGTCTGCCCAAATTCATCGTCGGGTACTTTGTCATACAACTCTTCATCAAGATTGGTACATGATAAAGTAAAAAGCGTGCTAAAAAATACCGCAGCTATTATTTTGACTTTCATTTGATATATTTTATAGTTATCTATTCGCTTAGTTTGCCAGTGTGAAATTCATTCCGAAAGAAACTGTTCTTGGCCTTGGGTAATTATTAAACCTGTCAATTCCCGGATTGTCCAGTCCACTAAAGTTAACTTCAGGATCTACACCTTTATAATCAGTAAATACCGCAAGGTTTTGACCTATTACATATAACCTTAGTTTAGATGCCGACTTCATTGGTATTGTATATCCTAAAGTAACCGTTTGCAGTCTTAGGAATGATCCGTCTTCTATCCAGTAGCTCGAATATTGAGGTGACGATTTTATTCCGCTTGTAAGGAAGTCATCGGTTACGTTATAAGACGGAAGCCTGTTAGGATCATTCAACATCATATCAGTTGCATTAAGTACATCCTGACCAAACATTCCATAGGCAGTAAAGCCAAAATCAAGGTTTTTATAGGTAAAGTTCATACCAAAACCAAGGCTGAAATCAGGCTGTGCAGTACCAATCTCTTCATCTTCTGTACCAACGATTATATTACCATCGGCATCAAGGCCCTGGCTTTTAGGACCCCAAAAAGTTCCTACAGGATATCCTTCTTTTATAACCTGAGAGAACTGGTTAGACATCCCCGCAAGTCCGTGTAGTGAACCGCTGTAAATAACATCCGTTTTGTAAGTCTGATTCGAAAGGCTTTCTATCTTCTGCTTGTTTTTAGCAAAAGTAAAATTAGCATCCCATGTGAATTTATCATTCTGAATTATGTTAGCATTCAGGGTAAGCTCTATACCTTTATTAGACAGATCCCCAACGTTTGCAAGCATTGTACCTACTAAATAAGGAGGCTGTGGCACCTGGTATGTATACAACAAATCTTCTGTCTGTTTGTTATACCATTCAAATGAACCTGTAATCCTGTTAAATAAAGTAAAATCAACACCTATATTCGTTTGTTTTGTAGACTCCCATTTAAGATCAGGGTTAGGGTTCTGAACAGGAGAATATGCCAGGCTCCATGTACCTGTAGCCGGGTTATAATAACTGTCGCGACCTACACCAAGGATAGATAATGATTTATATTCACCAATACCATCCTGGTTACCGGTTACACCATAACCTCCCCTAATTTTTAAGTTAGAAAGCCAGTTAGATGTTGACTGCATAAATTCTTCTCCCGTAATTCTCCATGCTGCAGAAACCGACGGGAAAGTACCCCACTTGTTATTTGCACCAAAACGGCTTGAACCATCTCTTCTTACAGTACCTGTAATCATGTACTTACTATCAAAAGAGTAGTTAGCCCTTCCGTAGAAAGAAACAAGGTCTGATTTACCTTTGTATGAGTATACATCACCTAAACGGTAATTGTAACCTGCGCCTAAGTTGTTATAGCTGAAAAGGTCTGTTACAAATCCGCTGCGCTGAGCACCGAAACCTTTATAAACATTGTCATAATAAGAATAACCACCTGTTGCAGTAACACTGTGTTTACCAAAAACTTTAGCATATGTCAAATAAGCTTCTAATTGTGCATTAGTATATTCTTCATACGTTTTTTGTGCATAACCACGCTCAGTTCTTCCTTCCATAACAGCATAAGTAGGCTTGTAGGTGTTACCCTGCATCGCATTGTGCTCTAACGAAAGGTTTAATGTAGCCGTAAAGTCATTAAGGAATTTAGCTTCAGTCTTAAAGTAGCCTAAAACCCTGTGTCTTTCATTGTCAGTTGTCCTGTTATCCTGTATCTCTACAGGGTTTTCATTAAGTGTACCACCTACTTCGGTATAATTGCCTTCGGCATCTCTTACAGGAATAGTTGGATTAAGATTGAATGATCTTTCAAATATCCTGTAATCAAGCGGGTGCCATTTGTCAATGTTAGCAAAGACACCTGTATCAAATTTAAGGGCTTTATTAGCCGAATACTGATAGCCTGAAACGTTTGCACTTAAACGTTCAAGTCCGGTAGTCTTAATTACACCTTCATTATTCAGGTATAATAACGATGAACGTAAACCACTCATTTCACTACCTGATGATATGCTGATATTATGTGACTGCGTAAAGGCCGTTTGTTGCAATTCTTTTTGCCAGTTAGTATTTCCACCATAGTCAACAGCATCTGTAAGATTGTTTTCTCTCACGTAAGCTCTCCACTGATCTGCAGATAAAAGATCCAGATTGTTAGATGCTTCACTAATACCCGTAAACCCATTATAAACAAAGCTGGTAGCGCCTGTTGTACCTCTCTTAGTTGTAATAATTATTACACCATTTGCACCTCTGGAACCATAGATAGCAGTCGCTGAGGCATCTTTAAGTACATCTACCGACTTAATATCTGCCGGCTGAACTATATTAATGTCAACTCCGGCAATACCATCTACAACTATAAGCGGATTATTACTCGCCGTTAATGATGTACCCCCTCTTAATCTCATTGTTGCACCACTGCTTGGGTCACCTGTACTCTGAGATACGGTAAGACCGGCAACTTTTCCTTGTAATGCCTGTTCTGTCGAAGTAATTACCCCTTTTACAAGATCATCTCCTTTTACAGTTGATATTGCACCTGTTAGGTCAGATTTTCTCATGGTACCATAACCCACGGCTACAAGTTCAACCCCCTGTAGCATGATCGAATCTTCTGCCAGATGAATGTCAAGGTTTGAAGTTGAAGCATCAACAACAACATTTTGCGTTGCAAATCCTACAGAGGAAATCACTATCGTCCCTCCTGTACTTACTTCTATTACAAATTTACCGGCTGCATCAGTAGCTACTGCATTTGTAGTACCGGCTTCGAGAACATTAACTCCCGGTAGTGCAACATTTGTATTATCATAAACGATACCCGTTACAAGCTTTTTTCCTTGTGCAAACGCACCGGCTGAAAGAAAAAGCATAAAGATCAGAAGTACCAATGATTTATTAGCCCAGCGTTGATGCTGGACAGTTTTTGTATTTGTACTATTCATTAGAATTGGTTTTTTGTTTAGCTTATTAGTCCAGCGTTTTAAGAGTTATGTCTGAATCAGAAATCACCTTGCCCTTGTTGTCTTTAACAAGAACATGTATCACAGAAACATTTACATTCTGAAGTTCTGACACCAGATTTACAAAACCTTTAATTTCGCTTACACCACCTGAAAACTCTCCCGTAATTACATGATCTCCGGCAGTAATGGTATAAATAAGCTTGTTAACATCGGTTTCATTATTAGTTCTAATCATACCTAAAAAGTCTCTCTTACTTATCTGAGTAGGGAAAAACATAAATTTTGGTGGCGGCGGCGGTATGTATTCTGCAGCATTTATCACTTGGTCAGGAGTATTTCCTGCCCATCCATCTTTTACAAATAAGAAATTCATGTTTTGCATGATATATCCTTCGGGAGCATTAAAATATACTGATGGAATAAGATCCATTTTATATATACCTCCTCCAAGATTCTTCAATTTTGTTTTTTCAGCAACTTCAGGATTTTCGGCCTGATATTGTTGCTGTAGATCCCAGTTGTTAAGACCACTGTGCATGTGCACACTTGTAGCATCTTCAAAGCCGGGCTGAAGGTTTGCATTAAAAAGTATGCTCAATCCTCCTGTCAATGTTGGAGCCGGAGGATATGCCCTAAATAATTCATTTGCAGTTGCAAAATCAGCAAAAGGAGTATAAGGCACATTGGCAACATCAGATTGTATGTTTCCTGTTTTACTTTTTAGCCTAAACCAGAATCCTGCACTTGCAGCAATTTCATCAGGTGTTTTTGTAAAATAAACTGTTGGAGTCAGTTTAAAGCTCCATACTTTGTTACCAACATAGGTTAGCTTGGCAAAATCAGAAGAATTTTCCCAGTTTCCTGCATCGGGTTCTGATGGCGACCATATCCAAAGATAAATGTCTTCCGTTTCTGCAAATGTTGTAGACGATAGATCAAAATACCAGGTAACTTCTTCATCATAATTATATATGACAGGATACGACCATATCTTAGTTGGTGCACCTGCATTTTCCTGCCCTTGCATAAGGTTTGGTAACATTATAAAGGCAAGCAATAGTATATGTATAAGTTTTTTCATGTGTCCTTATTAATTAATTGCGTTTAATTTGAATTTATAGGATACAAATGGCAAGCCTCCTGAAGTCCTTACCAGATTTATCTCCATTTGTTCATTACTGCCTGGAACAGAAGTAAGCCTTAATTCATCCGTCTTTAAGGTTTTTTGTGCATCGCTGTACAAATAAATCCTTACAGCCTCGCCATTGGTTTGCTGAAAATCAGAACTAAGAGCCCAGTAACCGTTTAATGCAAATAAAGGTGGAACATCGCCTGTCACTTCATAAGTTGTAGGCATGTTCTTTTCATCTACATTAAATGTAATCCTGAAATTGTCGTAATTAAATAAAGTACTGATGTCCTGTTCAGATGGTTCAGCTTTTGCTGCTTTTGCAATTTCATCGACCATCTTAAGGTTCATTAAACCCCACTCTCCCTTAATCTTTTCATTAAGGGTAATAGGATCCACATGGTGGCCATCATCAGCTTCGTTGCAGCCAACGGCCAGCAAACTGATCAGGGCAAACAAATAGATAATTTTACATCTCATAAATTTTGTTGTTTTTTGTTAGTTAAATTTGTCCTTTAAAAGAATTAAACGAAGCTACTCGTTAAATACTTCCTAAAAAAAACATTCAGGTAAAATCAAGATACTATATCGTTATAATTAAGTATATTTAACTAATAATCAAACATTTAAAAATCAACTTGTTTTAAAAAAATCAAGATATAATTTAGATTAAAAAAGCAATTTTAAAGATTAAATAACTGATGATATGTAAAATTTATCGCGTTATTTTTTTACAATCTATACATATATTACTATTTTTTTAAAGAATTGCAATATTTTGAAGTATATTTAACAGCTTTTATTTTTCTGTTAAAAAAAAGACCTTGATTTAGGGTAATTGGATGATAATTAAGAATGTTTTAAATTTGAACCCTCCTAAATAAGTTGATATTCTGCCTTCTTAAATACACTTTCATCCCATAAAACAACCATTCATAAATGCATAAAAGGTTTTATATTTTATTCTTCTTTTTTTTAATTCTTTCTGCCAACGCAAAAAGTATTGACCCCATACTTGATAGCCTTGACCATACATTGCTAAAAAAAGACATTTACATCAAACAGAAATATTCCAGAATAAGACAATTAAAAAGAGATATACATAAAAATACCCTCAGTAAAGATGATAAGAATCTTTACTATGATTATATGAAATTGTTTGAGGAATATAAATCATTTAAATATGATTCAGCCTATTATTACCTTGAATCAGCAAAATCAAGAGCACATGTACTTAAGGATAGAAACCTTCTTTCCAAAACCAAGATAAAAGAGGGTTTTGTACTCCTTTCATCCGGACTTTTCAAAGAAGCCATCGATACTCTAAACAGTGTTGAGCTATCTGTTCTGGATATTAAAACCCAGTATGATTATTATTCTGTAAAAGCCCGTGCTTACTACGATCTTGCCGATTATACCAAAGATCAGCGCTACAACATTAATTATATTCAAAAAGGTAACCTGTTGCTTGAGGAGGCAATTTCTCTTGTAAAACCAAACACAAATGAATATTGGGCTGCCGAAAGCCTTAAAAGATTAAAACAGCTGGATTGGGCTGGTGCAGAGAAAGCCTTCAGCTATTGGGTGAACAACTATAAATTACCTACTGAGTACTATGGTATCGCTACATCTAGCCTTGGTTATATTTACTCAGAGAAAGGCGATACTGACAGAGCCATCCACTATCTGGCCTTAGCTGCAATTGCAGATGTTAAGAATGCTACTAAAGAAACCGTTGCGCTTCGTAACCTTGCAAATGAACTTTTTAAAAAGGGGTATCTTGAAAAGGCAAATCATTACATCAATCTCGCAATGGATGATGCTACTTTTTATGATGCCAGGCACAGGAAAATCGAGATTTCGACTATACTTCCTATCATTGAGAAAGCACAGCTCAACAAAGTAAATGACAAAAATGACCTTTTAGAGAAGATTGTCATACTATTGACAGTGCTTGCATTAATAATTATTCTTTTCCTTATCATCATATTCAAGCAACTCAAGGAGCGCAATGCATCCAGAAAAGCTATGGCTGAGTCGTTTGAAAAACTACAGAAAATGAATAAAAGCCTGAGCGAAGCCAATACTATTAAAGAAGAGTATATCGCCTATTTCATAAAAGCAACATCTGAGTTTATTAATAAGATAGACCACATGCAAAAAAGTACCATTCAAAAAATAATCTCTAAAAAAACAGATGAAGTGCTTACCAGCCTAAAAGGCTATAATATTAAAAAAGAGAGAGAAAATCTATTCCATCAATTCGATGAGATCTTTCTTAGGCTATTCCCTTCTTTTATCAGTGATTTTAATGCCTTGTTTCCTCCTGACCACAGGACAATAGTAAAAAAAGGCGAATTATTAAATACAGAGTTGCGCATCTATGCACTCTACCGCCTGGGGATTCAGGATAGCAATCAGGTTGCCGAATTCCTTGAGCTTTCGGTATCTACCATTTACACCTATAAAACAAGGATAAAAAGTAAGTCGGACCATAAGGAAGTGTTCGAAGAAAAAATAATGGCCATAGAAACAATTTAATGCTTTACGATCCTGCCTTCTTTAGTTAATTCTCTGTGTATGGCCTGTCTCAAAATATCATGGGTCAATACCGGCTTTTTCATACTGTGAAGCAACAGTGAGCAGCGCTGTATCACGTTGACCATACTACCTCCTGAGAGTTTTGCTACAGATGCCTCATATAGGAAGTCCGATTTCATTTCAATGAGCCATTCTTCCGGTATCATTTTTTCCCATAGTCGCTGGCGTAATTGCTGATCGGGCATTGGGAAATTCAATATCGACTGGAATCTCCTGAAAAATGCTTCGTCAAGGTTATCCTTAAGATTGGTTGCAAGTATGATCATCCCCGGAAAATCTTCAATTCGCTGTAATAAATAAGCAACTTCCTGATTGGCATGGCGGTCGTTAGAACTATTAGAATCTGTACGTTTACCAAAAAGGGCATCTGCTTCATCAAAGAACAATATCCAGTTCTGATGCTGGGCACGGTCAAAAATCTTAGCAAGATTTTTTTCGGTCTCCCCTATATATTTTGATACGATCATTGAAAGATCTATACGATAGACATCTTTACCATGTTTTTTACCAAGCAGGCAGGCGGCCATTGTTTTACCAGTACCCGGAGGTCCATAAAGCAAACATCTGTATCCGGGCTTAATAAGCCTGTTCAGGTTCCATCGTTCACGAATATCATCTTCATGCTCCAGCCATTTAGAAATATCGTTAAGATCTTCCCATAGGTGATAAGGTACAACAAGATCATCCCAGTCGAGAGGTGTCTGCATACGTTTTGCCGGAAAGTCGCTACTGTAATCCGGACGATATGTACCTTTATGATTAATTTTTGCCAGAAACTCTTCGGATATGCAGAGCTTTCCACTCAAAAAAGGTTCCCCCTGTCCCACTCCTTCCAATCGCAATATATTACTTTTATGAAACCAGTGTTCCTGCGAAAATATCCTTATTGCGTCTTGTCTTTTATTCTCATGGCCTATAGACAATAAAAAAGCTGCAGTTTCACCGGTTGGTAAAAAACCATTATGTAAAGCACCCTTCCACCCTCCAAACTCCGTATAAGGCCTGTCAAGATTCTTATTTTGAATAAAGAACAAGTCCAAAGATTCAGGGCTTATATGCGGCATCAGTCCTAATAACAATACAATCCTTTCTTCCCACGAAAGTTCCTGCCCTGCCAAAGGTGTCAATTCATCATCTGCCGGCAACGGGATTTCATTTAATGAAGCATATTGATTTTCCTGCTTGAAATAGAGGCTGAAGGCCGTTTGAAGCAGTGTTTGGAAATAGTGTACTGATTGGCTCATCTGGCAAATATAAATTAATTATTTCCATCATTATCTTCCTCCATATGATCCTCTGAATCATAACTATCAGAATGATAACTTTCACTTTCTTCATCTTCTTCCGGTACAAAGTCTTTATTATCTTCCTTATAGGTTAATGAAGGTGCAAAGCGCTCTTTAACATTACTCCATTTGTCTTTTCCATCAATAATGTCCTGCAAGTATCTGCGTAAATCTCCAAAAACGGAAAAACTATATCCCCTACCTACTTCAGCAATACATACTATTACTGCCAGTTTTTCAAGCTCACCATCCAAACTGTCTAAATCAATTTCATCATTAAGGAATTGCAAAAATATTTTAGCATGATTCTTATCTAGTTTTTTTACAAGATTAACATAAGACCCACCTCCTCTGATAAATGGATCGTACTTTTGAAACACTGTCCCCATCTTAAAACCTGTTTCTTTTTCAACCTGTGCAAAAATGAGCTGCTTTTCTTGAGGATTACTATCCTTATCCATCCACACTTTTGCAAACCATTTAAAACCTATTTGCGCAAGGCCACTTGCTTTAATAAGCTGGACAGTTGGCTCACTTACTGATTTCATTTGTGTTATCGATCCCTTCTCAGTTGTATTCAGGGCCTTCGCACCCATTGTATCCGCTTCATTTTCCAATCCTGCATCATCATTTACGTTTACTTTGCCTTTCATCTGCATCGTAGGCTTAACCCTGCCCTGTTTTTGTTGCACTACATGCCACGCCTCATGAGGTAAATGCTGTTCCTGTCCCGGAGCAACATGAATATCAGTTCCCTGGGCGTAAGCATGCGCCTGAAGTTCGGCTGGTTGTGACGAATTATAATGCACATTAACATCATCCATGGAGTAGCCTGAAAGGTTCTCAACCCCCGACTTTAAATTGTCGGGCAATCCGGTATTGTTTTCCTTTTTTTGCAAAGGCTCTTCATCCTCCACATTTTTTAACTGTGCTGTGTCAAACTTACCCTGAAGCAATTCTTCATCATTGCCTTTCAGTTGAGTGGTATCAAACTTTCCCTGAAGCAGTTCACCTTCTTCATTGCCTTTCAATTGGGCTGTATCAAACTTTCCCTGTAACAGTTCATCTTCTTCTGCAGCTTTTAGCTGAATACTGCTTTTATAGTCATTTATTATAGCATTGGCAGCTGCCTGCTTAGCCGCTTTTGGCTGTACAGTCTCAGCCTTTTTCGAAGGTTGTTTATAATTTTTCATAAACTAAACATATTAGGGTTAATGTCGTACTGTCGAATCTACGTGAACATTCACATCCAGATTGTCCCATGTTGATTTAAAATCTGCCTGTCTTCCACGGTTAGGGTCAGGATTAACTGCTCTTGTAGATTTATCTTCTATAAAATTTGCTCCTCCAGGAACATGGATATCAGTAATAGAAAGATCATCTGCCGCACCAACTAAAGAATCTATAGTTTTATTCACTGCCCGCCACGCTGTAACGGCTACTCCAATATTACCATCGGTATGAGCAATCGGAAGAGTTACATTTTTAGGCGATGTGGAGTTAACAACAGACCATGTGCAATCCCATATGTCTTTAACCAGACCTGCCGTAAAAATTGCATCTCCTGCTGTTTTTGCATTTACAAATTTAGCCACCCGAGCATCTCTTACTTCTCTTTCTGCTCTTGGTGTAATAATTGTGTCATAGACTGTTTTTATTGAATTTGGCCAATTAGTAGTTGCCTCATGAGTCGCTATTATTTCATCCTTATCGGTATCAGTAAATTTGTCAAAACTAGCTTTATAGGGTGATGTTTTAATTTTTTTATTAACCTCTTTATAAGGATCAGCTTCTATTACTTTAGGAACAGACCCATCATTCATGTAGACATTTTTCCACCAAACAGCGAAATCCATTTCTAAAGCTGCTCTAACAGCCGTCTCATCAGTGTCTTCTAAAAACCAATTTATAACCTCTTCTGTTTTACCTTTAGCCCAACCTTTTACCTCTTTTAAAAGTTTGCCTTTTATAGCTACAAGCTGATAGGTATTAACTGAACTTGTTCCTATCGACGAGGGCATTTCAGATTCATTTTTATGCGTCTTCTGCAAAGACTTAGCTCCCATTACATCTGCCTCAGTTTCTAAGCCTGCATCGTCATTTACATTTACTTTGCCTTTCATTTGCATAGTAGGCTTTACCCTGCCCTGCTTTTGCTGTACAACATGCCAGGCTTCATGAGGCAGGTGCTGTTCCTGTCCGGGCGCAATATGAATATCACTTCCCTGAGCATAGGCGTGGGCCTGCATTTCTGCCGGTTGTGACGAATTATAGTGCACATTAACATCATCCATGGAGTAGCCTGAAAGGTTCTCAACCCCTGATTTTAAATTGTCGGGCAATCCGGTATTGTTTTCTTTCTTTTGCAAAGGTTCTTCTTCCGCCGTTTTTCGCTGTAGCGGACTATTATAACCTGCCAAAATAGTTTCTACCGAAGCCTGCTTTTCTGCTTTTGGCTGAACCGTTTCCGCTGCTTTAGGCTGTTGAACTTGTGTTTTCATAATTTCAGAATTATCTCCATTTCACGTTGATACCCTTCTCCATCCAGCTAAATTTTACCGTACTTATGCTCCATGGTAATGAGCCCAAGAGTATATCATAAGCCCTTTCTTCAACTATTAGCTGGTAAAAATCCTCGTGTTCCTCCAGTTTTCCATTACGAATCAGGAAATTGCCACGTAGTCCGTCTATTGATGTATTACTCAGTTTGCTCCAGTTCTGTATCACAGCATTAAGCAAACCATTTATAATATCTTTTTCATTATCGGTAAGCTCTATCGATAACGGTATGGCTGTATCAGCTTCAAGACTTGTAAGCAACTTATTCAGTTCAAGCTCATGCTCGGCAAATTCAGTCATTCCAAATACAGCATATTGCATCACAAAAATTGCTCTTATGCGTGCCTCATTGTCTATAAACTTATTATCAGCGGTAAGCGACAACATATCAAAAAGCCTTGGCAAGTAAGGCCACAGCAGTACCAACCCGGCATTAGAGACAAAAGTCGACAACTTCTCTTCTTTGGGTAGCTCTTCTTTCTTTGATTTTAATTCCTCTTTGTCCATAGTACTCTCATTTTTATTTATGCCGTCATTTATAATTTCAGAAAATTCAGCAATAGTGCTAAGTGTTTCCTTTATCAGCTTATTCGTTTTGGCAATCTCCTGCACCCTACTTTCAAAAAGCGGACGTTTACCATTTTTACTTATTAATGCAAACCAATACACCATTACCTGTTCCATGATGGTTATACGGTTTACAGCAAGATACTCTCCCGAAAACCTCATCAGTAACTGAAGCAGCCGCTTGTTATCTGGTTCAATACCTAATTCAGCCGCAACCTGACGCCTTAAAATCATTTCAGCTTTCAGTATCTCTTCAATAAATGCTACATATTCATGCTCTTTAGCCAGAGCTTTGATAAAAAAGAAGAGTGCCGAGTCAGTTCCAAAATAATACAACAATCGTTTCTTAGCTATTTCTTCCGGTAAGGATTGTGTCTTAGTTTTTACAGCCGATATTCCTTGCTGTATTGTTTTTTTTAACTGTTCATCATAAAGTTCCTTTAATACCTTTATAAGTTCAAAAGGAAAAATATTTCCCGGTTTTATAACTTCTTTGTAAAAGAACACGATCAGTTCTTCCACTTTCAGGTTGTAGTGCGCAGCTATCCTTAAAAGGACACGGTTTACAAAGTATTTTTTATTAAATACCTGTTGTTGCGGCTCAAAAAGTACAGCATGGATAAATTTCCATTTCAACTGCATGAATTTTCCGCCCGTTCTGCCCTCTAAAGCTTTTTTCTTTTGGTATATATCCAGACTTTTAGAATAGGAAACGATTACATTGCTATGCTGAGGGAAAAGCATAATTATAAAATTATTGTGCTCTGCTTCAGATGTAAGCTCACTAAGAATCTTCTCCCTGAATTCTGTATTCCTTAGCAATACCTTCCATTGAGCTAATTCATTTTCAGAAAGTTCTTTCTTAGTACGGATGTATTGTACTATCCCTTTAGGATCATTTGTGAAACCTTCATTTTTCTCCTGAAATGATTTCAATTGTAATTCAGAGAACAATTCTCCAAACAACAGAATTAGGTTCGCATCAAGAGTAAGCCTTTCTTTTTCTGTCGAAAGGAAATAAGCTAGGATCTCATGAATTTCAAGATTATAATGGGAAGCTACTTTTTTCAACGTTCTCAAAACAAAATATTTGCGGTTAAACCCTGAGCTGCTTTCCAATAGTATAGGAAATATAATCTGCCATTTGAGCAACCTGAACTCTCCGCCTGCTTTTCCCTGCAATACACCCTTCTCCTTTTGCCTGTCTAACGACTTGGCGTATGTGGTAATAAAAACATAATCGTTAGGGACAACAATCTTTACCAATTGGATAATTTCGTTTTCATCCAGGTATTGCAAAAACCTTCGGCAGCTGTCTTCTTTTTTCAAGATGCCAACAAGTACATCCTTATTGTCTTTCCATTGCTTTTGGTTGCGCTGCTGTGTCACTGCCAAAACACGGTATAACTTCGCAATATCACTCACAGTGCCTTCCAGTATCTGTTTTGGTATTTCCCGCTTTAGCTGATTTAAGATAGAATATAGTTCAGAGGTTACCTTAACGTTACTATACCTGTTTTCCAGTTCTGTAGCTATAATTTTAAGTAACTGATCATAGGAAGTATTGTGTCTGGCAGAAAGACTCCTTACAGTATACTTTATAAAACTCTTTTTATTAAAAAATGAACTCTGATTATTAAGCAGATAAGCGTACACAACTTCCCACACTACATTCCTGTGAACCGATTCTTTTATTACTGGGCGTTCCATCTGTTTGTATTTCGATTGTAAAAACTGTACATACGAAATAATAAAACTACTTTCTCCCGGCGCAATAAGTCTTATACCTTCCTCTAACGATGCATCCTCAAGCTGAAATACCAGGCGCTGCTGAAGGCTGGTATAATGACCATAGGTAAGCAGGAACTGTTTAAGCACAGCTCCCTCTTCCTTTATAACCCGCAGAAAAAGATAATTGATGTCCTTATATTTATCTTCTACATTCCAGGGTAGCGAACCGTACAGCAAGAAATGGCACAATATCTCTGACAGCATCTTGCTTTTAGAAATCCTTTCAATCTTAGTTCCCGAAGTCTCATAAAGATGCTCCTGTATGGCTTCCGCCAACTTTTCTTTATACAATTCGGCAAATCTTTCTGCAAAATGCGCTTCACTTATGTGTCCGAGATCTAGCTCAAGAGAGTCCAGTTTTATTTCAAGTTCATCATCGTCAAAGTGTTTCAGTACCTCATCGGTAGATCTTTCAATATTTTTTGTATAAAAACTCTCCCAGTTACCATATAACGCACGGAAAAAGGCTTCATTCTCGCCTTTAAAGTTTAGCCCTATTTTTCCGATGCTGTTCATTATATATGTTTTGAATTATGAACGTTCCTGCTTAAAAATGCTCTTACGGCTATTGATGAATAGTTGATATCATCCCTGTCATGCGAAGCCAAAGCCTTTCGCCATGTGGTATAGATATGGCCAAAATTATGCATCTGATCCCTGCTCACATAAACCACCACAACCTCAAGATGCACAGGCAATCTCTCAAAAAGTATGTTTTCTATGTTGTGCCTGTTCTTTTCTTTTATCTGATCATCAGACATAACTATTGAGAGCTTATCTTTTTCTTCCTCGGTACCATGAGCCAAAATAAGATGCTCAACAAAATAAATTCCGCTGTAAACCTCATTATGCTTAATCTTCCTTATAAACTGCCAAAAGAGGTTGGCCATTTCTATAAGCTTTTCCTTAGAGGTAAAGAAAAGTCCCATGTTGATCCATTCACTCTTTTCAGGATGTTTGAATACCAGCAGGTACTCTTCATCCAGCAGGCAAAGTATCTTATAGTGTTTGCTTATGTCGCCATACTTCAGGAAACTCTGGAACAATACATTGTACCAAAGCAGGTTTATATTCATTCGTAGCCTGTGAAAAGTCCTTTCTTCATATACAACATCTGTCTCTTCAACATCCAGCAATGGCGCATTTTCATTAATATCAATACTAAAGGCCATATTCTGAAGAAATTTATATTTTTCAAAAAACTCCTCGTCACTAATTACTCGAAGGCCATATTTGCTGAAAGTATCAACCTCTTCTGTTTCATCATGAAAACTTGTGATCGATTCCATCATCTGCTGTATAGACGGAGTGCTGTTAGCATCATTTATATTGAAAGATAAAAAACGGCTGGCATTAAGCTGTGGAAAGCTCCTGATAAGCTTAGCCCGTTTTTCATTTATATCAGTATTTGGTACTGAATTTTTTAAACCAAAAATAGCCTGCGTATCTTCTCCATAAAAAGTGTCAAGGACATTAAAATAGGCTGCTTTTTGTTGATTATAATATATGTCTCCTCTTAAGCGGCTGTGATGTTTTAAGTCGGCATCAACAATGCGGCTCACTTCAGGAATAATTACTTCTGGCAGGGTGTTTTCAGGTATAAGTTCAGAAAAATCCAGTAAATCAGTTACATTTCCGGACTGTTGCAGGATATCGGCAATAAGAAAATCAAAAATAAGAAGATATGCCTTAAGCTGAAGAATTTTTGCCTCACCGATATAATCTGTTTTTGCAGGTAGTCCACGTTCACCAATGCCATAATTTTCAGGAAAATCAAACTGGATTGAGTGATAGTTATCACTATAAGGCCTTATATCTTCCTGTTCAGTAAGTGTCGCATCAAATTCCGGAAATTCAAACAGGTTTTTCCTATGCGGTTTCTCTTTCTGGTAAAGCGCGGAATCTTTAAGCTTGTCAAATCCTATTATAATCTCACCCATGTTTTCACACAGGTTCCTATTTTTATGATAGGTCTTTTTAATTTCGCTGACAAGTTGTGCAGATGCCTCTTCGGAGTTTTTTACATCTTTATTTGTCACAATAAAAATGTCATAAAGCCTGGTTTTTATGTTGAGCCTAACAATGCATTTTAAAATTACGGAAAAGTGCTTCATAAACAACTTTTCATAATCACGTTCTGTAACAATACTTTCGGCAAATAACTCCTCTTTTGGCAACAAACCTTTATAGCCATAGAGTACCTCTTTCCTGCTGCCTTCAATCAGATACGATTGAAAAGGAAGATCCAGGCGATACTTAAGTTCAAAAAGAGCATAGTTAAAATAATCGGCAATAGTAATTCCCGGATCATGAATATTATAATCAGTCCAGACTTTACCGCATAACTGCTCCAGCCTCTCAAGTGTCCTTTCCTGAAGGTCTTTATAAAAATTATCTTCTCTTTCCCTTTTTTCTAAAAACATCCTTTACTGTTTTTAATCCGGCATTTGTGAATTACTCCATAATTGCGTTACAGAACATTGTATGCTGCTGTTTTTACCACAATTATACCTTGTCCTTATCTGCAATGTACATTTGGTCTTATGCCCGTTGGTATCTTTTACCCTTACCCATCTTATTCGTATCTTATTAGTCCAGAAAAAGAATGTCCTGGGTCTTATTCTCCTGATTTTTCTTCTTTTTCCAAAACAATGTGTTGCCCATGCGATAAGCGTACTATGTTTTCCTGAAGCGGCACTGTAAGCAGCTGTAACCTCAAACATGTTTATGCCAGTGAGGTTTTCTTTTATATTGTGCCATTTTCCGTCTGCAGGTACAATTTCCAGGGCTTCACCCCTTCGGCCTCCACTTATCCAGGTATTCCTGCCGTTTATCTCAATATCACCATCATCTTTAAAAGTGATAGACGATTTAAATTGGTCCTCATTCTGTCGCCTGCTTATTACTAGGTCACCATTATTTTCTACACAAATGGTCCAGTCCGGCGATGGTTCACCCGATTGCCTGTAAAAAGAGATAACTTCCCTTTCGTTACCGTCGCCTGCAACCTTAATAGCTGCATCGGGTTTTTCAGAAAAGTCATCGTCAAGTATGTTAACCGTAGATTCTATGAGGTTTTTAAAAGCCTCCCCTGTAGGACGTTGCCCTGAACTGAAATAGTTCACCAGAGTTTCCCTGTTTAATTTTGCCATAATGTTTTTATTCAATGATAAATGTATCCCCCAGCTTCATCTCGTCAATACCAAACTGATGCTTAAAATCACCATCAACTCCCTCAATATGAATTATATGTTCTGTTTCGGGTATAAATATGATATTTGGTTTTTTAGGAGTAATTGTCAAATTCGGATCAGTATATTCGTATAGCTTATACTCATCTCCATTCCTTTCTATCCTGATAACAGCAAAATCAACAACCGTTATCTCTGATTTAATCTCACTGCATAAAGCATTATATATATCCCTCAGTTTTATGGAATAGCCAAATTCAGGCAATAGTGCTTCATTTCCCTGCCATGGCGCAATAAGACTGTTTATTTTTTGCAATATCTGCTTTCTGCGGGCTTCCGATAGGTATTCCCCATTATATTTCAGTACAGCCCTCACCAGTATTTCCTCATACACGGGATTGGTCACTTTTATATTAGCTACATAAGCTGTTGTAAGTTTTCTGAGAAAACGTTCAATCTTAACCATGGCATAATTTGAAGCCAATGGACGATTAAAATTACCCGAAGGTATGATCGCCATGTATACATTGCTGCTTTTACGGTCATCAGGATCCCGGTAACATTTTGCCTTTGCGATGTCAGGAAATGCCTGTAAAGTTATCCTTTCATAATCCCTCGGGGTAACCGCCTTGCCCTGATGGGTAATATGTTCCGAAATTCTTATGAACATATCATGATCTGTCTCATATTCACGGCCATCATAAAAGGACGTTATCTGTTTAAAATCGTTTATTCCCGGTATGTTCTTTTCGGGTTCAAGTTTAGCCGTTATTTCCTTAAACGGAACTTTATCATTTTCGTTAAAATCAAGCTCAAGTTCAAGAGACACGGCATTAAGATAAACAGCCTGAAGCTTAGGTATTACAACCGTCTGGTTCTTTATAGATATACCTCCCCTTATCCACAATTGGCCGTCAGCGTCAAATAATGATGCATCAATACTATCCGGCATAATAAACATCATTCGTCCGTCTACCGACAATCTTCTCGTTTCGTCCTTTTGTATAAAACCCGGTGGCATAGGCTGCCATTTACGCATATTGCCTATATACCATTTTATGTTAGGTATATCCTGCTCGCCTATCTCTTCAAGTGAAGGAACAAAATCAAAAAACAAGCTGAACAATTTACCCGGAACAACATTCTTTAATGCCAGTAACAAATTGCTTTCTTCTATATCTACAGCAAAAGGAATTGCTTTTTTGGTACTTTTTGGAAAAGTAGAAAGCGAGTCTATGGGCAGGATAGAATCAACTGCACTATCACTATTACTGGTATTTTCATGAAGATTAATAATATCCTCAGCCCTGTAACTAAGCGTAATCCTTTCGACCAACGGATTGATCGGAGGGTTTATCGTTGGGTATTTCTGGTCTTTACGGGCACTCTTCATGATTTGTTCGGTAAAGAGCTTTCTGTATACCGTTTCACCAAATCCCATATCGGGAGTTTCAAAGATAAAGTCTACAAACCCCGAGCGTGATTTCAGGTTAAATTCATATTCTTCTTCCTCAATTTTTACAACCGGCATTTTTTCAACATCAATGTTTTCAAAACGGGTCTCATTTATAAGCGGTGCATTATAAATTGGCTGTCCTTCTTTTCTGCCTGCAGTAGAAAAAAGATAAAATTTAGACTTGTTTGGAGTTTCTTTCCATACATAATCTGTTAAAAATCTCGACTGAAGCGTAAATGAAGCATTGTTAATATTACTATCATATTGGCTGTAATAGCCATACAGCCCGGTCTTGTCCAGTGGCAGCTGCCGCCACTGTATATCAACATCAATGCTTTTTGTGTTCTTTATTGCCATCTCATAATTACCCACGGCAAACCAGGAACCTTTTTCGTTATTGATCCCAAAAGGAGTAAAAGGCTTTGAACTGTCTACTTTTCCCAATTCGTTGTAAATATGTAAATTACTTATGTCGCTGACTTCTGTCTCTATCTTTACCTTGTGAAGCATAAATTCCTTCATCCACGAATAAGGATACATCCATGCATCAAAATTCAGATGCACATTAAGTTTTGGGTATTTAGACACAAACTTATGTTTCTCAAACGTACAGCCTGATGTAGCCGGGAAACTTTCGTCGAGGGTAAATTTAAGCACGAGGCTGTTTTCTTCTTTTCCGCGGGTTACAGTATATTCCGGTATATTTTTCCAGCCCTCAGTAGTGCTTACAGACAGGTAAAAAATATTACTGAAAAATTTGGCTAAGGCAAATTCAGCAAATTCTTCATCAGGCATTGAAGTACCTTTATGACTGAAATACTCCATGAATCCGGCAACATTCTTCAATAAAAACTGTGTCCAGTTATTTTCATCATAAAAAGTAATGGTAACTGACCGTTCACCCTCACGTAAAAGCAATGCGGGCGAGGTTATTTTTAACCCCACTGTTTTTAGATGTTTAGATGTATCCGTTTCATTTCCCTGTAACTTCAGCTGCTTAACCTTTACGGCAGTTACAAAATCCAGGTATTTTTCAGGAACCCGTTTATTGTCTTTTTCAAAATTGAGGATATACCCTTCCGTCACCTGTGTATCAAGAAGTTCTATACTCTCCGAAATTTTGTAATACAACGGCCTTCCAGCTTTGTTAGTTGTAACAAAACGCGTACCCTCCTTAACTGTTACTGTTTCAAAAGGTTTCTTTTCCAGAGATATCCATGTTTTATTGGGCAGTAAGGGCAGTGATTTCACTTTAAGCACATCCTTCAGGTACCATAAAGGATATTTCCTCCAGCGCTCATTAAAATCCTGTGTGGTCTTATGTAAGTTTTCAAGAAATATAAGCAGCAAAGCCTGGGATGGTTCCACCATTCCATTGGCAACTTCGGGACGGGTATTCCCAAAAAAATCAGGATCCCGACTGCTCTCAAGTAAAGCATCAAAATAACCGTCGGCCTCTTTGTTTAAATTATAATAGCGAAGAAAGCGGGCAACTTCCAGGGATTGCTCCAATAGCGATTCCTGTCCATTATCCAGAGCCGAAAAGGGGCTGACCGAAGTTATTCGCTTCAGCCTGTCCTTCCTGCTTAAACCATCTTTGCTGTTATCCATAATTTGTAACCTTTATGTCCTGTCGGGAATACCATGTAAATCAGTACCTTCTTTAAAATAGAAAGGATACACCATATTACTGCGGCTGTTAGTTTCTTTTACTATATAGTATAATTGTATCTCAAGAATACCTTCATTAGCATCTTTAATATGCACATCAACAGATTCTAATATTACGCGCGGTTCTCCTATTAATATAGCCTGCTCGATCACATCGGTAATCAGTGTTTTTTCCGAAAGGTTCATTTTAGAAAATACCCATTGGCGTATATCACAACCATAATCAAACCTGAAAATGCGCTCACCGGGCAATGTAGATAGCAATATTCTCAGGCTCTCACGAATATCCTGTTCGCCACTTACCAAAACGGCTCCTTTATGGCTTCCATTCATAAAATGCGGTGGAAATGACCATCCCGTTCCTAAATACAGTCTGTCTTCCATAATTTATCCTCCTATTAGTACTGTTGGACAACCTATCACTATCGAACCACCGTGAGCACAGGTATCGCCCATCCTTGCCGCCGGCTTGCCTCCTATCATTACTGTAGCCGATCCCATAACTATACTATCAGGCGGACCTACGCAGGTGCACATATCTCCTATAACTGCCGCAGGCAATTTACCTATCAATACAGTAGGAACCCCCGGGCCGCTAACCGGCCCCCCGACGTGTGGTATAGGCGGTACACCGGGAGTTACCATTGGGCATACATGCATATCTGTTAATCGTGCTGCTGGTGGCATAATCGTGTGTTTTTTAGTTAATTGATCATTACAATAGCTCCTTTTACAGTAACCTGTCCCGAAGCCGAAAGTTCGGCCTGGGCATTGCCTTTGGCCGTAAATGCCATATCGGCAGAAGCCTCAACATTAACCCCTTTGAGGTTTACATTGGCACCCGCTTTAATGCTCACATTGCTTCCTGCACTTATCTCAACATCAGTCTTTGCCTTTAGCGTAAGGCTTTGGGCAGATTCAATCGTAATGCCACTATCTGACATTACTATTTTATTACTGTTCTGATCCGTAAGTTTTATCGATTTCTGGTCATCATTTATTTCGATGATATTCTTACCAGGAGTTTCAAAAGTTATAACCTTCTTGTCTTCGTCAAACTTCATTGTGAGTTTGGATTTGGTAACAATGCTTCTTGTAAAATTTTCTTTTGTAATTGCGGAAGATGGTGCTATGGTACTGCTGTAAAGACTTCCTAATACTACTGCATTGCAGGGGTTATCATTAAAAAAACCAAGAACAACTTCATCTCCAACATCGGGAATAAAAAAGGCACCATAGGTACTGCTAGCCCAAAAACTAGCCAGCCTTGCCCATACATTGTTCTTCTCTCCATGCAATAATGGTATCTCTACCTGTATTTTATTCTCTTTATCAGGATCTTCATCTATCTTGACCACCTTACCTATCTGTAGTCCCTGAATTCCCGGTAATAGTCCCGAAGCCGGTGCTGCAGAAACATCAGGATTATCAGTCATATTCAGGTGCGAAAGCCCCATGCCAACAGTTGTAGTCCAGTTTCCATCTTCAATTTCATGCAAAACGCTACCTACAAAGGCATCGCCGTTAAAACGTTTACCCAGTCCTGCGAGATCTATTATAGAGCCTACAACCGCAAGAGCGCTTCCCTGAAACTTTACCTCTCCTCTAATACGGCTCATTCCCGTTTTTAGCATTTGGGCATCAGCCCATGCTTGCAGGGTGGCTTTATCCGGAACAATAGTCGATTGCAGCGTCATTTTTTTATTTTCAATAGCCGATGCAAGCTGGGCAGGTGTCGTGTCTCCCTGCGAATTTAATGTTGGGATTGCCCCGTCAGAGGTTATTATTGCCTGTTTATTAACATCCCAGGCCACAGCAGTTGCCCCGGAAGGCTGATAAGCAGCGTTAAGTTCACCGTTAAAAGCCATCATATCATTGCCGTAGGTCACTTTAAGCACCGCCGATGCAGTCACTTTCGGCTTAATTATCTTCATTTCCTTGCCTTCTGTTATTACTATCAGTCCGTTGGCATCTGCTTTAGAAAGTATAAAGTCCCAGTCGGTACTGTAGTATTGTACAATAGTATTATATTTAGCCGCAGTGCTGTCTATAGTGGTGCTGAGTTTGCCATATTCACCGGTAATGGTATCTATGGCTTCACTATCGGTACTTTCTTCAAATACCCTGTTATTCCTGAATCGCGTCATCTGAAAAGCATAATCGCGGCAATCAACCCTGAGTGTTGCACCTTCGGCATTGATCTCGATATTATGCCCTGTAACCATGCCTTCAAAAATCACGGTATTCGTGTTGGCATAACCTGCCTCAATACTAATGACTTTACCCGGAGCAAACGTTTCGTCGTCACTTTCCGGTATGTCCTGGGCAGGCATATCTCCTGCTGATATTACAAGCTCTGTCCAGCCAATCCTGTTGGCTTCTTTTCTTACTTTTATTGAAACTAATCCGAATGAATCTTTTATTGGTGAACCTTCACTTGAAATAGTAAAGGTTACAAGACCATCGGCACCTATATCCGGAGACTGACTCATTTTCTTACTAATGGTGGAAACATAACTTTAGTTCCCGGTTTTACATTTCTAAAACTTTCCAGATTATTATATCTTGCAATATCATAGCTATATGAAGCATCGCCATAGATCTCATTGCAAAAAAGAGGAATAGTATCTCCCGCCTTAAATAATATAACCCTGGATATGTCCGGAGAATTCTTAATAGAACTGTCCTTGTTGTAATGCTCTACAAACGAGAGCGATATTTTTACCCTCAGCGGCAAACCATTGGGTGCGAACAGCGTGTAATCGTAGCTGAGGGAGTTTACCCTGCCATGAAAAAGCAGGCTTCCCCACGCAACTTTGGCATACCCCGGCTCGTGGCTTTCGGCATTTATCCTGTAAAGCGTTTTCTCAAGCTGCTGGATAAGATCTTGTATCTTTTTCTTTTGTCCCGGTATTACACCTGTATCATCAAGAATAATTTCAAAAGACAATCCCGACGGCTCATGATTCTTATACTTAGCCGGTTTCTTTTCTTTACCCAGCGTGTATACAGAATCGTATTTTATGTTTTTCTTTATTTTTATGGTCGACGGATTTATCTGTACTGCAAACTGCCTCCCACTCTCCTCTGTAGTATAGGTAGAGTCGGTATATCCAATGATCTGCAATTTTTCCAGTTCCATTATCTTTCGTTTTTCAGAATTTTTTCTTTACGCATGGTTTCTTTCAATTCTTTTATGATCTCGCGCTTCATTTGCAACAAAGTTTCTTCATCGGCACCATTCCTGCTCGAATCACTTTCTACAGTTACCTTTACGTGTATTTCTTTAATAGTAATAGCCATTTATCTGAGTTTATAATCTTTTCAGCGTGGTATATGCAAATTCCAGCGATTCGATAAGAATATTACTCTTTTCAGAATCAAGCTTTTCAACTTCCCACTTTACCGGATATGCATTTTGGCAGGTCCAGGTATATATTGTACTTCCTTCGTTGTTAAGCAACTGTATTGATATGGTCCTGGTGCTTATCATCAACGAAAAATCACCTTCAAGTATGCGCTGTATCCATTTTACTTCACTCCCTTTTAAAGGCATCAATGCACGTTTCAGTACAAGATTATTGTGTTTTAGTTGTTTAGGAAGGAGGTGCGTGAAACTATTCACGCCCCCTTCACTAATTTTTTCTGTCTCCATTTCTGCTGAGAGACCGGATACTTCCTTAAAAGCAAATTCATCATTGCCTATC
Source organism: Flavobacterium hauense (assembly GCF_054457175.1). Lineage (NCBI taxonomy): Bacteria > Pseudomonadati > Bacteroidota > Flavobacteriia > Flavobacteriales > Flavobacteriaceae > Flavobacterium > Flavobacterium hauense. Next base: position 33,782 of record NZ_JBTKVX010000003.1, read on the forward strand.
TTTACCCTGAAGTAAAACGATACGGGTAAATCCCATCCTGTATTTGCCAATCTATCAGGTTTTATCCGTTAGCAATTGTAAGACCTTCGTGAGCTACCTCTATGGTTTCTACAGCAATCTCATTACCGTCAGACTTCATATCAGTACCCGTAATTTTGGTTGGCCATGCATTGATTAATGTCCATACCATTGTAGGTGCACCTGCCTCGTCAAGAAGATTAATAACAATTGTCTGCCTTTCGATTGTGTTCATCTTAATTTTATTGAACCAGTCCCAAAAACCGTTATCCTTAACAAAAATTCCTTTTTTAAGGGTAACATTACCTGTTTTCTTGATACCCGGCATTTTTATAGTAGAGAATTCTTTACTGTTGCCGTGGCGGTATTCTATTATCTGTGCTTCGATGTCAAGCCCCGAAACTTCCTGAAAAGGAATTTCCTTATCGCCTATTTTTACCTGAAAATAAAACTTTGGCAACGGCCATACATTATCTTGTTTATCTCCTGCCATGATTGTAATTTTTAATGATTATATATTTTTTTGATTAATTAGCTTTTTTGCATTTGCTGCATGAAGGTTATTTCGATGAATTCTGCCGGACGTGAAATCGCTACCAGTACAGTAATCCTCATGATACCTTCCAGTACGTCATCCGGTGTCATAGTATCACCAAGACCTATGTGAACACTAAAGGCATCTTCAGGTACAGCACCTGCAAGGCCGCCACGTTTCCATATTCCGTTAAGGAAATTGCTTATCGTACTGCGTACAATCACCCATGTATTAGCTACATTAGGATCGAATACAAATGCTTTGGCTGCATTTTTAATAGACTCCTCAAGCATGATCATAGTACGGCGTACATTGATATACCTCCAGTCCAGCGAATTTCCGTCAAGGGTTCTTGCTCCCCAAACTTTAATACCTTCTCCTGTAAAGAAGCGAATAGCATTTATTGCTTTACCATCCTGAGGTACGTTAAGGTCTTCCTGGTCTGCATAAGAAATATTCACCGCTGTACTGATAACATTTGAGATACCTGTATTAGCCGGAGCTTTCCAAACTTCTTTAGTATGGTCAGTAAGCGTATAAATACCTGCCATAGCTGCCGAAGGCGGTAAAAGATTTATCTGCTCCTGCATACCTTTTACAATAGTTGCATATAATGCACTCTGTTTGTAAAGCACTTTATGCGCATTGTCCTGCAAAGTCTGGTCATCGCTTGACATATCATCGATAAATTTTCCAAGATTTGGTGCCGATGATTTTAAAGCATTTTTAAAGCTGCCCAGGTTATCCGGAGCAATGTTTCTGAATGTAATTTCATTTTCAGAAACAACGGAAGTATGTAACCATGGATAGTAAGCCGAAGCATAATCAAGGAATTCAGTACCTATTGCCATCCTGAAGTTAGTTACAACATCACCTGCGATCGGGTCGGTCCTTTCTTTATCGCCATCATATACGTCCAATATAGCTACCCTGTTCATGCCAAGGCCACAGTGTTTTAATACTGCTGTCTGGATATCGTAACAATCCTGAGAGTTATCCAGTTTTACTGCTTCCGGTACAATAACCATTGTAGGCTCCTGCTCTTTTAAAAGAGGGTCGATACCACTTAACAATGTATCCCTTTCAAAATCGTCGCCATAGTTACCTACAGAAACTACGTAACAAGGACCTCCTCCGTTTGCAAAGAAGAACCTCATATTATAATAAAGGTTATACTTGTCACTTCTTGATGCATTATAATATTTTACCTTTGCTGTAGTGATATCCAATGCAGTAACAGCGGCAATCACAGCTTTACTCGCTGTATCAAGGTCAGATGTTTTCTTTGCAGGAGCATCGGTTAAAAAATCTGTAGTAATAACCGTAACGGCTTTAACTGCATCTGAAACCGGCTTAGTTACCTCTGCTTCAACTCCTGCTTCTGTTAGGACACCTACAAGGTCTGTGGCTGATCCTGAATAGTCAGATGCTACTGCTGCCAGTTTTTTAAGAGCAGCTTTTGTTGCATTTGCGGCAGCTGTTTTTTGCTCGTCAGTACTATCTTCATCTGCAGTAACATCGGCTTCAGCTTTTACTGCTGCATCAGCAACACCCTTGGCATTTGCAAAAGCTATTTCATAAGTTGCCTTACTGTTTTTTAAGCCATTAGAAATTCCTGTTGCATTTAATGAGATAAAAGACTTGTTATCATCAGTTTCAGTAAAACCAAACACTGCATCCGGCTTATCACCAAAATACTGTACAAATTCTGCCAGGGAGCTTATTCTCCAGGGCGTTTTGTGTAAAGATTTTGTTCCATTCAGGGCAAACCTGGTATAACCTATAAAGGCCGGTACCGCTGTTGCCACCTCTACTACGGAGTTAGGGAACGCGTTCTTCTCAACGACATATACTCCGGGTGTTTTCATTGCACTCATAATTATTATAGTTTAAAATTAAAAATAGAAATAGCTTGAAATGGTGTTTTGTGAATTGATCATTGATGCGGCAGTAGTTTTAGGAAAAGGAATATTATTGCTTAAAAGGCTCTCCCCGCTTTCTTTTATTTCCCACAGCTGTATGCTATAATTGTATACTTCTTTCAATGCAACCGGTTTGTCTGTTACGAACCTGTATACCGGCTGTGGCTCGCCCGGAAAATCTACATCCGAATGTTTGAAAACCAGTTTGCCGTTATCTTCCCTCATCGTTAATGGCGGCCGGTTTCCCGATTTTGCTATTATCAAAAACTCCATGAACTTCTTCGGACTGCTGATCACAATATTTACTGTTGTTTCTTTTTGCTGCAGCAGTGTCCTGTCAATATTAACCGTAAGTGTTTTCCAAATTCCGTTCTTGCCTACAGCAGCCAGTTCCCAGACAGGTTTTCCTTCTGCTACATTATTATCCGTGTAATAGTAAAACCCGGCATCCGTATTCATCAGGCAAAAATCCATTGCTCCTATAAGGTCTTCTTCTATTATCTCATTTAAACTTTCTTCTTTTAAGAGCAACCATGTGCAGCTATCCGTTTGTTTAATTATGATTCCTGCTCTTGTCAGTGCTTTATGAGTCTCCCGCGTAGGAACTATGGTAATGCAGTTCCTATCCTTTATAAAATAATCGTGTGTTATCTTTATTGTTATCCAGGCAGTATAGGTAGCAATAGTATCCATCTTACTGATCGTTGCTTTTATTACCTGTACTAAGCTCCCTGGTTTTCATTATTGCCGAAAGATCAAGTATCTCACCTTCATCTACAGTCAACACCCTCAGCCTGCACATCATCGACGGAAAATAACTGTCGCCGCATATCCCCCATAAATTAGACAGTTCCTGAATAGAAAGGTTAACAGGATCCATTGCAAAAGAAACCGACTGATCCTGAGACGTTATCATGTTATTCTTTTGGATAAAAGACAGTATGGCCGATAGTATCTGTAATGATTCCTCATACTGCTTATCCTGAAAAATTACCGAGATCAGTATATTAACATTCATCTGCCATGCCGGTGCCGTTTTCTTTACGGCAGTATCTGATATGGCAGTCCTCTGAAAACTGATGCCTCCCGATGTTTCCCTTTCCAGCCCTACCAGTGTTATACTCACACGGTTGGACGGATACACCTTATCTTCGTCTTTTATAGGCGAAAGGAATGCAATATCTTCACGTAACTTAAAAGACAATTTTAAGTATCCGTTCAGTTGCCCGGTCACTACCTGTAATGCTTTATATATCATAATTCTGATTTTCCCCTGTAAGAATTTGCGGAAAGTTATTTTCCTTACAATTTCGGCTTAAGTTCTGACCCTTAATTTTTTGCTAAAATTGGAATAGCCAAATTACAGATAACCTATTAGCCTAAACCACGTATAAATACCCGTTTTTAACTACAGTACATTCACCCGCATTTTTAAGTTTTCCCCTACGTTAAAAAAACATATAGTTCTGAATTTAAAACATTTACAAAAAATTAAATTTACAACCCTATTTCGTTGAAGCCTTACGTTTATTTGCGGAATATCGTTGAAGCGTACATTTATATTATTCCATAAATACTTAAATACAAACAACTTAACAACAAAACCATTGTTTGGCCAAAAATTTGAATGTTATATCCGTGTTATTTTTCTTGTCCCAGTTCAATGCACAGGGATTAGCAAAGTGCCAACTTTGTCTCAACAAATAATTAATATATCAACCTTTTAAAAAACAATAATATGTCTACAGTTAAATGGGTAATAGACCCAACACATTCAGAAATAGGATTTAAAGTAAAACACATGATGTTTACTAATGTTTCAGGTCAGTTCCAAAACTTCAGCGCTACTATAGAGACTGATGGCGACAATTTTGAAGATGCGAAAATCGAGTTTACAGGAGATATTAACTCTTTAACGACAGGCAGTGCAGACCGTGATGGCCACCTGCTTAGTGCCGACTTTTTTGATGCTGATCAATTCCCAAAAATTACTTTCGAAGCTACAGCATTCAAAAAAATATCTGAAGGAGATTATAAGCTTACAGGAAACCTTACGCTACATGGTGTAACGAAAGAAATTACCCTTGAAGCTGAATTCGGAGGAACACAGAAAGACCCGTGGGGAAATACAAAAGCAGGTTTAGTACTTAACGGAAAAATAAACCGCAAAGACTGGAACCTTAACTGGAATGCAGCGCTTGAAACCGGTGGAGTACTGGTTGGTGAAGAAGTAAAACTGGCTATTGAGCTACAGTTTATCAAACAATAATTTTCGTGGCTTGCCACCCCTAATAAATGTTTGGTTGATGGAAAGGCTGTGTATAAATCTTGTATTATTTTGCACGCCCTTTTTCTAAAAACGGCAATCGCTCATCGAGATAACTACAAACAAACAACACAGCTGTTTCTGGCATTATGCCAAATAAGAGAGCCCCGCTATAGCGGGGCTCTCAATTTTTATTTATTATTATAAGTTCTTACTTATGTAACTGCCATACAAGTCCTTAAACTGATAACCTTCGGTATAGCGGTCTTTACTAAGCTTCTTGAACTCCGAAAGCCCCCAAAGAATAAACTCCTTAAGAAAATACTGGTCTTCTTTGGCTGCATTCGGCTGATATTTCAATACCAGCTGTTTCAACGGAATAATAGAATCCAGCATTTTTTTGTATTCCTTATCGGTAGCATCATCCGGCAACTCAAAGCCGCTCTCATTAAAGAACCAGTCAATCACTTCCTGATATGGCCCTTTTTCAGGATTTTTTTCAAGCTTTTCGATCTTAGGGAAGAAATCAGGGAACAATGTTTTTACAGCTTCACTAATAAGATGTTCCGCAACTACGGCTGCACCTTCCTGTTCTCCTTCATATACCAACTCTACCTTACCGGTTATTGCCGGGATAACCCCCATAAAGTCAGAAAGCCTTACTGTTGTCTTATCATCACCCGAACGCAATGCCCTTCTTTCGGCAGTACTAAGCAGGTTTTCAAAAGCCGTGATACTCATCCTGGCGCTTACTCCGCTTTTATAATCGATAAATTCGCTTTCGCGGGCTTCAAAACTAATTTGCTCTAACAAGTCTTTTGCCAGTGAAGGCACATGAATAAACTCACTCTGGCGTCCGTCAAGGTTGGCTTCCTGTTCCGTTATAGTCCTTGCTATCTTAACCGTTTCGGGATAATGCGTTAATATCTGTGATCCGATACGATCTTTCAGCGGGGTAACTATGCTTCCCCTGTTCGTATAATCTTCAGGATTCGCGGTAAAAATAAACTGAAGATCCAGGTTCATGCGGACTTTAAATCCACGTATCTGGATATCGCCTTCCTGTAATATATTGAACAATGCCACTTGTATCCTCGCTTGAAGATCGGGTAATTCGTTTATAACAAATATGCAGCGGTTGGCACGTGGTATCATCCCGAAGTGAATAACCCTATCATCGGCATACGATAGTTTCAGGTTAGCTGCTTTAATAGGATCAATATCTCCTATAATATCAGCGACGGTAACATCGGGTGTTGCCAGTTTTTCATAGAATCGCTCACTGCGGTGCAGCCAGCTTATCGGGGTATCGTCACCTTTTTCTTCAATAAGCGATTTTGCAAAACGCGAGATTGGATTTAACGGATCATCGTTAATTTCAGAACCTTCCACAAACGGAATGTATTCATCCAAAAGATTAACCATAAGCCTTGCCAGCCTTGTCTTTGCCTGTCCTCTCAATCCTAACAGGTTAATGTTGTGGCGCGATAAGATGGCACGTTCCAGTTCAGGTATTACCGTGTTCTCAAAACCCCATACACCTTCAAAAACGGTTTCGCCTTTGCTTATTTTGGTTCTCAGGTTATTTCTTAATTCGTCTTTAATGCTAATGCTTTTGTATCCGGCTTTCTTTAATTCGCCAAGCGTTTTTATCTTTTCTATATTCATCGTTCCTTTTCTGTAATTCTTATTTGATTCTTTTTTTCCTGTTGGTCTCATAATCCTCAAAGATCATCTCTCCGAGGCCTTTCAGTCCTGTATAAAAAGCCTTACCCTGATTTGCCTCTGTAAAATGGTTTACAAACCGCTGCAGGTAAGGATCGTTTGCGATCATAAATGTGGTTATAGGTATGTGCAGTTTCCTTGCCTGACCTGCCATATTGTAGCATTGGTCAACTATATATTCGTCAAGGCCGTTACTGTTCATGTAATAGCTGCCGTCTTTCTCTTTAACACAGCTCGGCTTGCCATCGGTAATCATAAAGATCTGCTTGTTGGTATTACGCTTACGGCGCAACATATCCATAGCCAATTGTAATCCCGCTACCGTATTAGTGTGGAATGGGCCTACCTGTAAATATGGCAGATCTTTAATGGCAATAGGCCATGCATCGTTACCAAACACCAGTATATCCAGCGTGTCTTTAGGATAGCGTGTCGTGATGAGTTCCGCCAAAGCCATTGCAACCTTTTTAGCAGGAGTAATACGGTCTTCGCCATACAATATCATACTGTGGCTGATGTCTATCATCAGTACCGTACTCATCTGGGCTTTGTGATGTGAGTCCTCAACAATGAGGTCGTTTTCGGTAAGCATAAAGCTATCAACACCATTGTTCACCTGTGCATTCTTAAGGCTTTCGGTCAGGGCAATTTTGTCGAGCCCATCGCCAAAATGATATTCCCTGAATTCTCCGGTATGTTCGTCGCCAGTGCCGGAATGTTTTGTTTTATGATTGCCTGCCCCGCTCCTGTTTAGATTTCCAAAAATCTGGTTAAGTGTCTGCTGCCTGATCGACCTCTCTGTCTTTGCCGTAATTTTCATTCCGCCCGAGCCATCGTCCTTTTTTTCGTCTTTTATGTACCCCTTCTTTTTAAGGTCTTCAATAAAATCGTCTACGGTATAGTTTTCGTCGGTAAGCTTATATTCTTTATCCAGCTGTCGCAGCCAGTCCAGCGCTTCGTCAAGATCGCCGGAGGTATATGTTATAAGTTCGGTAAAAATCTCGAAGAGTTTGTCAAACGGAGACACATAGGGAGCCTCATATTGCCTGAATATGAAGCCTTTTTTATTATTTGTTTCCATAGCCTATAAAATTATTACATAATTGAATTGCCTCGGCAAAAATAGCGGACAAATTTTAGTTAAAAATGACCAATTGCCTACATCATTTCTTAATCTACATTAAGTTTTTTGACATAACTTAACCTCAATTTTGTAGAATAACAAACACTTATCACGCATGAAAAACACATTTCAGCTTTATCTGCGCATGGCGTTGGGTATTGGTTTTATACTTCCGGTTATGGATCGTTTAGGGATGCTAGGACTTCCCGGTTCACCTAATGTTGGTTGGGGCAACTGGAGTAATTTTGTAGATTACACTAATTCACTGATGCCCTATCTGAGCAATAGCATAGCGAATGTACTGGGTGGCATAGCTTCTATAGCAGAAGTGCTCTTTGGGATTATGCTCATTATTGGCTACAAAACAAAATATGCAGCTATAGGCAGTGGCGTTCTGACACTTACCTTTGCACTAAGCATGCTGTTCTTTGCCGGATACAGGTCGCCATTCAATTACTCGGTATTTACCTGTAGCGCTGCGGCCTTTTTGCTTTCGGCTATAGAGAATTATAAGTGGAGTGTGGATGAAAAACTGAAGGCAAACTAAAAACTACCCCTCATACATATCCATATTCAGCCTGGTTTCTTCAAGGTCGAGTTCACGTTCTATTTTGCGTAATATCTCTTCGCTGGCTTTGCCCTGGCGGTGCAGCTCATCTATCTTTCTGCGTTCTACATTAAGCAGGTCTATCTGCAATTGGGTATATTCGTTAAAAATATTAGTGGCCAGCACTTCGCCTTTTCCAAAGAAATGTGCCGGAAGTTCCGTTTTTTGCAGTCGGTTGAACTTCACCTCATACTTGCTTTTAATATTATTGAGCAATTCGTCCTGCAGCAGCGAATAGTTATCTTCTATGTGCGTAATAGCAAAAGATACAATGTTGTTGCGTACTACATATTCTTCAGCATAGATAGAATACGGCTCGATCTTCAGTTTCTTGATGACCCACGGCAGCGTAAGTCCCAATAATACAAGGGTAGAAACGATAACACAGAAAACAAGGTAAATGATAAGACTGCGATGAGGGAAAGCTTCCCCGCTTTTTAATGTTAATGGTATTGCCAGTGCAGCAGCCATAGATACCACTCCACGCATCCCTGCCCATCCGAACACCACCATGTTCCGTGGATCGAAATCCTCATTTTTACGAATCTTTTTGCTAAAGAAACGTGGAAGCATAGTTGCAGGAACTACCCATAAAAACCGCACTACAATTACCACAAGACTTATTATGCCTCCCCATAAAAGTAACGACGCTGTAGAATAATCGCCTATACCGTCCATTATATTGCGCATTTGCAGACCAATCAGGATAAATATAAGCCCGTTAAGTATATAGGCAACTACATCCCATACGGTTACTGCCATGACACGGCTTTGGTGGGAAAATATCTCCCCTGCCCTGTATGACAGGTATAAACCAGTCGTTACCACGGCAAGCACACCCGAAAAATGGAAATGCTCAGCAATAAGATAAGACGCAAATGGTGTAAGGAAAGTAAACGTGACTTCTATAATCGGGTCACAAACAAACTTTTTATGAACAAGGTACATCGCATATCCCAATGCCAATCCAATTAATATGCCGGCTCCTGCAACAATCAAAAAATTAAGCCCGGCTTCCCAAAATACAAAATTGCCCGCGGCAACAGCAGCAAGAGCATATTTATAGGCTACAAGGCCGCTGGCATCGTTTACAAGGCTCTCACCATCAAGAATTGTAAGTAGTCTTGGATTGAGCCCCAATCCTTTGGTTATCGACGTTGCCGCAACCGCATCGGGAGGAGAAACGATAGCACCTATCAAAAAGGCAAGTGCCCAACTAATATCATTTATAAGTTCATGGGCAACTACAGCCACAGCCAGTGTAGTAAACAGTACCAGTCCGATAGCTGCAAGGCTTATGGGGCGTATGGCGCCTTTAAAGTCGTGCCAGCTGGTATGCCACGAAGCATGGTACAGCAAAGGCGGCAGGAATATTACAAATACAATATCAGGGCTCAGGGCTATTACCGGAAGCCCCGGAATAATACTGATCACGATTCCGCATAGTACCAGTACTATCGGGAAAGGAAAATTGTACCTGTTGCTCAGCAACCCTAAAAAAGCGATGCCAAACAGCATCATGATTATAATCGTAACGTTTTCCATATTGGGAAGCTGTCTATCTTGTTTTGTTTGTTATTTATCGGTGTTCCTGGTACGCGTTACCATGCCATAATACCTGCAATTGCTTACGTTCCTGTATCGTCAAAGGTAATGTTTTACCTGCTATTATCATATCTTCGAGCTGCTGTAGCGTACGGATACCCGCAACTGCTGTAGTTATGGCAGGATTATCAGCAACATAACGCACTACTGTTTCCTGCAAAGTCCTGCCTTCCGGCAAATGATGCTTCAGTTCTTGTAGTATGGTTTCTATTTCGGCTGCCTTGAGATTAAGGTAATCGGTTACTGGCTTACCAATAAGCAACCCTGATGCTATACTGCCACGGGCTAAAATACCTATTTTATACTGAAGCAGTAACTCAAGCGTTGCCTCTTCGGGCCTGCGGTCCAAATAGCTGTACTGCGTCATTACTGCTGCAATATTGGAGCGGCTTACAAACTCCCTTATTACATTCGGACGTATTGATGAAAGTCCGTAACTTCTTATCTTACCCATATCGACCAGGCGCTCAAAAGCTTCAATACTTTCATCCATCGGGTCATCCATAGTACCTCCATGTAAGAGGTACATATCGATATAATCGGTTTGCAGCCTTTTCAGGCTTTCATCAACCGCTTTGAGTATATATTCCTTTCGCGGACACCAGTCCCATCCGCTGCCGTCTTCTCTCCAGCGATTGCCTACTTTCGTAGAGATAAAAATATCTTTACGCTTGCCTTTAAGGGCATGGCCTAAAAGCTTTTCATTTTCACCTTTTTCATAAAGGTCGGCCGTATCAAAAAGATTAATGCCGCTGTCTATTGCTTTGCTTATTATAGTATCATTATCCTTACCATCGCTTTTAAGCGACATACAGCCAAAGCTTATCTCACTGACCTTAAAACCTGTCTTTTCAATTGTATTGTACCTCATCATCTATTTTCTAAAAGAAACGTTTTACCCACATTAACTTCTCAAGCCTCGCAAGGCATTCCATATAGTAGTAATCTGTATAGATAACAGAACTGTTGATCTCTTCTCCGGCACGTTTATTTCCTGTGGAATGAAGCAGTAAAGCATCATTATCATACCTGCTTTGGTATTTATTGGTAAGTTCTGTTATCATTTTCATAGCCTTTTCTTCATACTCGCGCTTAAGCTTGCTGTCTTTGGTAAAAGTAGCCAGTTCGAGTAATGCCGAAGCTGTTATGGCCGCTGCCGATGCATCTTTTGTTGCCTGCGGATCGGTATCGTTAAAATCCCAGTAGGGTATCAGGTCTGACGGAAGCCTGTCAAGGTAAGCTCTGGTAATCTTGTGTGCAAAATCAAGAAATTTACGGTTTCCGGTTTCTCTATATACCATTGTAAAGCCATAAATGGCACATGCCTGTCCCCTTGCCCACATACTTTCATCGGCATAGCCCTGAGCAGTGAACCCTTTTATCTTTTGTCCGGTTTCAGGATCATAGGCTACAAGTTGATAAGAAGTAAAATCAGGCCTGAAATGATTTTGCATTGTAGTTTCGGCATGCTTTACTGCGATTTTAGAGAGTTCCTTACCGCCTCCATGCTTGGCAGCCCAAAATAAAAGTTCAAGGCTCACCATATTATCTATGGTCGTATTATGAGATCCCGATTGCAGTGTACCTATTTTAGGATTGAATAGCGTTGCCAGCGTATCAGCAGCGCGAAGCACAGCTTCTTTGTACTCTTTTTTACCGGTCAGTTCATAGCCATTCTTAAAACTGCTGAATATCTGAAAGCCCAGATTATGATCCGTTGCTTTTGAATTTGTCAGGGGTAACAGGTATTGCGTATATTTTTCGGCGGCAGCCAGTACTTTTTTATTGTTTGAAGTTTCATAAACAAGCCATAGCTGTCCCGGCCAGAAACCGCTCGTCCAGTCTTTATAATCTACATACTTCCAGTCTTTACTACCCAAGGGAATACCTCTGGGCAATGACTTGCCATCATCAGGGATAGCCGCCATAGTTTTTAGGGTGTGCGCCTCACAATATTTCAGCTGCATCTTAAGGTCAAGCCTCACTATATCTTTTTTTAATGTCTGGGCATATCCCGAAATAAACACCGACAGCAGCAATGCCGAAAATTGTAATCGTAGCTTCATGTATGCATATTGGTTAATTAGGAATTCCAAATGTAAAAAATAGTAACCGCTGTAACTATAGTTTTACGGATTAGATTGTAACAAAATATTGCAAATTCTATACAATCAAAAAAAGACTATCGCTTACCTTTGTTATAAGAATGATGGTCATGACTAAGAGAAACAGGAAACAGGAAGAATTTTGGAATGTAATTACCCATGGTACAGGAGCTTTGCTTTCTGTAGCCGCGCTTATAGTTCTGGTTGCTTTCGCCGCTTTTAAAGGTACTGCACTCGATCTTACCGCAGCAATTATCTTCGGTACAAGCCTTGTCCTGCTTTACTCCGCTTCTACAATATACCATGCTGCCTACAGGCTTAAATGGAAACGTATTTTCAGGAAAATAGACCATTTGTGCATTTACATACTCATTGCAGGAACTTATACTCCGGTGGCCTTACTTGGGTTGAAGGGCATTTGGGGATGGAGCATCTTTGGGTTCATCTGGGCATTTGCCATCGCCGGATTCATATTCAAATTTTCGCCTCTTCAAAAATCTGAAAAGCTCTCACTGGCACTCTATGCGCTCATGGGATGGCTTATCATCATTGCTATAAAACCCCTTGTAGAAAACGTTGCTTCCGGTGCGTTATATTACCTGCTTGGTGGTGGGCTGTGCTATACCTTTGGCATTTATTTTTATGCAAAAGAAAAGATTCCATACGGACATACTATCTGGCACTTGTTTGTTTTGGGCGGAAGCACACTGCATTTTTTTGGCATTTTCATATATCTTATACCATAAAACAATATAAACCTTACCCCCCTTTAAACTATTGGAAAACAATACCACACAACATTATTTTCGCGGCGGCGGAGAAATGGGAGAACTGACCCGCAATTACGATTGGGGTTCTTCTTCATTAGGCCCTGTTGAGCAATGGCCTTTAAGCCTGCGCAATACTGTTGCCATGATATTGTCTTCTAAATTTCCAATGTTTTTATGGTGGGGGCCTGACCATATACAATTCTATAATGATGCCTACCGTCCCAGCCTGGGGATTGAAGGAAAACACCCACTGGCTCTAGGTCAAAATGGTATTGAATGCTGGCCCGAGATATGGGATACCATCTATCCGCTAATGCTTCAGGTACTTAATGGTGAAGAAGGCGTTTGGTTTGAAGACCTCTATCTTCCTATTTACCGTAATGGAAAAATTGAAGATGTGTACTGGACATTCAGCTATAGTGCAGTTATAGGCGATACTGGCCATATTGAAGGGGTACTGGTAATATGTACTGAAACTACTGAAAAGGTAAATAACATCAAAACACTTCAGGACAGCCGCAACGAACTTGAATTTGCTATAGATGCTGCCGAACTCGGCGTATGGGATTTTGATCCTGCCACCGGTACTTTTACCGGTAACGCAAGGCTTAAGGAATGGTTTGGCCTTAAACCCGATGAATATATACCGCTTGGGCATGCAACATCCATGATAGCGGCAAAAGACCGTCAAAAAGTGACTGATGCCATAGCAAATGCACTACGCTATGAATCGGGTGGAAATTATGATATTGAATATAGTATAATTGAGCCTGTTCTTAAAAAAGAAAGGATCGTTAAAGCAAGAGGAAGAGCCTGGTTTAATGATGATAAAGTGGCTTATCGCTTTAATGGCACTTTACAGGATATCACAAATAAAAGAAAAGCCCAGCAGGAAATTGTAAAAGCAAATCAGCTTAATGATTTAATATTAAAAAGTGCCGGAATAGGACTTTTCAGGATAGACCTGCTTACTGGCAGTATTGAATATAATTCGGCTTTTGCGCTCATAGTAACAGGTAATCCGGATAAAAAAGAGATTTCCCGAAAGGGGTTCATCAACTATGTGCACCCGGACGATTTGAAGGAAAGAGAAGCTGCACTTAATGAAGGTTTAAAAACCAATGAATTCTATTATTCCCCACGTATGATATGGGATGACGGGTCTGTGCATCGTATTCATGTAATGGGCACCAATACCCTTGATGAAAATGGCAAACCAATAGCATTTTCAGGTACCGTTCGCGATATAACCATCCTTGAAGATCAGCGTCTTGCTTTGGAAAAGTCGGAAGAATTAAGACACGAAAGTGAAGGCCGCTTTCGTTCGATTATTGAAGAAGCTCCTGTAGCAACTGCCCTTTATACAGGGAAAGAACTAATTGTAGAAGTAGCCAATAACATGATGCTGGATATATGGGGCGTAGATAATTCTGTAATTGGTAAACCTCTTAGCCTTGTTGTACCTGAACTTGAAGAACAGCCTTTTTTAGCAATACTGGATGAAGTATACAGAACAGGAAAAACATATGAAGTAAAGGCCGGAGCCGCAAAGCTTAGGACAGGCGGAATATTAGGCACTTACTATTTTGATTATACCTACAAACCTCTTTTCAACCCCGATGGTAAGGTGTATGGTATTATAAACATGGCTACCAATGTAACCCAACAGGTGTTATCAGCACAACGTATAAAAGAAAGTCAGAAACAGATACTTGACTCATTTGAAGAAGCTCCTGTCGGAATTGCAGTTATTGACCGTGAAGATCTCACTTTTACTATGGCCAACCGATTTTATGGACAACTTGTAGGCAGGGATTCTCATACAATTATTGGTAAATCATTATTTGAAGCTTTGCCTGAGCTTGAAGGGCAGGGATTTGATATGCTGCTAAACCAGGTTATAAATACGGGAGTGGCTTATATAGCAAATGAAGTTTCTGTAAATCTTTCGCGAAAAAATGGACTGGAAACCATTTATGTGAATCTTACTTATCAACCAAGATTTAATGATGATAAAACTGTTTCGGGCGTATTGGTCGTTGCTACAGATGTTACTGAGCAGGTACACTCAAGAATTAAGGTAGAAATGAGTGAGGCTAAACTACGCTCAATTATTGCAACTGCACCGGCAGGTATTGGCCTTTTTGTAGGCAGGGAACTTATTGTCGAGATGCCAAATCAAACGTTTATAAATATAGTTGGCAAAGGTTGGGATATAGTTGGCAAACCGCTTCGTGAGGCCATGCCGGAACTTATTACACATGGACAGCCTTTCCTTAAAATTCTGGATGATGTATTTACAACCGGTAAAATGTACCAAAGTTATGGAGATCAGGTTATAATTGTTCAAGATGGTGTAACTACATATAATTATTATAATATAACCTATACCCCTCTTTTTGATGAAAACAATGAGGTATATGCCATTTTAGATATAGCTATCGATGTTACAGAAGCTATAACTGCACGACAAAAAACAGAGGAAACCGGCCAGGCACTGCGGGGTGCCATAGAACTTGCCGGGCTCGCTACCTGGAAGTTTAACATTAAAGAAAATACATTCAGCTATTCGCAACGCTTTATGGACTGGCTGGGCTTCTCTGAAGACACAAAAACTATCGACGAAGCCTATAATCCTTTACCCGCAGATTATGTTGAAATGGTAGACGATGCCATTAAAACCGCCATAGCACCCGGATCTACAGGAAAATATGAAAATGAACACCCTATCATAAACCGTTTAACGGGTCAGATACGCATTATACACGCACAGGCTCAGGTAACTTATGATGCTGCGGGAAATGCTGAATTTTTGAGCGGAACTGCACAGGATGTTACCAAAGAACGTAAACTGCAGCAGGAACTTGAATTCCTTGTTAAACAACGTACTGAAGAGCTGGAAGAAGCCAACACAGACCTTGCCGATGCTATTAACCTGTTACAGCAGAACAATAAGGAACTGCAGCAGTTTGCCTATATAGCCTCCCACGATTTACAGGAGCCTACACGAAAAATAAGCATATTCGCAAAAATGCTTAAAGAAAATTTAGGACAAATTGACGATAAAGCAACTACCTACCTAAACAAGATACACGGATCTGCCGACCGGATGAGTGATCTTATCAGTGATATCCTGGCTTATTCACAATTAGCTAAAGATCAAAACCTGGTTACAGATGTAGACCTGAATAATGTGATAAACGAGACGATAAGCGATTTCGAACTTATTATTGAGCAATCTGGTGCAGAAATAAACTATAGCGGCTTACCGGTTATTGAGGCCATTCCAAGACAGATGTCTCAACTTTTCGTCAACCTGATTTCTAATTCGCTCAAATACAGTCGTGCTGATGTAGCTCCTGTTATAAATATTACAACAACAAGAATATCAGCAGAAAAAACAGGAATGAACACTGAGGTTGATATGGAATATTATAAAATAGAATTTTCCGACAACGGCATTGGTTTTAGCCAGGAGTATGCAGGAAAGATATTCAACATCTTCCAGAGGCTGCATGGCAAATCAGAGTATTCAGGTACCGGTATAGGGCTGTCTATCTGTAAAAAGATTGTACAAAATCACCATGGCAGTATCGAAGCAAAGGCCGATAAAGGACAGGGAGCAACCTTTATTGTAACCCTGCCTTCTAAACAGATTGAGACAGATTAGTCCTCAATAAAAGGCTCGGTGAGTTTATGCTTATAGGAGAAAAGCACCAGTCCTACTTTTGATTTTATATTGTATTTCTCAAAAAGTGCGGTACGGTAGGACTCGATAGATTTAACCGAAACATTCATGATATCGGCCATCTGATCGTAGGTATATTCTTTTTCGTTGCAAACCAGCTTTAAGAAATGATGCTCTCTTTCAGTCAGTTTAATGTCGCTTTTAGGCCCTGAACCGGCTGTAGGATCGTATTTTCTTACCCGCTTCAGTATTTCAACCACGTTGTTATAACCTATGGAAGCTATATTGTCTATGGCGAATTTTAGGTCCTGGGCAGTACAATTTTTGTGCAAAAAGCCTCTGGCTCCATGATGATAGGCCGCATCAATGATCTGCTCATCAAAATGCTGGGTTAGCAGCAATACTTTATACTCTTCATCTTTTTCTTCCAGCTGTTTGAGCACTTCTACCCCATTGAGTCCGGGCATGGAATAGTCTATAATAAAGAGGTTAGGCTTCTCTTTGAGTGGCAGTGCATTCAGGAAATCATTACCGTTCTCAAATTCAGCAATTACCTTATAATTACTTATTTTTTCAAGGAGTTCTTTTAGTCCCTGCCTTACAATCTTATGATCATCAACTATACCTATCGTAATTTTGTCCATATATGTTACTTTTCAGAAATGATTACTGTTGTTCCTGCGTTAGGTGCAGAATCAATTTTCACTTTAAAGTTAATGATTTCGGCACGTTTCACAATATTTCTCAGTCCTAAACCCAATTTACTCTCCGCTTTATTATCAAACCTAAAACCTTTACCGTTATCAGTAACCTTTAGCTCAAAATAAGGTTCTGTTATAAGAGTAATGTTAATTACAGATGCCTCCGAATGTTTCAGCGCATTGTTAATGACTTCCTGAAAAATACGGTATACAACTATTTTCTCATCATTCCCAAAAGCTTTTTTACGGCTGCCGCTAAGTACAAGATCTACCTGCAGTTTCGTATTGCTTTTAAGGCGTTCAGCTTCGGCCTCAATAGCCTTAACAAGGCTATCCTGCATTAAAAGCTGACTGTTCAGGGAATGGCTTATACTGCGGATAGAATTGGATAGTGTCCCGATTGACTGGCTTAAAGGCTTGAGTGCTTCATTAAGCTCGGGGTTATCATATTTTAGGTTCTCAACCACGAAGTTAATGTAGGTAAGCTGTTGTCCGGCATCGTCGTGCAGGTCCTGAGAAATGTTGTTAAGTACCTGCTCCTGGGTTTCCATTATGGTCGCATTGAGAGTTTTCTGGAAATCGAGGTCTTTCTCGTAAATGAGTTTGGTATAGCTCTTTATTTTGTGGATATACAGCTTGATGATAAGCACGCAAAAAAGCACGATCAAACTAATGAACAGTACACTTATAACGATACCAAAAGCAATATTATCAAGCATGTTTTAATTTCCTTTCTCTGTAAATATATATGTTTATAAGGGTGTAGTAAATGAAATTAATTAGATAACCAATTACCTCATATAAATTTAATCTTCCTATCAATATCCTGTCTGCTAATTCTCCATTTTGAAAGCTGAGAATAAAACTAAAGCCGGAAAAAAATAAAATGGGTGCACATAATAAAATTATGTTATTACTAAGAAAAATAGTAAAATCTTCTTTCTTAAGACTTTTAATAATCCAACTAACAAAAATGAATAAGTATAAAAATGCACCGATTAAAAATATTTGCATATTCACAACCTTATAGTCATTAAGAACCAATATAAAACTGGCGACAGCACATAAAAAATATAATAAAAACAGTGTTTTATAGGTTGTATTAAATCCTAAATTATAATACAATAACCACAGCCATAACATAGTATGAATAGTATTGCATACATTAAATACCAAAGCATAATCTATTGAGTTAATAATTAATAAAGTTGTTAAAACTTCATTTATAAGAGATATCAATACGATATACAAAAGTATAAGATGAGAGCGCTTGTGTTTATTGCAATTAAACAACACGATTATTGCTGTCGCTAAAACAAAAAATTGAATGGGTTGAAAGTTTGCTAAAAATTTCATTAACATAATTCAGGCTGCTATATAATGACAGCCTGAATTTACAAAAAAAATTAACATTTCTGCCTTAAACTATAAAAAGCTGTATGTAGTCTTTGGTATAAGTTTTGTTGGTGGCCTGTGTGTAAAATCACAGTAGCTTATTATTATCTTATTATTAATATCTGTAACATCTGTAACTCTGAATATAATTGTTTCCATGCCTCTCAATTTTGCATTAGTAAATGCTATTTCTACATCCTTATTCTTGAGATCATGATTATAAATAATACTATTAAATAAGGCAACACTGTATATAACTTTATTATAGTCAAATTCGGTGCTTGTTATATTATCAAGATTGTATAAAGTTGAGTTTGCATCACCAAAATTAAGATAGGTATCATAATGATTATTAGTTGGCATGGATAAACCTTCCATCTTTGTCTTTAAATCACTCCATTTGATTTTTACATATTTATCTTCATGTATATCATCTATTATATCAAGATCTTTTTTATCCCTTAAATTATGTGAAACTTCGATAAAAGGAGCGCTTAAAGGAAAATCAATAAATTTATCATTCTCTTTCAACCAGTCAGAAATCCCCTCTTCGGTTGTAGCAATTGACAAAAGATCAACATAATAGTAATCCGGTAAATCGAGAGCTATTGCATTTTGATTTTTCAGAGTAGTTATTGTGGTATCAGGAATGCCGCTTGTTTTTTTTATTATTACAAATGATTGCGGTTCCGGCTTATTTGTATCTATTCCCAGATTTACTCCGTCTTCATTCACTTTATTTTCTAAAGTTTTAGTTTTTTTTTCCTCACATCCGGTTAAGAGAGCACCAAGCATTAAAATAAATAAAATTCGTTTCATATAATAAAGTTTTAATTGGTTACAAAGTTGGTTTTCTTACGTGTTTTATGGATAGGTAAAACCCTATTTATCGAATATTTTACCCTATAGAGAACATTAGCTAAAATATCATTTTTTTCTTAATAAAATTTACAAAAATCAATAAGAAGGTTAAGAAATAATCAAATATCGATAAAATACATCTAGTAATTGTGTTGTCTTTGACTTTAACCAAACCCTAACAGCCCAGTCTATAAAAAACCAAACTTTTTGCGTAAATTTGCACCTCAATTTTTATGTAATACCATGAGTAAAGTAAAAGTAGGACTAGTACAGATGAGCTGCGTTAAAGACAGGCAGCCTAACATAGATAAAGCTATAACGGAAATTCGTAAAGCTGCTGCCGACGGCGCACAGATCGTTTGCCTTCAGGAGCTGTTTACCTCACTGTATTTTTGTGATGTTGAGGATTACGACAACTTCAAGCTTGCCGAAGCCATTCCCGGCCCAAGCACTGAGGCTTTAAGCCCTATTGCCAAAGAACTTAATGTAGTGATCATCGCTTCATTGTTCGAAAAACGTGCCGAAGGCCTTTACCATAATACTACTGCCGTTATTGATGCTGATGGTACTTACCTTGGTAAATACCGAAAAATGCACATTCCGGACGATCCGGCTTTCTATGAAAAATTCTACTTTACCCCGGGCGACCTGGGTTATAAAGTATTCCAGACAAAATATGCCAAGATAGGTATCCTTATCTGTTGGGATCAGTGGTATCCGGAAGCAAGCCGTATCACGGCGCTTATGGGCGCAGAGATCATGTTCTACCCTACCGCTATCGGTTGGGCTACAGATCAGGATGAGGAAACCAACAAAGAACAATATGACGCTTGGCAAATCATTCAGCGTTCACATGCCGTTGCTAATGGTGTTCACGTGGTGAGCGTAAACCGTGTGGGCTTTGAGCAGGACGGTGCCATGAAATTCTGGGGCGGAAGCTTTGTGGCTAACCCACAGGGTAAGCTGATGTACCTTGGCTCTCATGAGAACGAAGAAACTACCGTAGTAGAGCTTGATACTCAAAAAACTGACCATTACCGCACACACTGGCCTTTCCTTCGTGACAGAAGAATTGACAGCTACCAACCTATTACGAAACGTTACATTGACGGAGAGTAATTTTTTGTCCGAGGTTTAAAGTTTAAGGTTGCCACACATATCCATATAGATCAAAATGACATTCAATACACCGACCCCAAAACAACTGGGTTTTTCATTCCCGGCAGAATTTGCAGAACAGCGTGCGCTATGGCTTTCATGGCCTCATAAAGAGGCTTCATGGCCGGGTAAACTACATACTATCTATAAGCCATACTGCGAGTTCATACTTCAGGTATCTCGTCATCAGAAAGTATGTATCAACGTTAGCGATGCTGCCATGCAGCAATTTGCACTGACTGAAATCGAGAAATTTGCACCTACAGTTCCGGGAGCAAGGCTTAATGTAATAAGCTTTTACCTGCACCCAACTAACGATGCATGGTGCCGCGATCATGGTCCTGCATTTGTTATAAACAAACAGACTGGCGAAAAAGCTATTGTTGACTGGGGTTATAATGCATGGGGCGATAAATATCCTCCATACGACCTTGATGATGTTATACCAACACGTATAGGTGAGGCATTAGGGCTGAAAGTTTTCCATCCGGGTATCGTGATGGAAGGCGGAAGCGTTGAGTTTAATGGCAAAGGTACGCTGATGACTACCACTGCCTGCCTGCTTAACGAGAACCGTAACCCACACCTGAACCAAAAACAGATTGAAGAATACCTTTCTGAATACTATGGGGTTGACCATATCCTTTGGTTAGGCGATGGTATTGTTGGTGACGATACCGATGGCCATATTGATGATATTACCCGTTTTGTAAATGAGGATACCGTAGTTACCGTAGTTGAAGAAAATAAGAATGACGATAACTACGAACTGCTTCAGGAGAACCTGAAAAGCCTTCATACCATGCGCCTTCAGGACGGTAAACAGCTTAATGTTATTGAGCTGCCAATGCCTAAAGCCGTTATTTATGATGACCAGCGACTACCGGCATCGTATGCCAATTTTTACATTGCAAACAAAAGCATTATTGTTCCTACCTTCCAGGATAGTCTAAACGATACTAAAGCTTTAGACATTATACAATCGTGCTTTAAAGACCGTGAGGTTATCGGCATCGATTCTACAGATCTTATCTGGGGATTAGGCAGTTTTCATTGCCTTAGCCAGCAGGAACCATTGTAGTAAAGAGTGGTCAGTGTTCAGTAGTCAGTTTACCTAAGTCTTATTTTGAGTGAAGCTACTGCCAACTGAACACTGATCACTAAAAACTATTGATAGTCCTGATCAACTCTTCCTTCGGTACTACCCCACTCTGTCTCCACAGCATTTTGCCATTCTTAAACAGCATCAGTGTTGGAACGCCTTTTACCTGAAATTGTGGGTTTGACATCAGCGCCTGATTTTTGTCAACGTCTACTTTTATAATCTTGATTTTGTCCCCAAGGGTATCCTTAACTTCCTTTAGTATTGGCGCCAGCATCTGGCAGGGTCCGCACCAGGTAGCAAAAAAATCGACAAGAACCGGTTCGGGGCTGTTTATGAGTTTATTGAAGCTTTCCATATCTGTTTAATATCTGTTACTTCAAAAGTACAAAAAAAGCCCCGCTCATCCTAAGACTGCAGGGCCGGCACTACGTTAATAATTGGTTATAATAGTGTGGTTGGACATATATATTCTGTAATCGGTACGTGGGTTTTACATAGTTCGGTGAAACCCCCTTCGACATCAAACAAATTTTTATAGCCTAGTCCGTCAAGTATAGAAGAAGCAATCATACTGCGATACCCTCCGGCACAATAGATAACAAAAGGCATATAAAACGATATTTTTGCAAGATGCTGATACAGCGTATTTAGAGGTATATTTATTGCTCCTACAATATGCTGGGTATCAAACTCACTTTTTTTCCTTACATCAATCACATAGGGCGATCCGGCATAATACTTATCAAAATCTGCTGCAGTAATCCTGTTTATCGTACGTACTTTTTTGCCCGATTGCTTCCATGCTTCCATCCCCCCTTCCAGATAGCCTATGGTAGCATCATACCCTACCCTCGATAACCTGATCAGGGTTTCTTCTTCTTTACCTTCATCGGTAACAAGAAGTATCTTTTGATTAATATCCGGAATAATCTCGCCAACCCATGTTGCAAAACTACCCTGTAACCCAATATTTATACTAAAGGGTATAAAGCCTTTTGCGAATGCAGCGGCATCTCTGGTGTCGAGTATCAAAGCTCCTGTACTATTTGCCATTGCTTCAAACTCCTCAGCTGTGAGCGCTTGTTTTGCCTTTTGTAAAACAGCATCGAGATTTTCAGCACCTTTAATATTGAGCAATACATTCTTAGGAAAATATGCCGGAGGAATGGCAAGGCCGTTAAGCACTTCTTTTACAAACTCGTCTTCGGTCATGTCGCTGCGCAGGGCATAATTGGTCTTTTTCTGGTTTCCAAGGCTATCGGTAGTTTCTTTGCTCATCATCTTTCCGCAGGCACTGCCTGCACCATGATTGGGATATACGATCAGCGCATCAGATAGCGGCATGATCTTATTCCTGAGCGAGTGATATAAATGCCTCGCTAATTTATCCTGAGTCAGATCAGCAATCAGGTGTTGTGCTAAGTCAGGGCGCCCTACATCGCCGATAAATAATGTATCACCGGTTATAATACCGTGCTCAATGCCATTTTCATCAATGATGAGGTAGGTTGTGCTTTCCATGGTATGACCGGGAGTATGCAATGCTTTGATACTACATTTGCCAAGTGTAAATTCCTGACCGTCTTTTGCAATAAGTGCTTCATAATCGGGTTGGGCATTGGGGCCGAAAACGATCTGAGCTCCGGTCTTTGCTTTAAGGTCAAGATGTCCGCTCACGAAATCGGCATGGAAATGCGTTTCGAAAACATATTTAATAACAGCATTATCTTTAATAGCCCTGTCAAGATAAGGCTGCACTTCACGCAACGGATCAAAAACTGCTGCTTCGCCATTACTTTCAATATAGTAAGCAGCGTGAGAAAGGCATCCTGTATATATCTGTTCTACTTTCATGTTTTATCTGGATTTATACTGTAAAAATACTTTCGCGAAAAGTCCTGCACCATGATAATTGTCAGTTTCCAAAAATCATTTGTAATCCCTTAAGGGATAATCATAATTGTTCGTTAAACCCAGTAATCCCGACACAAAAGCTTATTTTTATAACAAAATATTTCTTACTTTTAAATCAAACTAAAAACGCCATGATAAAAACAAATCTAATCTTAGCCGGCATTCTTGCATTTACGCTAGCCACTTCCTGTAATAAAAAAAAGGATGGTGAAAACGTTACTGACAATACCGAAGTGCACGACCACGAAGACCCGACAATTCCTTTAGACACGACAAAGTTTGAAGCTTTCTTTCAAAAGCATCCTGACTTTAAACAATTTGAAAAAGAGGTAAGACAATTATATTCCAAACACCATCATTATGTATGGCAGGACAAGGGCGGGCTTATTGAGTTTGCCGATGTAATCCATAACAGGGTGAATCAGCTGGACAGTGAAGGCCTTGAATTAAAGATACCTTATAAAGAAGAGCTGAACGCTGTATTTGACGACCCATCAGGCAAGCCCGACACCAACAGCGAATTACTGATAAGCTCAATGTACTTTTACTATGCTAAAAATGTGCTTGAAGGGCTTGATACCAGCAAGAGCCAGGAAGTTGGCTGGTACCTGCCACGTCAAAGGGTAGATTATGTTGCTTATCTTGATTCGCTTATGCTGGACCCTAAACTTATCAAGAGGGATGAGTCGGAATTATTCAGTCAATATTACAACCTTAAGAAAGGACTTAAAAAATACCGCGAAATAGAGAAAAAAGGAAGCTGGGGCACTATCGCCCTTGATGAAGGCGTAAAATCGCTTAAAGAAGGTGATTCTGCTACTGCCATAGTGCAGATACGTAAACGTCTGGCACTAGAGGGCTACCTGAAAAATGATTCAGGGAAAGCTGTATATGACAGTGAGCTGCTTGGCGGACTTAAAGCGTATGAAGAGAAACATAACCGTGTTTTCGACGGTAAAATTGGTCCTGCGATAGTAAGGGAAATGAATGTATCCATAAGCCAGCTTATCAAGACCATATCAGTAAATATGGAACGCTGCCGATGGATATCTCCCAATATGGACAAAGCACCTGAAGTAATTGCTGTAAATATACCTTCATACCGATTGGTATATTTCAAAAAAGGAAAACCGGTATTTACTTCAAGGGTTGTAGTTGGTAAGGAACTGAATAAGACCGTTGTATTCAGCGGTATGATGAGCTACCTTAATTTTGCCCCTTACTGGAATGTACCAACCAGTATATTAAATAAAGAGATCAAGCCGGGTATTGCTAAGGACCCTAATTACTTAGCAAAACATAATATGGAATGGCAAAACGGACGCGTGCGCCAAAAACCGGGAGGACAAAACTCTTTGGGTAAAGTAAAATTCATGTTCCCTAACAGCAATAATATTTACCTGCACGATACTCCTGCAAAAAGCCTGTTTAATCAGGATGACAGGGCGTTTAGCCATGGATGTGTACGTGTAGAAAAAGCCCGTGACCTTGCTATAATGATCACAAAAGAAGATGGCAATTGGACCGAAGCCAAAGTAGATAAAGCAATGAATGCCGGAAAAGAAAGTACTTATGTACTGAAAAAGAAAATACCGGTATACATCGCTTACTTTACAGCCTGGGCCGATGAGAATGGTAACATCGCTTTCTTTGAAGATATTTATAAGCGTGACGAAAGGCTGGCAGGACTGCTGTATGCCGCAAAATAGTTAGCTGAATTATCAGGTTATTGAGTTTATGTGTTACATTCAATAATCAAGTTTAAAATATAAAACAGGTTATTCCGGGATGCGAAAAGCATTGGGTTTAACCTGTTTTGCTTTTATATATTTAGCAATACAGCATCTTGTCTGTACCTAACATATTAAATTTTGACACCAATTACCTTTCGCCAATTATTATCTCCCTGTGTTTTGTCCCCCAGGCGGCAAGATCATGAATAATGTCTTGTAGCGACCAGCCATATTCTGTTAAATTGTAATTTACAGTTACCGGCTGTGTATCCATCACAGTACGCTTTATCAGCTTGTTCAGCTCCAGTTCTTTTAGCTCCTTGCTTAGCTGTTTATTAGAAATTCCGTTAAGATCATTCAGCATCTCCGAAAATCGTCTTTCGTTATAATAGCACATGGACGATATGATGGAAATTTTCCATTTCCCACTTAATACATCCATTGCATCATGTATTGCCATGATGCTTTTTTTATGGCACATAGTTTCTGTCATAAGTTACCTGGTTACCCAAAAGTTACTGTTACTTTTAGTTATTAAGTTGCAAAAATAAATCAAATAGCGATAAGTTTGTATCACAATAAATTTAAATTTTCTAAAAATGAGTTTACAAAATAAAAACGTGATAATAGCAGGCGGGACTACAGGAATTGGACTGGCAACTGCAAAAGCATTCATTAATGCAGGTGCTAAGGTGTTGATTACAGGCAGGAACAGTGCCAATCTTCAAATAGCAGCCGATGAGATCAATAATGCAAATTTAAAAACCCTGGTTTCTGACACTTCAAATCTGGATGATATTTCGGTTCTGGAAAAAGCAGTAGCAGAGAGCGGAAATAAAGTAGACGTACTTTTCCTTAATGCCGGCATAGCCACATTTACGCCTATTGAACTTACTACTGAAGCTGATTTTGATGCACAATTTAATACTAATGTCAAAGGGCATTACTTTACACTTCAGAAATTACTTCCGCACCTTGCGGATGGCGCATCGGTAATATTCACATCATCGGTAGTAGCGACGGGTGCAGGTATAGGAAGCAGCGTTTATTCTGCCACTAAAGGGGCTTTAAATAAAATTGCCCAGATAGCAGCCAATGAATTAGCAGCAAGAAAAATACGTGTAAATATTGTAAGTCCGGGACCAATACAAACACCGGGACTCGAATCTGTAGTACCTGTTGAAGCTGTATCACAACTTGCTGCCGCTACCGCGCTTCAGCGTGTTGGTAGCGCCGATGAGATTGCAAATGTGGTACTGTTTTTAGCTTCAGATGCTGCAAGCTATATTTCAGGAACAGAGCTGGCTGTTGATGGTGGTTATTTAACCTATGCCCTTAAATAAAAAAGCGGTACTCTGAAAACACCGCTTTATTATATAATGCCGGAAGATAGAAAGTCTTCCGGCATTTTTTTGTTAATGATTTTCTAAAGCTTAAAAGGATCAATACACTTATAGAATCGTTTAGTGTACATGTCTGACCCCAATTCGCTTATGGTAACAGCCATTTCTTTACCTGATGAGGAGTGGATGAATTTAGACTTCATACCATTGGCTTCGCAGATGATACCAACGTGACCAACCGATTTTGTATCTCTATATCCGTAAAACACCAACACATCCCCCACCCTGAATTCTTCAGGTTTTAGCGGTTTGCCAAGATTGGTAAACCCCGACGAACTTCGCGGCAATTCCATATCAAAATGTTTGAAGACAAAATTTACAAAACCTGAACAGTCAAAACCATTTTCAGGACTACCACCTGCATAGCAGTATTTAGTACCCATATACTTTTTAGCGAATGCTACTATCTCTTCGCGTTTAGCGGTTTCAGCAGTGGTTTTGGTCTCCGT
This sequence comes from Flavobacterium hauense, assembly GCF_054457175.1. Lineage (NCBI taxonomy): Bacteria > Pseudomonadati > Bacteroidota > Flavobacteriia > Flavobacteriales > Flavobacteriaceae > Flavobacterium > Flavobacterium hauense. Next base: position 60,865 of record NZ_JBTKVX010000003.1, read on the forward strand.
AACAACAGTGGTTTTCACAGGCTGTGACACCGTCACTTCTTTTTTGCAAAAGGCAAATGTAAGCGCCATTGCCAGCAGTAAGGGAGTTTTGTACATTTTCATAGGCTTATAGTTGAAATTCGATATAGCCAAAAATCAAACCATTATGCCGCATTAAAAAGTTAATTAACCTTTCTCAAACAAAAAAGCTGCTATTCATAACGAATAACAGCCCTCTGATTCCCCACAAATAATAATTTAAATTTTTACAGTTTTATAAACCGTCAATGGTTCTGCAAGCAATGATACGGAAGCTTCTACAAACGCCATAAAATGCGGCGTTTTGGTATGCTGTTCAAGACTTTCGGCATCCTGCCATATTTCATGAAAAACAAAGACGTTTGGCGACTCCGCTACCTGATGCAGGTCGTATTGAATACAGGCTTCCTCTTTGGTAGAACCTTCAACCAATTGCTGTAGCAGGGTTTGCATTTCATCTGCCCTGTCAGGAAGGGCTTTAACGATTGCTGTGATATTAATTTGCATATTCTTTAATAAAAAGGTTTTCTAAATGGCCTTTGTACGACCCCATTAATCCGTCGATATCTGGATTTTTCATAACATCGTGAAAATGCAATGATGGTAATGGTTGCAAACCTGTAAAGGCATTCATTCGGTGAAAGCCGTAAAGCACTCCGTCATCAACGCTTCTTTCGTTAAAGAACTCACCCGGTAGGGTAAAAGCTTCTTTAGGTGCATTCCACGAAGTGGTAACCATATATTTACGGCCATGCAGCGTTCCTCCAGTTCCGTAATTAATAGCAGGATTAGCCGATGTACGTCCGTCACTGTTATAGATTCCGTTCGCATGGCCTTCGGTAAATACCACATCGATGTATTTCTTAAAATCGTGCGGCAGTTGGAACCACCATATTGGTGTATGGTAAATAATCACATCGGCCCATACGTATTTGGCAACCTCTTGTGCAGGATCATAATCGTCGCTTATATTAGTGACCTTAACCTCAAAACCTTCGTTATTGGTAAAGAAATCAAGTGTATGGGCAGTAACCGTATCGTTGAACTTACCGCCTGAATGGCCAAAGTTCTGGCCTCCGTTAATAATGAATATCTTAGTCATAATATGTATCTAATGTTTAACGGTACAAATTTACAGCAACATTAACTATTATAAAAATAAGATAATTTATACATTTGCATCATAATTATAATAGTTATAGCCATGGTAAATCTAGAATGGTACCGCACTTTCAAAGCTGTATATAAAACCGGAACCCTTACAGGAGCTGCACAGGAGCTGTTTATTTCGCAGCCCGGTGTAAGCCTGCATTTAAGTTCGTTAGAGAATTATACCGGATACAAACTCTTTGACCGAAAAGGACGCCGCATGGCCCCTACCGAACGTGGTAAAGCCTTGTATAACTTTATAAACGATGCCCTGACCAAACTGGAAGAGGCCGAAAAGAATTTTCAGCGCAGTACTGAGAAACATACGCCAACCATTAGTGTAGGTATGTGTTTTGAAACCTTTCAGATCACGCTGGAACCTTACATAGCTACCCTGCCTTTTAATGTTATTATTCAGTTTGGGGAATATCCCGAAATGATCGAGAACCTTGAGAAAGGCATACTCGACCTTATTATTACCCCACAAATGGTACTAAGCAAGGATGTTGAGTATGAAGCTTTCAGTAAAGAGACCATAGTGATGGTTGGTGGCAATGACATTGATAAAGATGCGCTGAATACCATAGCCTCTCAAAACGACCGCAATGCCCTTGAAGTCTGGCTGAAACAGCAAAAATGGTACGGAACTACCGGCGATATGGAACACCTGCGCCGTTTCTGGCAACTGAATTTTAATAAATATCCTGATTTCAGGCCGAATTATATTGTTCCTAACCTCAATTCTATCGTGCGCTGCCTGGCGAGTGGTATAGGTCTTGCTGTAATTCCCGACTTCTTATGCCGACGCGAAATTGAAAGCGGACAAATACAGCTTATTTGGGAAGGTGAACCTAAACTGACCAACACCCTACATTTTGCGACCCGCAAAAAAACAATTTATGCAGATGAAATCGAAGTAATCAAAAATATCTTTAAGGGAGAAACGGTACTGGCAGATATGGTTTAACCTGCCATTAACTAATTGCTATATAATTGTTTGGTATTTTTATATATTAAAAACAAATCAACCGATTATGAAAGATACATATATAGCTGAAACAAAGGTATCCATAGATGCTCCGGCAGATAAAGTATGGAAAGCACTTACAACGCCTGAGCTTATTGCCAAATACTTCTTTGGCACAAAAGTCACTACCGACTGGAAGGAAGGCAGTACTATTACATACGAGGGAGAATATAACGGCACTCAATACAAAGATAAAGGTGTTATCAAAAAGTTTGAACCTAATAAGGTCTTTGCTTCAACATATTGGAGTTCAATGGGCGGTAAAGAAGACACCCCTGATAATTACAACCTCGTGACCTACACCCTTGAAGAAGGCCACAACAAAACGATACTGCATCTAACGCAAGACAATATAGCGACCGATCAGGAAAAAATGCATTCACTTACCAACTGGAACAGCGTTCTGGCAGAATTGAAGAATGTTGCAGAGATGTTGTAGCATCTTCTTAAAAAAAAAAAATAAAGGCAGAATACATTTCTAAAATTGTATTCTGCCTTTTCTTTTTAATAAAACCTAAAGTGTAACATTATTTTTCAACCACATGATTTCCAAACTTTTGACTCATGTTAATTTTGCGCATGAAAACGGCGTTTTTGGCACTTTTGTATGATGTAAAGTGCACTATTAAATTAGCAAAAATTCGGTATATTTACACTTCAATAAAAGCAGAAAAGCCTGTAAAATATGGAGAATGCACCGCATCTGCGTACGGTAAACGTTACGCGATACCTCACCCCCCTTCGTGAAGGCGGCTCACTGCCTGCCCTTGCCGAAGCTGACGACGAATTTAAATATGTACTTAAATTTAAAGGTGCCGGTCATGGCACCAAAGCCCTTATAGCCGAGTTGCTTGGCGGCGAAATAGCCCGTATACTAGGGCTTCCCGTGCCGGAACTGGTATTTGCCAACCTTGATGAAGCCTTTGGACGTACCGAAGCCGATGAAGAAATTCAGGACTTACTGCAAGGCTCTCAGGGACTTAACCTGGCATTACACTACCTGTCGGGGGCAATAAATTTTGACCCTGTGGTTACCGCTGTAGATGCTAAGCTTGCCTCACAAATAGTATGGCTGGATGCTTATATCACTAATGTAGACAGGACTTTCCGTAATACGAACATGCTGATATGGCATAAGGAATTATGGCTGATAGACCACGGGGCGAGCCTGTACTTTCACCATTCTTTCAGCGACCCTATCGGACACGCCAAAAGTCCGTTTGCACTTATAAAAGACCATGTGCTCCTGCCCCAGGCCTCACTTCTTGGAGAGACCGATGCCGAATATAAAGCTCTCATTACTGAGGAAACAATACGCGCTATTGTGAACCTCATCCCTGATGAATGGCTGCAATGGGAAGAACTTGAAAAGTCGCCCGAAGAGATCAGGGAGGTATATGTAAGCTTCTTAACGACACGATTAGAGAATTCAGCAATCTTTGTAAAACAAGCTACCGATGCAAGAGAAGCACTTATATGAGTATGCGGTAATTCGCGTGGTACCAAGGGTTGAGCGCGAAGAATTCATAAACGCAGGCGTAGTCCTGTTTTGTAAAAGACAGAAGTTTATTAAAGTTTTATTTACCATAGATGAAGCCAAACTAACCATACTATCGCCTGATGTTGATATAGACCAGATACGCCTGAACCTGGAATCATTCCAAAAAATTGGCAGTGGAGCCAAAAATGGTGGCCCAATAGCCTCCATGGAAGTACCGGAACGCTTCCGATGGCTTACTGCTGTGAGAAGTTCGGTAATCCAGACATCACGTCCGCATCCCGGCTTATGCACCGATTTGGAATACAGAGCTCAAAAACTGTTTGAAGACTACGTTTTATAGGTATTTATTGTTAACCTCTGACTAATATTAAAGGTGTTCAAATAGAGTTTTATAGCTTTTTTCTTATGAAATTTTACACTGTTAAGCAAGAAACTTCAAAATGTAAGATTCCTACATTCTAATCATAACAATTTAAAAGCCAATCATATATTTTGACTATTAACGGTTATTAGTAGTTGTAATATTACAATATGAAACATAAATGTTACAATATTATACACTACTCCGTAAATGTTAAAAATTTATTTTAATTTTACTTACTTATAAGCAAGGCACTATACATGGAACTTTACATAAAATACAATATCGACATGATGTGTAAAGTCCTGCTGCAGCAACAGCTGGATAAATTCAATATAGACTGTAGGGTGACTGAACCGGGATATGTTAAGTTCAAGGAAAACATACCTATGGAAACCTACAACAAGCTCATTGATTCACTCAGGGAGTTTGGCATTGAGATCGTAGATAACCAAAAAAGCATACTCGTACAAAAGATAAAAAATGTTATTATAGAAATGCTGTATGCCGATAAAGGTGTGCAATCACTTAAAATATCGTCTTATCTCTCGGAAAAATTGGGAGAAAGCTACAGGACACTTTCACAAGTGTTTTCTGAGGTGACTTTTATATCTATAGAAAATTTCATTATTTTGCATAAAATTGAACGTGTAAAACAGCTACTGCTGACGGAAAACCTTTCGTTAACGGAAATTTCCTTCATGATGAACTACAGCAGTGTGGCTTATTTATCACAACAGTTTAAAAATATTACCGGGGTTACACCCACCGCGTTTCAGAAAATCATGAAGCAAAAACGCTACACAGAAGTTTAAAACCAGTATAACACAAACAATTAATGCGACCTACAACACTGCACATAATGCTTGCCGACGACGATGAAGATGATCGCTTGTTTTTTAAGGAAGCCTTTGAAGAAGTTAAAATAAACTACAGGATATCTGCCTTCAATGACGGAGAACAACTGATGGATCATCTGTATGATACCGCTAACCCATTACCGGATATTATTTTCCTTGACCTTAACATGCCAAGAAAGTCCGGTATTGAGTGTCTTAAAGAAATAAGGGCAAATGAGCGCCTTCAAAAGATATCGGTAGCTATTTATTCTACATCTTCATCCGAACAGGATATTGAAGACACATTTGTGTCAGGCGCCAATGTTTACATCAAAAAACCGAATGACTTTAACATGCTGAAGAAAATATTAAGCGATGTGGTTCATATCAACTGGCAATACATCACAGACGGACTAAACAAAGACAGCTTTATATTGAGCTTATAGAAGTCGCAAAATATATAAAATAAAAAAAGGTACCTGCCCCCCAGCTCGGTACCTTTTTTATTTGGTCTTAAAATAATGCTTTCGCTTTATTTTAAATTGCTACAAATAGTCTTAATAACTATTTCCAACAAAGCAAAAATACGTTAGACTCTAAATTATGTATTACAGGATTTTACAAGTTGTGTTATAACATAAAACAGGAATGTTTTAATTTAACACATAACCTCCTAAACACCTTTAAATCCTACATGTTGATTACTAATATGTTTCATAAAGTTTTAAAAAAACCGACAGATTTAATATCCGATTTAGGTATATTTGTTTTACATACATTCATAAATTACCACTTCATAATGAATACCACAACAATCCCTTCATTTCTTGACAATCTGCGTACGGCTACATCACAATCACATATAAATCTGGAAGCATTGCCAATATCAGCATCCATAATGAATCCCGAAGTAACCAATGCTGAATATGCCCTGTACCTACGCCTGATGTATGATGTAGTTAAAGATGCCGAAGACAACATTTTCCCTGCTATCGCAGCAGTTATTACCGATCTTAAAGAAAGAAACAAAGCATATTTACTGGAAAAAGACCTTAAGGCTCTCGGCAATTTTACCGAAAGCAGCTCAAAGCCTGTAAGCAGTTTATTAGACAATCCTTCTATCGCTTTTGCACTGGGAATCATGTATGTAATCGAAGGATCATCACTTGGCGGAAGGGTTATACTAAAGAACATCAATGCCGCTCTTGGACATGATATCGAAAATGGCGCTGCCTACTTTGGCGGATATGGAGGACAGACCGGAAGCTACTGGAAAAATTTCCTTGGCATGCTGACAGAGTATGAAACTGAAAACAATAACGCTGATGAAATCATAGCCGGTGCCGATTATGCTTTTAATGCCATAAGCAGGCATTTTTCAGAAAATACCACAAAATAATTTATGCAGATAAAGGATATTGTAAACAGGGATATTGTAAATCTCACCAACTGCGAGCAGGAACCAATTCACATTCCGGGCAGCATACAGCCGCACGGTTTTATACTTGGTCTTAAAGAAAGTACTTTTGTTATTGATTATTGCAGTGCTAACTGTGAAGCATTCATAAGCATAACCCATAATCAGTTACTTGGAAAGTCTTTTAACGAGGTATTTGGTGATGAGGCTTTGGCCGAATTAAAGCACTATATCCTTAAAGATCAAATGCTTTCTTCATCGCTGCTGAACGTTCAGCTGGCCGGTGAAAATTTCCTTTGCACAGTACACTTTAGTAACGGCATATACATACTTGAAGCTGAACCTGTAAGCAGGGATGACAAGAATGTAAGTGATGTTTATGACCAGACATCACAGTTCCTGCTGTACATGCACGACACCCATACCCTTAAAGAACTGTGCCAGCTTGTAGCAAACGGAACACGCGAAATTACAGGATATGACAGGGTAATGATCTATCGTTTTGACAAAGATTATAACGGAGAGGTATTTGCCGAAAGCGTTCGCGATGATCTTGAGCCTTTTCTGGGGTTACACTATCCGCATACTGATATTCCGCCGCAAGCGAGGGAATTATACATGAAAAACCTCCTCAGGCTTATTACAGACATCAACTATACTCCTGTTCCTATTTACACAATTGATGACTCACAAGATAAGAATCTTGACCTGAGTTTATCCATACTGCGCAGCACCTCACCTATCCATGTGCAATACCTGCACAACATGGGCGTTGGCGCTACCCTCACAATATCGCTTATTTACAAGAAAAAGCTTTGGGGGTTAATTGCATGCCATCATTATTCTCCAAAGAACCTAACACCCGAAATACGCCTTGCCGCACAGCTACAGGGACATTTCATCACTTCACAAATTGACCTTAGGCAATCTACCGAAGAGTATGAAGTTTCGCGTAAATGTAATGAAGAGCTTAAAAAACTGAATACTTTCAGCCTTACCGGTAAAGATTCAGGCAAATTCAACGACCTCATAAAAGCCGAAGGCATAACTGAGCTGTGTAATGCTGCAGGGGTAGCCATAGTATTTAATGGTGCCGTATATAAAAATGGCATTACCCCTACTGACGATGAACTGCAAAACATGGCCAACTGGCTGGCTGCCTATACCCATAACAGTTCTTTTTATACTGATAAACTTGTAGATTACTTCCCCAACAAACTGGAAATGTGCGGACAAACATCCGGACTTATCTATAATTCGCTGGATATGGAAAGTAACAACTGTATTATGTGGTTCAGGCCGGAGACAAAAACAGAGGTTAACTGGGCTGGAGACCCCAATAAAGCGATTGTTAAGGACAAGAACGGATTATCACCACGTAATTCCTTCAAGCTTTGGAAAGAAACTATAAGCTGTACAAGTAAACCGTGGTTACAACCCGAAATCATTACAGCTTCAACGTATGCCAACAGCCTTCAGCGTCAGATAAACCTATTGACAATTTCCCTGGAAGAAGAAAAATACCGTAAACTGAGTGAACTGCTGAAAGAAACCAATTCTGAACTTGAAAATATTAACTGGATAAGCACACACGACCTTCAGGAACCTTTGCGTAAAATCCAGGTTATTTCCTCAAGGATACTCAGTAAAGAAAAAGAGATATCAGAGAATGTTCAGGATGCCATACAACGCATGAACAGTTCTGCCGGAAGGATGCAGACACTATTGGTCGATATATTAAAATATACCCGCCTTAAACATACTGATGATGCTTTTGAAAATGTAAATCTCAATCAGCTTATCGATGAGTTAAGGGATGAAATGGGCGAAACACTGAATGAAAAATCGACAACGATACATTCAGCAGAACTTCCTGTAGTAAAAGGAGTGCCATTTCTTCTAAAACAGCTTTTCTCTAACCTTATCACCAACTCTGTAAAGTATAGTGCCGAAAACAGGGCTCCTGAAATAAACATCACTACAAGCCCTGTACCCATGACATACAATGGAGAGGATAATGGATTTTACAACGTGATCCATTTTACAGATAACGGTATTGGCTTTGAACCTCAGTTTGCCGAATCAATCTTTAATATTTTCACCAAACTGCACACAACAGATCAATACAAAGGATCGGGTGTTGGGCTGGCACTATGCAAAAAAATAATGCAAAACCATCAAGGGTATATTACAGCAGTAAGCACGCTGGGCGAAGGCACTACCATAAGCCTTTACTTTCCTTTTTATGAATAGCAAACAGATACAAATAAAAAAGCCCTGATAATGTTATCAGGGCTTTTTTATGTGGAAAAAAATTGAGATTACTCTTTATTTTTTTTCTGAGCGTTTCTTTCTTTAATAAGTTCGATAGCACCACCAGTTACCCAGTACATTACAAAAGGTACAAGGAACATCATTAACCAAAAACCGATTGAGATTATGGTAAGAAAAGCTAAGAAACCTAAATATTGTGTAAATTCCATTTTTCTGATTGTTTGAATTCAGCCCCAAATATAGGGCGAATATTTATTTTAACCAACAACTGCAAGGTAAAATCATTATAAATTATTTAGGAAATCATTTTTTAAACCTGCTTATAATGCTTATTTTTGGCAGGCTATTTAAACTGCCGTACACACATACAGGCATTTAGATAGCTTACCTTATAACAAACAAATACAACAATAAAACATTCTGAAAATGGAATACAGGATTGAAAAAGACACCATGGGTGAAGTAAAAGTACCTGCAGACAAATACTGGGGTGCACAAACTGAACGTTCAAGAAACAATTTCAAGATAGGCCCTTCAGGCTCTATGCCAAAAGAGATCGTTGAAGGCTTTGCATACCTTAAAAAGGCTGCTGCTTATGCTAACCATGACCTTGGTGTGCTTTCTGCTGAAAAACGTGACGCTATCGGACAGGTATGTGACGAGATCCTTGCAGGCAAACTTGATGCTGAGTTCCCATTGGTTATATGGCAGACAGGCTCTGGAACACAGAGCAACATGAACGTGAACGAAGTGGTGGCTAACAGGGCTCAGGTGCTTGCCGGCGGCAAAATTGGCGAAGGCGAACCTGTACTTAAAGCTAACGATGACGTAAACAAGTCTCAGTCTTCTAACGATACTTATCCTACAGGCATGCACATTGCTGCATACAAAGCTGTTGTAGAAGTTACAATACCAGGAGTTGAAAAACTTCGTGATACGCTTAAAGCTAAGTCACAGGAGTACATGAATGTGGTAAAAATTGGTCGTACACACTTAATGGACGCAACTCCCCTAACTCTTGGGCAGGAGCTTTCAGGTTATGTGGCACAGCTTAATTATGGCCTTAAAGCCGTTAAAAATACGCTTGCACACCTTTCAGAAGTTGCCCTTGGGGGTACAGCGGTAGGTACAGGACTTAACACACCGGAAGGTTATGATGTGAAAGTAGCTGAGTATATCGCTAAATTTACAGGACACCCTTTTGTAACTGCTGAAAACAAATTCGAAGCACTTGCTGCTCACGATGCAATCGTTGAGACACATGGAGCATTAAAAATGTTGGCTGTTTCTCTTAACAAAATAGCAAACGACATCCGTATGATGGCATCTGGCCCGCGTTCAGGAATTGGTGAAATCTATATCCCGGAAAATGAACCTGGATCGTCTATCATGCCGGGCAAAGTGAATCCTACACAGTGTGAAGCGCTTACTATGGTTTGTGCACAGGTAATGGGTAATGATGTAGCAATCACAATCGGTGGTACACAGGGTCATTACGAACTTAACGTATTCAAACCGTTGATGGCTGCTAACTTCCTGCAGTCGGCAAGGCTTCTTGGTGATGCATGTGTTTCGTTTGACGAGCATTGTGCACAGGGTATTGAGCCAAACTACGGCCGTATCAAAGAACTTGTAGACAACTCACTTATGCTTGTTACAGCACTTAATACTAAGATTGGTTACTATAAAGCTGCTGAAATAGCTCAGACAGCACACAAAAACGGAACTACTCTTAAAGATGAGGCAGTACGTTTAGGTTATGTAACCCCTGAAGATTTTGATGCTTGGGTTAAACCTGAAGAAATGGTAGGATCACTTAAGTAATCCTTCATCTATTATATCTAAAGGCTGTCTGAAAAGATGGCCTTTTTTATTTATAACCTAATAATTAGCCATAAAGAACACTAAGGTGGCACTACTGCCACAAGCTTAGTGTTCTTTATGAAAAAGCCTGGTGTACCTTGTGGTTAAAAATGCTTATTATTATATTTGAGGATGCAAACAAATATCCGCCTTGCTGAAGTCAAAGATCTATGGGAGATTCTTGAAATCATAAACCACAATATCCTGCACAGTACAGCAGTGTATGACTATGAACCAAAATCAATAGATGATATGCAGGTTTGGTTTCAGGAAAGACAACAAGATGGATTTAAAGTAATTGTTGCTGAATATGAAAATGCAATAGCAGGTTATGCCGCCTATGGTATTTTTAAGCCAAAGGCAGGTTACCGGTTTACTGTAGAACATTCGGTTTATGTCTCTGAGAATTTTCACGGAAAAGGTATCGGCAAGCTATTGATGGCAGAACTAATTGCTATTGCAAAAGCAGAAGGCATCCACAGCATGATAGGCGTTATTGATGCCGACAATGCTTCGAGTATTGCTTTTCACAAACAGTTTGGATTTAAAGAAACCGGATTTCTTAAAGAAGCCGGATTTAAATTCGGACGCTGGCTGGATGTTACCTTTATGCAGTTGATATTGGAGTAGTTACTTCTTCTCCATCCTTGCAAGGATGTCATTCATCATATCGATCTGCACTTTTTGTATCTCGATAAGTGATTGTTCCTGGTGCAATATCAGGTGATCCAACTTTTCATGCAGCATGCGTATTTCCAGTTCCGATTTCAGGTTGACCATATAGTCGTTCTGTGCCTTTTCACGGTCTTTTTCGCTCTGGCGGTTCTGGCTCATCATGATAACAGGTGCCTGCAATGCAGCAATACAGGAAAGAATAAGGTTTAGTAATATAAATGGATAAGGATCGAAACCTTTATTTAGCAATATGAATACATTTAATGCGATCCACCCTAACAGGAATCCGACGAACATCAGGATAAACGTCCAGCTTCCGCCAAAGGTTGCCACCTTATCGGCCACACGCTGCCCAAAAGTTGACTTTACATCCTCATCATCAGGGTTGTCAGACAATAGCTTGTCATTTTTGAGGGCATCCACCACTTTGGTCTCCATTTCAGAAAGCTCTCCTAATTCATGCTCTAAAAAATCAGAGATGTACTTCGCCCTGTACTGGTTTAGTTCACCTATTGACAGGCTGCAGGTATCGTCAAAATGCGGAGCATCTTTTTTTATCTCGTCAAGTATAGGCTGGCGCACCAGTTTGGCAGGTACTTTTTCTTTATTTGAAAACTCTCTTCCTGATATATCGCTTATAAATTTCATATTAAAACCAGTCTTTCTTTTTAAAATATATTGTCATGCATATCGCTATAAACCCCATGCTGCCTAACACCCAGTAATAGCCATTCTCTGTACGCAGCTCAGGCATATTGTCAAAATTCATCCCATATACACCCACTATAAATGTCAAAGGCATGAAAATTACCGAAAATATGGTTAGGGTTTTCATTATTTGGTTCATTCGCTGGCTTTGTGACGAAAAATGAAAATTAGAAGCACTTTCAAGTGAAGTGAGGTCATAATCGACCTGATCGAGCATTTCAAGGCATTTTTGGTGCAGGCGTGCAAAGAATACATGTGTCGACTTACGTATCGTATCATACTCATCATCTTCATCTTTAGCACTCTTCAGGTTATAAAGTGCATCACGGAGTGGCGTGATAGAGCGCTTGATATAATTCAGCTCATCGCGACTTTTTTCCACACCTGTTATAAAATCACTCTTGTTACTTACTTTACCGTCGTGTAATGCTTCCACTCTGTCTTCAAAACGCTCGATGGTAATAAAGAAATTCTCCATGATGGCATCAAGCATAAGATATAGTAAATAGTCATTTTTCTTTTTGCGCACTATACCCCCACCCGTACGGATGCGTTCACGGATATGCGCAAAGTAATCGCTCTTTTTTTCCTGGAAAGAAACAATAACATTGTCTTTTAAAAGGAAGCTAATCTGCTCTGTTTTTATATTTCCGTCTTTCTCTTCCTGCAAAACCGACTTGACGCTAAAGAATAAAACATCACCAAATTCTTCAATACGTGTACGTCGGGATGTATTAAGTATATCACCCGTTATATAAGGTTCAACATTAAAAAAACCTGTAATTCTTTGAATTAAGTCAACATCATTCAATCCATGGATATTCAGCCACTTGACATCATTTACCTGAAGTTCGTCTTTACACTCCGAAAACACCCTTTCCAACGCAACATTTCTGTATTCTTCGTAGCCTTCTTCATCAAAAACAAAGAGCTGCATCTCAACAGGATCGGTTTTATACTCACCGGTATATTCAAAATTATAGGGTTGTACCTTGCGTACCTTGCTGTATTTTATTCTTTTCACAGTACAGTATTTCTTTACTATAAATATAGGCGTTTTTTAAAAATCCATTCTATTTTTACAAAAAGTTTAATTCATGAAAACCCTAATCACAAATATTAAAGAATTACTGCAAATACGAGAGGCAGGAGTGACTAAAGTTTCCGGAAAAGAAATGGCTGACCTTCCGTTACTTAACAACGCATGGCTTGCCATAAAAGACAACCTTATCGACAGCTTTGGTACTATGGACAGCTGTCCTGAAACCACAGGATATACTGTTATTGATGCCACTGGAAAAGCCGTTCTGCCCGCCTGGTGCGACAGCCATACACATATTGTATATGCAGGCAACCGTGTTACTGAGTTCGTAGACAGGATAAACGGACTTACCTATGAGGAAATCTTTAACCGTGGAGGCGGAATTCTTAATTCTTCAAAAAAACTGAACGAAACCAGCGAAGATGCTATTTATGAGCAGTCAAAACATCGCCTTATAGAAGTAATGCAACAAGGAACAGGTGCGGTTGAAATTAAATCAGGCTACGGACTTACAGTCGAAGGTGAACTTAAAATGTTACGTGTCATCAAACGTCTGAAGGAAGAATATCCTATAGCCATAAAAGCTACTTTTCTTGGTGCGCATGCCTTCCCTGCCGAATATAAAGAGAACCACAGCGGCTATATTGACCTTATCGTAAACGAAATGCTGCCGAAGATAGCCGAAGAAAAACTTGCCGATTATATAGATGCCTTTTTAGAAACAGGCTACTTCTCGATCGAGGAAACCGAACGTATTATGGAAGCTGGTAAGAAATATGGTATGCCGGCAAAGATTCACGTAAACCAGTTTACTGCAATTAACGGAATCGAAGCCTGTGTAAAACACGATGCGTTGAGTGTAGATCATCTTGAGATCGTCACCGATGAAGATATTGAAGTGCTAAAAAACAGTAACACCATGCCCGTGGCATTGCCTACCTGCTCATTCTTTATCAGTATTCCGTATACTCCTGCGCGCAAAATGCTTGAAGCAGGGCTACCTCTGGCACTTGCTACCGATTTCAATCCCGGTACAACTCCATCAGGCAACATGAACCTCGTTGTAGCGACTGCATGCATAAAAATGAAGATGACCCCGGAAGAGGCTATTAATGCGGCGACCATCAATGGAGCATACGCAATGGGACTAAGCGATACTCACGGCAGTATTACCATAGGAAAGAGAGCCAACCTTATCATTACTAAACCGGTCACCTCATATTACCAATTGCCTTATGCTTTTGGAAGTAACCTGATTGACACTGTAATAATTGAAGGGAAGACAGTATAAAATATCCAGAAAAGCATTATCTAAACTACTACTCGCTTTAGAGTAAAATGACAAGGAGCTTTCTCAAAAATGAGAAAGCCCCTTGTTTTATACCCTGATTCTTTTAAAGTGAACCGGTTTATGAAATATTCTTTTCCTGCACCAATTCTCTGGTAAGCCAGCCGCTGCGGCCCATTGTGGCAATTGCATAGGGCGTTATCCAGAACAAACAAAACGTATAGAGTATACTGTAGGAATAGGCCCAGAAAGCACCTTTTACATTATGTTTTTTGGAATAAAAAATTACTGAGAAGCTCGAGAATATCAATATACTTACCAATGTGGTACTTAAGAACAGTAGCGGATGCGTTACAACAAAAAGAAGCATTAACGCAATAAGCGGATAGGCCATTACAATTCTTATAAACTGGTTGATGAACAGAAGCCTGGCGCCAAACCTGCTTCCTTCACGAAACCTGGCAAATATGAATTTTGACATCATTATGTTCTCTCTTATATTGCTCCTGCCCCATCTTATAAACATTTTAGAAAGCCCACTAAGTTTTTCAGGAACATTAGTAAGTACAACTGCATTTTTCTGAAACACTACATGATGTCCCTGTTTAAGTATCATATTAGTCATCGCCCTGTCTTCCCCTATATTAGAAGGCTGTCCCATGAAGCTTTGATCAATCCATTCTTCAAGACAGTTAAACACAGCCACTCTTTTGTAAGCTGCCAGTGCACCCGGTGTACACATTACCGACCCCAAAGCACTTTCGGCAGATCGCATGAACTCAAAGCTCATGGCAAAACTAACATTAAGCATTTTAGGAATAATAGCTTTCTTATTGTTTAGCACACGTACGTTTCCGGCAACTGCACCACAATTCTCATCCGTCACAAAAGGGCTTACCAGATTGCGCAATGTATCAGCCATTACTACAGAATCACTGTCTACAGTTACAAAAACCTCTCCCTTACCCGATTGGAAACCACGGTAAAGAGCATGGCGCTTGCCTCTGTTTTCCGGCTGCTGGCAGATGGATATCCTGTCACCTAATTCAGCTTTGGCGCGCTGCATCCATTGCCATGTATCATCTTTACTACCATCATCTATAGCCATTATTTCGAGTTTGGCTTCAGGATAGCTGCTTTTGACAAGGCTTACCAGCGTATCAAAGACCAGCCTGCCCTCATTGTAAGCAGGCACAATTACGGTACATACCGGCAATTGATCATCTGGTACTGACTTGATGAGTTTGTACTTAAAATAAAGAACTATATTGTATATGAAAAAGCTAACCTGGAATAAGAACAGTGTTCCGGTAAGCACTAATAGTGCGAAACCCCAAGACGTTGCCATCCTGTCCAGATTTAATTGCTCAAACTCGTCTTTCAAAAAATAAAAGGCTACGGTGGCCCCTATGAGCAGGGAAAAAGTTCCTGCCAATACAAAAAGTTGTTTTCTGCGCTGTGCTTTCAACTGTTGTATAATAAATTTTCTTTGTGGTTTTTCGGCAATGTTTTCTTTTACCATCTCTATTGATGGAAGTGTCGGGGTAGTTTCGGTGTAATTTAGCATTATAGGTGTGTTTTTAGAAATAGGCTTTTGGAAGCATAACCCAAATACCAAACACTATACCTTTTTAACAAACCACTGTATACCAACAACAACGGTAAACTACAATCTCTTGTTACCCATTTTTTTTCTACACTTTTTCGCATATTTCCACACTTTCCCCAAGCAATGCCAACGATGATAGCAGCTCATGAAGATATTTGTTATATGCAAAAAGGGGCTGTCCTTTTGAGACAGCCCCTTTTAATTATTCTAAAATCTGATTATCTCAGGTTGAAAGTTGTGTTGCCAACAAGCTGGCCTTTATCGAATACATTTACAGTATAAAGTCCTTTAGCAAAGTCTTTTCCTGAAATTGTTTCTTTAACTTCCATCGTTTTGTTTTCGTAAATAGCATTAGTAATAAAGCTGTACGTTAGTGACTGGTCACCAAATGCCTCAGTAGCTTTATCTCCTATTACATTGTTTTTAGGGTCGATAACCTGTACATAGTACATTTTGTTACCTGCAGCTGCAACTTCGTTAGCCGCAATTGTAAAAGTAACCTTGATCACATCAACTCTGCTAGCTTTGTCTGTCTGTATCAGTTTACCTGAACTTCTCTCTTTATACGGCTGTATATGAAGATTTAAAAGTTGAAGTTTAGCTGCTCTCTCAACAGTTTTAGAAAGCTTCTCGTTTTGCCCTACAAGAGTGTCATTAAACCTCTTAGACTCACCAAGAGCCGTTGCAGTACTGTCACGTTGTGTAGTAAGTGTAGCGTTTTGCTCCTTAAGTGCAGTGTTTTGCGCAATTAAGTCATCGTACTCACGCTTAAGTTTACGATAATCATTTTTGTAATGTGCTAAAGAAGCAACATCACCTTTAGATTTTTTCACCTCTGCAAGAAGCTGCTCAATTTTCGCGCGCTCTGCTTCAAGGTCACCTTTAATGGCAGAGTTGTCCGCAATAGCTGCATCATAATTTGCTTTTGTCTCCTCAAGATCATGAATAAGCTTGTCTTTTTCAGACATAAGCGTTTTCTCTGTTGTCTCGCTGTCTGTACTCATTTTGTACATGTAAGCAAGGCTTCCCGCTAGTAATATGGCTAATATTACTATAATAGCCTTTAAACTAGAATTACTTTTTTGATTTTCCATTGTTAAAATATTTTTTCCAAATTTATATTAATTTTGATTTGCCAATAGTATTTTAACGAAAATTTAGGGGAAAATAGTATTTTTGAATCCAACAAAAACAACATGGAAAACATCATAAGGTTCACTGTTAACGACCAGACTAAATATACTGCTCAACGAAGCGGAGAAATCAAATTTGGAGAAAGGATACTTACTATCCCCAAAGAAGCAAGTGTACCCGAATTCCTAAGATCCAGCGAAGCCGAATATGTACTTTTAGGTATCCCTGAAGATATTGGGGTGCGTGCTAACTTCGGAAGACCTGGCACCGCATCAGCCTGGGAATCAACGATAAAAAGTATCGTAAATCTTCAGCATAACAAATATGCCAAAGGGAGCAATCTTGTAATATTAGGACAAATCAATGTTACTGAATTGATGACCGAAGCAGCAACCCTGGATGCTACTACCTTTGAAGGACGCAAAAAACTTTCTGAACTCGTAGACAAGCTGGACAAAGATGTTGCCCACGTTGTATGCCAGATAGTTGCAGCAGGAAAAACCCCGATAATCATTGGCGGAGGCCACAACAATGCCTACGGAAATATTAAGGGTACGGCATTGGCAAAAGGCAAACCCGTTAATGCCATTAACTTTGATGCACATACCGATTTCAGGCAGTTGGAAGGCCGCCATAGTGGTAACGGATTCTCTTATGCCTTTGAAGAAGGCTTCCTGAAAAAATACTTTATTTTCGGTCTGCATGAGAACTACACTTCTAAAGCAGTGACGGAAAATATAAAGAAATATTACGACCGCATTAAATTCAATACATACGAGCAGATAAGTGTTCGCAAAGAAAAAAGCTACTCTGAGGAGATGGCACATGCCCTTGGATTTATTGAAGATGATGCTTATGGTATAGAAATCGACTTGGATTCAATCCCCAATGTTGCAAGTAGTGCCATAACACCTACAGGATTCAGCGTTGAGAAAGTAAGACAATTTATTCATTACCTTGGACAGCATAAAAATGCTGCTTATCTGCATATCTGCGAAGGTGCACCCGATCTTGATAACGAAAAGAACAATCACCTTACCGGAAAGCTTATCGCCTACCTGATAACGGACTTTATGAAAGCGAAATCGGATATTTAGATTTTTAGATAGTTTGATTATTTGGACTATCGAATAACCAAAAAATCCATCAATTCAATCGTCTAACTATCTAACAATCCTTCTTAATGATGATGTCCATCAGGCTCAATGTGAATCATTACCTCAATAAATTGCGGTAATACCTTTTGGATATGATCTTTAACAGCATGTGATATGGTATGCCCTTCGGTTACCGATAAATTACCGTCTACCCAAATGTGTAGGTCGGCATGGTTTAGCACCCCCATTTTTCGGGTGTGGCATTTCTCAACGTTGGTAACCCCATTTATTTCGGCAGCAAGTTCACGTACCCGTTCATTAAGTGCCGGATCAAGGTCTTCATCAAGAAGTTCCCCTATTGCCGGCCTTGCAATCTGGTAGACATTAATCAGGATTATTGCACTTGCTAAAAGAGCCGCATAATCATCTGCTGCCTCATAACCTTTGCCTCCTATAAGCGAAATACTGATACCTATAAAAGCAGCTGCCGATGTTATGGCATCGCTCCTGTGATGAAAAGCATCAGCTTTAATTGCTTCGCTATTTATTGCAATTCCAACTTTTTTCACATAACGATATAATATCTCTTTGGTAGCGATAACAACCAGTAATATGATCAGTGTATAAGCTTTCGGGCTTTTATGAGGTGTCATGATATTATGCACACTCTCTTTTCCTATTACAAAGGCGGCAACAGTAAGTGCAAGAGCAATCCCGATAGCAATAAGTGCTTCGGCTTTTCCGTGTCCGTAAGGATGGTCTTCATCCGCAGGCTTGGAAGCCCATTTAAGGCCAAGCCAAAGCATGCTTGAAGTAAAGATATCGGCAGTAGACTCAATAGCATCGGCAATAAGAGCATAAGAATTACCAAATATACCTCCCAATGCTTTTAATATTGCAAGTATACCACTGACAACTATCCCGACAAATGTTGTTTGCAGACCTTTATTTTCAGTTTTTGCCATAACTGTGCTGTAGATTGAGAGTAAGAATTTGAGCCGGTAAAAATACGCCTTTAAAAGCCCCGACGGTAAAAACAAACGGTAATTTTTTTTAGCCTATCTTTGTAGCATCTTTGCGACATCTGTAAAGAAATAAATTACATTTAAATGACATTTGAAGAGCTTAATCTAATACGAAATATACAACAGGCCCTGACAGAAGAAGGTTACAAAAGCCCTACTCCTATCCAGGAACAAGCCATCCCAATCATACTTGAAGGAACCGACCTTGTAGGCTGTGCGCAGACAGGCACAGGAAAAACAGCAGCTTTTGCGATCCCTATCCTTAACTCACTGCACCACATTGTAGGTTCATCTAAAAAAGTAAAGCATATCCGTACGCTTGTAGTTACACCTACACGTGAACTTGCATTACAGATCGGCGAGAGCTTTGACACGTATGGTAAATATACCAACATCCGCCAGCTTACTATTTTTGGAGGTGTTAACCAGGTTCCGCAAACGGACCAACTTAAACGTGGCGTTGATATTCTTATCGCAACTCCGGGAAGGCTATTAGACCTGCACAAGCAAGGCTTCATAAACCTTGACCACCTGCATACGCTGGTACTTGATGAGGCCGACCAGATGCTGGATATGGGATTCATCAACGATGTAAAGAAAATCATCAAGCTTACTCCTGATAACAGGCAGACACTATTGTTCTCGGCTACCATGCCGATTGCGATCCGTGAGCTTGCCGATAGTTTCCTTACCAACCCGAAATATGTTTCGGTTACACCTGTATCATCTACTGCCGAAAGGGTAAAACAACAAATATACTTTGTAGATAAAGGCGACAAGCGTAAGCTTTTATACCACCTTATCCGTAACGAGAACCTAAGCAACTTACTGGTATTTAGCCGTACTAAGCACGGTGCTGACAACGTTGTAAAAGCACTAAAGAAAAACGGTGTTGAGGCCGGTGCCATACACGGCGATAAATCACAGAGTTCAAGACAGCGTATTCTTGATGCTTTCAAAAACAAAGAAATTCCTGTACTGGTAGCTACCGATATCGCCGCACGTGGTATTGATATTGAAAACCTGCCGTATGTAATAAACTTCGACCTTCCTAACATCCCTGAAACCTATGTACACCGCATTGGCCGTACGGGAAGGGCCGGAAATGAAGGACTGGCAATATCTTTCTGTGGTAAAGATGAGCTTCCTTACCTTAAGGACATCGAAAAGCTAATCCGTATTAAGATCAAAGTAATAGACGGACATCCTTTCCCTTATGCAGATGAAGTTCCCGGAGCTAAACCTGAAGAGCAGAAAAAGCCCGACCTTCGCAATAAGAATAAGCAGAATCAGAACAACTCAAGAAAGTCTGAAGCTTCTAAAAAAAATAAAAGACGCTGGTATTAATACCGGCGTTTTTTGCGTTATAGTGTTAACAATCAAAAACCAACACCATGAAACGATTAGCTTTTATTATCCTGATGACGTCCTTACTACTCTGTTCATGCTCAAAAAAAGAGAATTTACAGCCTGAAAAGAAAACACAGGACACTATAGTAGTAAGAGATGAACAGAAGGATGATTATTATGCTAAAATCATAGAGTATCGCCTGGTTATTGCAGAAGATACTTCTAAAACCGGAATAGTTTTTTTCCAGAATAAACAAGGAAAACTACACTTAGGTTTGGGGTTAGGTATGGCAAGCCAGAAAAGAAAATATATAGAAAACAAACCTTATCGTTTACGATATTTGGAGGTTAAAAAACTTATGCAGGAAGCAGCGAAAGATTTTGACACGAAGTCTCTTGAAGATGTAGGCATTGGATTTCTAATAGAAACAGGTGACCTCGCAATTGATGTTTCGCGCAACTATTATAAAAAATATGGCAATACTGGAAGAATCACCTGGGTTCAGATTGGACCAAAAAAAAGAGAAGAAATCTATGAAATACTGATAACGTCGCGTGCCGGCCAGGATCTTAACTCACTTCTGACTCCTTTCGGAAAAAAAATTGACAAGGTTACCCGCGCTGAACAACTTCAGTTTCTACCTAAAGAGGCTATAAATTATTATACAACTTATGAAACTGAAGCATCACAAATACCCGAATTCATTATGGATGCAGGATTAGATTTTAGTGTTGTTGATAAATAGCACTGACTTTGAGATCATTCATTTTTTAAATCAGCATATTTAAATTATTTTCGCCTTCTCAAATTGAATCTTATGAAATACCTGATAATAGCCTTTATACTTGTTACCAATATGGCTTGGGCACAAAAAAAGCCGACTGCTAAAACCAAAAAGCCTGCAACTACAGCCAAACCCGTTGCGCAGAAGCAGCCTACCGAATGGGACGAGCTGGACAAAACCTTCGTTGCCTTTATTAAGACACTGGAAAACCAGGACAAAACAGCTTTTGACAACATAGCACTGGTACAGGTAGATTGCGCCGAATGCCCGGGAAGTGGCGAACAAGGTGATGTAACCCATTTTGTACCTTCTGACGTATTCTATATTACCGTAGCGGCAGATTTCAAAGTTTCTCCTGTTTATAAAGCACTTACAAAAAGAGGTTATGCTTTCAACAGCATGGTACTAAAAGATTTCAAGCCATCGTTCATACCAAAAGACGGGACAGGATCTAAAGACCTTAAAGTATATGAAGTATGGGTTCCAACCTATAAACCGGATGAATTATCAAAAGGGCATCCGGGATCAAGCCATGCTTTCCAGTTTGTGAAAGTTCACGGGGAGTTCAGGTTCTTTGGCCTTACATCTCAGATATTATAAAATAAGCCGGTTTAACACCGGTTTTTTTTATGCCAACACAATACTTTTACAGATTAAACTTACGTTTATTAAGAATCAATTGATACTTTTGATTTATGGCACAACTCAACATAAGAGCCTTTTGGGAATATTACCGCGTAACAACGGCCATAAATTTGGTATTCTCAATAATAATGGCTTTTTTCTCCCAAAAGGCATTTTGGTTTCCAATACTGTTCGCCTCTTTTGGAATCGGAGTTGGGATTTTATTTTTCAACTATTATTATAAGAAACAGTATTATTTTTACCATAATCTAGGGTACACCCGAAGGCAGCTCGCCCTGAACACTTTTTTTGTTAACCTGCCAATCGTAGCGATACTGCTGGCCATAATCCAGCTATTCTGATTATGCAGCAACTTTCAATTAACGAATTAACAAAGAACTTCAATACAAAATCTGTTTTGGATAGCATTGCTTTGGAATGCCGCACAGGAGATATAGTAGGAATCTTTGGCCGTAACGGAAGCGGAAAATCGACACTGCTGAAGATACTTTTCGGAACCATGAAAGCCGACAGGATTCGAATAAGGATAAATGAGAAACCCATCGAACCTGAAGAGATCATTCCTCAGCAACAAATCGCCTATCTCCCCCAGGATTCATTTCTGCCAAAGAGCATTAAGGTCCGTGACATCGTAGCATTGTACTTTACCAATGGCGATATACAGGACAAGATATTATATGATCCCTTGGTTACCCGAATGGCAAATACCAAAGCAGGTAACCTTTCGTTAGGTGAAATCCGTTATTTTGAGCTGATGCTTATCGGTACGCTCCCCCACCCCTTTATAATGCTCGATGAACCTTTCTCAATGGTAGAACCGTTATACAGGGAAAAGATCAAGGAAAAACTGTTAAGTCTCAAAACGACCAAAGGAATCATCATGACTGATCATTATTATAACGACATTCTGGAAACAGCTACCAATTGCCTCCTTCTAAAAAACGGACGATTGATACCGGTTTCCAATGTTGATGATTTGGCGGAATATGGTTATCTTTCAGCATCAAACCAGTAGAATAAAAAAAACTATTATATTTTTCATCACCCTTTTGACTTTCATTAACGCAAAATGTCTATTATGAAAAGGCTTATATTTATAATTTACCTGCTTGCTATGGTAGCCTGTAAAAAGGAACCGAAACATGAACGTTCTGTTTTTTATACATTCGAAGCATTAAGGGAGCATCTGAAAAAACAACCCAATCCTGATAATATCCCCCTTCCAATTGCATTACATGAGTACTATTCTATTCACAATTTCATAGTAGATTCAATTGGAAATCTATATTATTTCCAACATGATATACCCTTGCTTCCGGGATGTGGTACCGGATATGATGAAGATAGTTATCCTGCTAAATTTATCAATCTTAAACCGGAAGAACTCATAAAGATTTCATCATCAGAGATTGAACTATTTATAAAAAGTAAAGTCTTAAACGACACTGTTTATGGTAACCAGAAGATTCTTTTTATTGGTAGCGAAAAAGACACTTTTCAATCCCCCGACTTTTCAAAAGTTATTGGAATTTTGGATAATGATGACAGGACTTTATTATTAAGACGCATAACCCAAGAAGAAAGCGAAGTCTTAAATCATAAAAAAAAGAAAATTCCATACGATTATCATTTGATCAAATGGCATTCTGCCAGAACAACTTTCAAAAAGCATTATTAAAAAGAAAAGCCCCAAACTACTAAGTAATTCGGGGCTTGATATATTTTCAGTATAACTATTTACTCCACTACCACCTTATCGGTTTTAGCTACAACAACAATGCAATAAGGCGCAGTAAGTGCCATGGTAGCCATACCTTCCGGTTTTGTCTCAACCGTGCTGATGATAGCAGTGTTATCCTCAATAGTCACTTTCCTTACTCCAATGCTGTAACCGCCAGAATTCTTTTGGCCCATGAACAAGGCTATTACATTATTTTGGGAGAAGTCAATGGTTGGGACATTTGTCCAGCCCAGTTCTTTATAAAGCTTTACCAGCTCATCGTGCGATTTGATAACCACAGTAGATTTCTGGTCACGGCCTCCGTACGAATCCTGCTTCAGTATCTCAAAGGCAACGGCAGCGTCTACCTTTATATTATTTACCACATTAATACTACAACTTGTAATTATTACAAGCATTAGGCAAAACGTAATTACTTTTTTCATAAGGTTTGATTTAATGATTTATAACATCATTACATTTTTTATGCCACTTTCATTTATAGGCAGATTTTTCTTATTTACTGTGCATTTTAAGTGCCTTGCGATATAGTCTTTCATACATCGGCATCACGTTTTGTATGTCAAATTCCTGGGCAACCTTAAGTGCATTCTCTTTGAATTCAAGCAGAACCTTATCGTCAGACAAAATAGAAATCGCTTTTTGCGCCATACCTTCTACATCGCCAACATCGCCAAGATAACCCGAAAAACCTTCTTTATTCACTTCAGGAAGACCTCCGGTATTACTCGAAATTACAGGCACACCGCTGGCCATAGCCTCAAGTGCCGCAAGTCCAAAGCTCTCCGTTTCAGATGGCAGCAGGAACAAATCAGAGAAGCATAATATCTTACCTATTTCGTTGCTGTTCCCGAAGAAAATAACCTTATCGGAAATACCCAACTGTTCGCAAAGCTCTTCTGCAGGGCCTTTTTCAGGGCCATCACCTACCATCATCAGTTTCGCAGGCATTACCTTTTGTATCTCGTTGAATATTTTTATCACATCAGGAATGCGCTTCACTTTCCGGAAGTTACTGATATGCGTAACTATCTTCTGAGTTTCTGTCGCCATCAGTGAACGGTGGCATTCCGAATTGGCATCAAGGCGATTTTTGTCTATCTCAATGAAGTTAGGAATAACCTCAATTTCCCTTTTAATATCAAACAAACGGTAAGTAGCGTCCTTAAGATCCTGTGATACTGAAGTAACAATATCAGAATGGTTGATACTGAAACTCACTGCCGGCTTGTAAAACGGATGATTGCCTACAAGCGTAATATCGGTACCATGAAGTGTAGTAACCATTGGTATCCTGATACCCTGTTCTTTCAGCATCTTTTTAGCCATATAGCCTGCATAAGCATGCGGAATAGCATAATGAACATGCAGCAGCTCTATATTGTACAGTTTTACCATATCTACCAGCTTACTGGACAATGCCAGCTCGTAAGGCTGATAATGGAAAAGCGGATATTCCGGCACGTGTACTTCGTGGTAATGGATGTTTGGATTAAGGAGTGCGAGCCTGACCGGCTGGCTATAGGTAATAAAGTGTATTTCGTGACCTCTGCGTGCGAGTTCCAACCCTAATTCTGTGGCTACAACACCGCTACCTCCAAAGGTTGGGTAACATACTATTGCAATTTTCATAAAGTGATGTAATAAAGTAACGAAATTACATAAAAAAAACAGGCAAAGCCTGTTTTTAGTCTAAATTAACCGTAATAGTTATCTGTCAAATATTTTAACGCTTTAGGTTCTTTTCATAAAGCAAAATCCACTGTTCGGGGGTCATTTTCGCAACCAATTGACCAATCAGCTCAAAGGGTATCGCTTCGGGTTTCTTGAAACGGATACAGCTCTTGCCCATATCAAGCTTATACTTGCTATGATTAGGAAACTCAGCAACAAACCAGTCGTATAAATCCTTATCGGCATATACGCCCATATGGTATAACGCAATAAAGTTCTTTTGGGAAGCGATACCCAAAAATGGAAGCGGCTGTTTAGGGTCGCAATGGTATCCCTGCGGATACATACTGTGCGGTACCGACCATCCTAACATACCATAACCAACACCTTCACTAAAACCTTTCGGTAGGTTAGCAACAATGGCTTCACGTAATTTCATCATGGGTGCTTTTCTTTCTTCAGGAATAGCCTCCATGTATTGATCTGCTGTATCTACTTTATATTGCATAACTAATTGTTTGGTTGTCTGTTGATAATGAGCTTCAAATAAAAAAATCTACACATCAACAAATAAACTTACTCTATAATAGCTTCCTGAATTGCCTTCTGGATATCTTCCCTGATATTTTCTTTAGACAGCTTGTTATCTCCTGCTTCAGGATATGTACGGTTAGACAGGAATATATATACAATTTCTGTTTCAGGATCAGCCCACGCCATGGTTCCGGTAAAGCCGGTATGTCCAAAGCTCGATTTCGAAACGCAGCCACATGTAGGTCCGGATTTCTCAATCTGCGGCTTATCAAAGCCAAGTCCTCTCCTGTTTCCTTCTTTACAATTATAACAGGTATTGAATGTGTCGAACGTCTGTGCAGAGAAATATTGTTTTCCTCCATAATTACCTTTCTGAAGATACATTTGCATGATCTTGGCAACATCCATTGAATTCGAGAACAATCCCGCGTGGCCGGCAACACCATCTTCCATAGCGGCAGCCATATCGTGCACATACCCCTGAATCTCGGTATATCGGAAATAATTATCTATCTCTGTTGGAGGTATGTTACACATATCCCAACGACGCAGCGGATTGTATGACGTATAGGCAGCACCCAGCGGCCTGTAGAAATTATCATACGCCAGTACATCAAGCGGTTTGCCTGTTTTTTTTTCCAGATATTCTTTTAAAAGGATAAATGAAAAGTCGCTGTATTTGTATTCTTTTTTCTTAAGCAGTTTACTGTCAGCAATACGGGCTACAATAGTGTCCTGATATCCTTTTATAAGGAACAGGTTCTCGGTTACCTGATTAGGGAATTCAGGGCTATAGGAGTTTTTGTACAACAGAGAATCCGGCTGCTTACTGCTGTTTAATGTTTCCTGGTAAAATGGCATCCATGGCTGGAAACGCGCCTGGTGCAGCAACATATCTTTTAATGTAATGTGTTTCTTATCGGTATGATTCGCAAAAACAGGCAACATATCGCCTAACTCCGAATCAAGCTTTACCTCTCCTTTATCATATAGCTGCATTATATTTGGCAGTGTCGATAAGACTTTCGTTAGCGACGCAACATCATAAATATCAGAATTCTTAACCTTCACATCATTGGCATACGTGTGATAACCAAATGACTTTTGATAAATTACTTTACCCTTTCGCGCAACAAGCACCTGAAGTCCCGGTGTCATCTTTTCGGAGATGGCTCTCTGGGCAATCATATCAATTTTACTAAGCTTCGCCGAACTCATAGCTACGTTTTCAGGCGTTGTAAAACCCAGTCGGTTAGTCGTTTTGGTATACAGGCCGTCATTAAGTTTAAATGAAGAAGCAATAGTTACCGGCAGCTTACCTTTTGAGCCTACAGCGCCAAAAATAATCTCAGCAGCAACCGTTTGTGCGATTGCATTATTCTGATAAGCAAGGACAACCGTTTTTATGTTGCTAAAGCTCTTTATTGGGTTAAGTGAATAAGGCTTTGCGAAATGAGTGAATATCACGCGTTTGTTCTTAGCAATTGTATCAAGCCACGTGAGCTCTTTAGCTGATAAGTCATGCTTTTTCCATGCTCCGTCAGCTTTATGATATCCCACAATAACAGTCGAAAAATCTTTTAGTTTAGCAGTTAGCAAATGTAGGCTGTCTTCCTGTACCTCTGTAACTTCGGCATACTTCTGTATCGTATTAAGAAACACCGAACCGTCGTCATCACCCAATTTTACGTAAGCGATCTTCTCGTTCTCAAGCGCCATAACCGGTACGGTTTCCTGTTCATTCTTTAATACCGTAACCGCATTTTCATACAATTGATAGTTCAGATCGTCATACTCATGACCATTCAACTCATTGTATAGATTCTTAAGATCAATAGGCTTATAGTGGTTAAGCCCTCCCCTGTATTTGTAAGCCAATATTTTTTTAACCGATAGTTGTAAGCGTTCTTCAGACAAAACACTGTCAGTATAGGCCTGACGGAATTTTTCAATTGCCACGGGTACGTTTTCAGCAAATAGTAACACATCGTTACCCGCAAGGAATGCCTCAAGGTCAATATCACCCGGCTGCATGTAACCACTTGCACCTTTCATGTTAAGTGCATCGGTAAATATAAGCCCTTTAAAACCTAATTCTCCCTGAACAATGTTTGTAACAACATTGTATGACAGCGAAGTAGGATAATTTGGCATAGGCTCAATACTGGGCACATTAAGATGCGCTACCATTATACTTGAAAGCCCTTCACTGAATAATCGTTTGTAAGGGTAAAATTCGACATCATTAAGGCGCTCTTTTGTAAAATTAAGGAATGGTAATGAGTGATGTGAATCAGTGGCTGTATCGCCATGTCCGGGAAAGTGTTTCCCGGTAGCAAATACACCCTGGCTCTGAATACCACGCATAAGTGCCGAAGCCCTTTCTGTCACCATCAGTTTATCTTCACCAAAAGATCGGTTACCGATAATTGGATTTGAAGGATTTGTATTTATATCCAGTACAGGCGCAAAATTAAAATGGATTCCCATTCTTTTTGCCTGTATAGCCATCTGCTGGCCCATTTTTTCGATAAGTTTCATGTCCTGTATAGCACCAAGCGTCATATTCCACGGATAACGATAGGTAGAGTCAAGCCTCATGCTTAATCCCCATTCCGCATCAATACCAATAAACAGAGGCACTTTAGATTTTGCCTGAAAGCGATTGGTTAGCCTCGCCTGCCTTACAGGGCCACCCTGAAAGAAGATAAGCCCGCCAATCTTATAATCAGTAATAAGCTTGTCAACTCCTTTTTCATGTGCAGCGTCTTTGTTAGAATAAGCAGCAACCATAAAAAGCTGGCCAACCCTTTCTTCAAACGACATACCTGTATAAATGCTATCCACCCATTTTCTTTCGGCGTCAGAGCTGTAATCACTAAAAATCTTTGTGTTCTGTGCCGATGCCAACTGAATGGCGAACAGGAAAACTATTACGAAAAACCTCATTAAATATTGTATTTTTTTTAAACAACAAATCATCATTACCTGTTGCTAATGATGATTCTTATAGTGTCTTATGTGAAATTACGTTTTAAAAAAAGCGGCTGTGCCAACTTTCTCCCGCGGGAACTTCCCAAAATTCCTGCCATTCACCAACCGTATTTACCAGATTATTGAAAACTATGGTATTTGCCGATACCGCTTTTTCTTTAGCCATCTTCTTGAAATCGATAAGAGGCTTATAAGCAATGTGATCACCAAGCTTGAAGGTAACATTCATTTTATCCAGCAGGTCTACACCAAATTTTTGCTCCAGTGCCTGTATATATTGTACAGAAGAATCTATAGAGCAGCCTGTAGCAGCCTGAGTGCCCTGATTTATCGCTATAATGATGAATCGGTTATATTTTAACTGGTAAGAAGCCTCAAGACCGGCACCATGTGCTGTCCAGTTCTCCAGAAATTCCTGAAGCGACTTCTCAATTTCGGCAACCTCTTCATCAGAGAATTTCCTGTTAGATTGGTAAATCCAGATTCTGGATTCTTCCGGCAATGTATCAAACGGTACGTACATAATTATAAATCCTTTGCATTGGCAATAAGCTCTGCCACATCCATTACTTTAATATCGTGCTCCCTGTTTTTGGCTTTTACACCATCAGTAAGCATAGTGTTGCAAAACGGGCATCCAGCAGCAATAATATCAGGTTGTGTCTCAAGGGCATCTTCTGTCCTCTCAACATTTACATCTTTATTGCCTTTCTCAGGCTCTTTGAACATTTGGGCACCACCGGCACCACAGCAAAGACCGTTAAGCTTAGAGCGTTTCATCTCTACAAGTTCAGCATCCAGCTTTTCCATAAGGTCACGCGGAGCTTCATATATATTATTCGCACGTCCAAGGTAGCAAGGATCGTGGAAGGTAATTTTTTTTCCTTTAAACTGGCCTCCTTCAATAGTAAGCCTTCCGTCATTAAGTAATGACTTCAGGAATTCGGTATGGTGCACTACTTCATAGTTACCTCCAAGTTCAGGATATTCATTTTTAATGGTATTAAAACAGTGAGGGCATGCAGTCACGATTTTCTTCACCTCGTAAGCATTAAGCACCTCAATGTTAGTCATTGCCTGCATCTGAAATAAAAATTCATTACCGGCTCTTTTCGCAGGATCGCCGGTACAGCTTTCTTCTGTTCCTAAAACGGCAAACGGTACATTGGCACTGTTAAGTATCTTTACAAATGCCTTAGTTATCTTTTTCGCCCTGTCATCAAAGCTTCCGGAACAGCCTACCCAAAACAAAACTTCAGGCTGCTGGCCTGTAGCCATCATATCGGCCATTGTTGGTACTGTAAAATTATCAGTCATAGTATTCATTATTCGTCCTTACCGTCATCAAAAACCTGAATTGTAACTTCTTTATCAACAAGATCGGTAAATTTACCTCTGTAACGGGTCGCTTTCACAAGGTGATTATCAATCCAATGGTAGTTACCCCCTCTTGGCTTGCCCATCACCATCCCATGGTATTTAAACCCATGTTCTTTAAGCCATGCTTCGGTCACTTCCCTATGGGCTTCAGTGCGTGAAGTGAAAAAGAAGATAACATGTCCTTCATCATACCATTTGTTAAGCGTTTCAAGCGCATCCGGATACACTTTGGCCGTAACCATTCTTTCCGGTTCCTCATTCGGTATATCGTCACAAATAGTACCATCAATATCAATAAGGTAATTTTTGATATCTGCTGGTAATACCGGACTTAAATGTTCACCATTCTCAGTAATAGGCTGAAGATTTTTGTCGATGTCTTCCGTTTTCATTATGCTTCGTCTTTCCAGTTTAACCTGTCCATCTGGCTGTATTGCCAAGGGGCACCATTGTTTTCTATATTCGTCATCATACCGTTAAGCTCTACCGGTGCAGCACTCTGTTCCATCACAAGATATCTTCTCATATCCATAATAATAGAAAGCGGGTCAATGTTTACCGGGCAGGCTTCAACACAACCATTACAGGTAGTACAAGCCCAAAGCTCTTCAGGTGTAATATAATCGTTAAGCAGCATCTTACCATCATCAACAAATGTGCCTTTATTTTTATCGATATTCTTTCCTACTTCCTCTAACCTGTCACGCGTTTTCATCATGATGTTACGCGGCGATAATTTCTTGCCTGTAATATTTGCAGGACAAGACTCAGTACAACGCCCGCACTCAGTACAAGTGTACGCGTTCATCAGTTGAACCCAGTTCAGATCCTGAACGTCGCTTGCGCCAAATTTTTCCGGAACAGCGCCTTCTTCCATTGGCGGTGCAGCGGCAAAAGGATCAGCATTAGGATCCATCATCAGTTTTACCTCATTGGTAACCGACTCAAGATTTACAAATTTACCTTTAGGTTTAAGGTTTGCAAAATATGTATTAGGGAAAGCAAGTAAGATGTGAAGGTGCTTAGAGTAGTACAGGTAATTCATAAATACCAATATACCTACTATGTGCATCCACCATGCAGCTCTTTCTATGATAATAACAGTTCCTTCAGACATTCCATCAAATATAGGCGCTATAAAGCCTGATATAGGGAATGCGCCCGCCTGCGCATAATGATGAGCCCCTACTGACTGCAGGTGTCCATCTGCAGCATTCATGGTAAGGAACAATACCATCAGTATTGTTTCGAAATATAGAATGTAATTGGCATCGCTTTTAGGCCATCCGTTCAGATCGCTATGAATAAACCTTTTCAGTTTAATGATATTCCTTCTGATCCAAAATACGACTACCGAGAAAATAACGCCAAAAGCAAGAATCTCAAAAGTACCGATAAGGAAACTGTAAAAGCCGCCCATAAAAGAGAACAGCCTGTGTGTACCAAAGATACCGTCGACAATAATTTCGAGTAGCTCAATATTAATAAGGACAAAGCCAACATAAACCACAATGTGCAATATACCCATTACAGGTTTTCTTACCATTTTTGATTGTCCAAGAGCAATCATGGCCATGTTGCCCCAACGCTCTCCAGGATTATCAAAACGGTCTACATTACGGCCAAGTTTAATGTTGCGGATCAGTTTTTTTACATTGATTGCAAAATAACCAAAGCCAACAGCAAGGATTATAACAAAAAGTATATTATCTATGTAACTCATATAGTAGTGATTGCTATAAAATCGATCGGTCTATTTTTTTTCCTCGACTACTGTTTCGGTGTAGGGCGTAGCTTTTTTACCAAATACAGAGAAATGAACATAACGTTTAGGATTAGCTTTAAAATCAGCTAAAAGTTCTTTCAGCTCTTTAGACGCACCGTTTAAGTTATTATACATAGCGTCGTCCTTCATTAACTTTCCAAGCGTACCTTTCCCTGAGTTAACTTCATTCATAAGATTGTCAACCTTAGCCAGTGAACCCTCAAGGTTCCTTACCGTTTGCGCAATATTTGCTGCATCAATAGAATCTGACAATTTTGCAAAGTTAGCACTTGTACGGTTAAGATTCTTCATTGTAGCATCAATATTACCCCTGTTACCGGCAAGCGTTGCATTAAGTGTACGGGCCGATTTGCTGAATTCCTGCATTGTCACGCTCATTTCAGCTATCGCAAGGCGTAGGTTAGCCTGTGTCTTTGGATCAAGTACGTTTTTAAAACCATTCAAAAGGCTGTCAGCAGTAACAATAGTGGATTCAACCTTTGTTTGTAATGGAGCTAACTTATCTCCTACTGAAGAAAGCATGTCCGGTTTCTCACCACTTTTCAGTTCTCCCCCATCCGCAGCAGGCTGCTGGTTTTTCATATCCGGAACAATAGCTATTTGTTTTCCACCAATAATGCTTGGCTTATACATTACGGCGCTGCTTGTTGATGAAATAGGAAAATCGGTTTTCACCTGCATCTCGATCCTAAGCTTTCCGCTTGTCTGGTCTATAAATGCTATATTGGTAATCTTACCAACAACAAGGCCATTAAGTGTTACGGGAGCCGATGGAGACAGCTCTTCTACGTTATCATAGGTAACGTAATATGTTTTGTAAGAATTAAATAAATCTCTGCCCATTAAAAAGTAATAGCCCCATATAAATAATAATATGGATGATATAACTAAAACTGCGGTCTTAACTTCTCTTGATATTTTCAAAACGGATAATTTTTTAACAAATGTAGGACAATAATTTTACAAAAATGTGAATAATACTTTAAAGGTTGCCTGTTAATTTTTTTTAAGAGCCTCTTCAATTTTTATTCTTTTACCATCCTTAAAAGGAACTATAAATGCCGATGAATAGCCCTTAGCCTTGGCCTCGGCTAATAAAGTTTTTGCCTCGGTGTAACTTGTGGTCTCACCATAAAAATATTTTATCACAGATGATGAAGCATCTTTTGTGATATTTTTAAGACCATTGAAATTAGAAGGTACGAGTTCAAGGCTTTTACCGCTCGCTGCGATCTGCACCTTAAATACAGGCTCATCAGATGACTCAGCCACCGGATTATTCTTCACCGGTTTTTCTTCTCCCTTAGGTTTTGGATCTGCCTTTGTATCCGGTTTTTCAACAGTATCTTTATAATCGTTATTATCAACGACACCTCCTGATACAAAATATTCCCTTTTATAACCTATTATCGCTTTTGCGATAGCTTCAGCAAGCTCATCCTGGCCATCGTCTGAATTAAGATATTCACCTTCCGGTTTGTATGAAAGGAATCCTAATTCAATAAGAATGCTTGGCATGGCCGTTTTATGAAGTACCCAAAACGGTGCTCTCTTCACGCCTCTTTTCTTTCTTTTAAGATCATCGGTGAAATTTTCCTCAATCCTACTGGCAAGATCAATGCTTTGATCCCTGTAAGCTTCCTGCTGAATAGTTATACCAATAATAGACTCAGGAGATTCAGGGTTGAATCCTGCATATTTGACCTTATGGTCTTTTTCAAGATTGATAACACTATTCTCCTTTTTAGCAACCTCTAAGTTGGAAGCGCTCTTAGTGCTGTCGAAAACGAAAGTCTCAGTTCCAAACGCAACTTTGTTCTTTTCACCATTACAGTGAATAGAAACAAAAACATTTGCTTTAGCCTTATTGGCAATATTAGGCCTCTCATCAAGTTCAATAAAAACATCTGTTTTCCTAGTAAAGATCACATCGACCGATGCATCCTTTTCAAGGATTTTTCCAACCTTCAGCGCCACGTTAAGGGCAATGTTTTTTTCTACAAAATCATGATATGTAGCCCCAAAGTCTTTCCCTCCGTGTCCCGGATCAAGAACGACCTTAAATTTAGAGCTGTTTTGTGCCCACGAAAAGCTGCAAAAAGCAATAAATGTAAAAAAAACCAGTTTAAATTTCATGTCCCCTCTCATGTTATATTAGATATTATGCTGCTAATGTTATAATTACATTTAGTGGTTAATTTTGCTAAATTTATTGTAAGTTTGACACTTCGAAAATAAGCCACATTTTTACAAAAATAGTATTAAAACCGTTGCGTACAAACTTATTTCATATCGTTTTATTATCAATTTTCCTAACAACAGGAAGCTTGAAACTTTCAGCACAGGAAACCCGCACAAAAAGCACTCCGGTACCCGCTGAAAAACAGAAGAATACTCTCCCTCTCACTCAAAAGAAGCAGGATTCAATAGATCCCGCTAAAGAGGTTACGGTTTCTGTAGACGATACCATTAAGAAGAAAAAGAACGGCCTTGATGGCATCATCAAACGTACAGCAGAGGACTACGAAAAGGTAGACCAGGTAAAAAAAGAGCTTGAACTTTATAATAAAGCCGAATTATTCTATAAAGATATAGAACTTAAAGCCGGCAAAATTATTATGAAGTATGACAAAGACGAAATCTTTGCCGGAAGGATAAAAGACTCGTTAGGTAATTACAGCCAATATCCTTATTTCAAACAGGGCAATAATGTAGTAGAAGCCGATTCCATTCATTTTAATACCAAGACAAAAAAAGCCAGAATATGGAATTCGCGATCTGACCAGGGTGAATTCAGGATAAAAGGTGAAATCACGAAAAGGGAGAACGACTCGGTATACTATATTAAAGGTGCTCGATTTACAACCTCAAAAAACATTGATAATCCCGAATATTACTTTTATGCCAACAAAATCAAATTTGTACCAGGTAAAAAAGTAGTTGTCGGCCCTACAATAATGTACATTGCCGACGTGCCTACCCCATTGGGAATACCTTTTGCTTTTTTTCCGATGAGCGAAAAAGCAGTTTCAGGTCTTCTCATACCTACATTTGGAGACAACAACCAGCAAGGCTATTATCTACAAAACGGGGGTTATTACTTTGCCCTGAGCGATTATTATGACCTTGCCATAACCGGAGATTATTATACCAACGGTAGCTATGGACTCCGTTTCCAGTCCAGTTATGCCAACAGGTACAAGTATAACGGAAATGTATACATAAGATACGAAAACATAATTAACGGAGAAAGAGGACTTCCGGGCTATCAGCGTGCTAAAAACTATAACATACAGTGGTCACACTCCCAGGATGCTAAAGCTAACCCTAACTCGAGATTTGCCGCACAGGTAAACCTTGGTTCGAGTAAGTATTACCGAAACTCATTGAGCATGGATAATATTGGTTCAACTATGAACAATACCCTGAGTTCATCTGTTACCTACTCAAAAACTTTCCAGACCGTACCGGATGTCAATTTCTCCATAGGAATGACACACAACCAAAATACAAATACCGAAGTTATAAACATGACACTGCCTACATTTCAGGCTAGTGTAGGCAAGATATTTCCTTTTGCTCCGGGCGATGGACCAAAAAAAGGAATTTTTAAAAATATAAACCTTCAGTATAGTGTAAAGGCTGAAAACAGGATTGCTACAACTGATTCCCTTTTCTTTAAAAAAGAAATGTTTGACAATGCCAAAATCGGGATGCAGCAAATTATACCTTTAAGCACCAATTTTAAAGTATTCAAGCATTTTAGTGTCACTGCAAGTTCTACATATCAGGAAAACTGGCTTATGAATACCATAAAAAAAGAATACAATCCCGATACTAAAAAAGATACGATTATAAACCTGAAAGGTTTTGATTCATTCAGGACATATAATTTCTCTTCAGGTGTCGGCACGACCATATATGGTACATATAGCTTTGGCGACAACAAGAAAATACAGGCCATTCGCCATGTAATGCGTCCTAATGTAACCTATACTTACACTCCTAGCTTTGACAGGTATTATGAAACCTACAAGAGTGATGCCACCGGAACCCGTACCAAAGAATATACAAGATTTGAAAACGGTATGTATGGTACCCCAAGCAACAGGGTTTCAAATCTGGTCACCATCGGCGTGAATAATACCATAGAGGCCAAAGTAAGGAATGATGATGAGAATGATCCTGATGCAGAGCCTAAAAAGGTACTGATCCTGAATAACCTTAGCTTCAATACAAGCTATGACATCGCTAAGGACTCAATAAAATGGGCACCTCTGAGGATATCTACAGGAACAAACCTTTTTAAGGAAAAAATGAATATTAATGTTGCCGCTACTTTAGATCCTTATGCAATAGACAAAGAAGGCAGGACCATTGATGTATATAACATTAATAACGGTGGAAGCCTTTTTAGGCTGACAGGTGCCAATTTTACGCTAAACTATGCAATCAGCAGTGAAGACGATAAAGCTGACGGTAAAAATAAGGATAGTCAAACAACCCGTAACGGTGGCCGCGAAGATGATCTTTTTGGCAGGGCTACAAATATGAACGATAGCAGGACCAGCATGTTTGATGATGAAGATGAAGACACAGACATCGAAAAGGACAAAAGCGAAGGCAAGTTCTTTAACGCAAAGCTTCCCTGGGATTTAAGGTTTGCCTATACCCTTACCTATTTTAATAACAACCGTGAGAATAAGATCGTAGGGAATTCCATAATGGTATCGGGTAATCTTGATATCACACCACGTTGGAAAATGGGCTTCTCATCCGGTTACGACTTCGTACAAAAAGGTGTAACATTCACTCAATTGCGATTTGAAAGAGACCTTTTAAGCTGGAGAATGGACTTCAACTGGGTTCCTATTGGGCCTAACTCCTACTGGGGCTTTTTCATAGGTATTAAATCGTCTGTGCTTAGCGATATCAAGTATGACAAACGCCAGATTCCGGACAGGCAGTTACAGTAAAAATATTCAATTCTACATATTCATGAAAAAAATCATCTTTACCGATAAGGCTCCGGCTCCAATCGGCCCATACAGCCAGGCAGTAGCATTTGGCAACATGCTTTATACTTCAGGCCAGATAGCACTACACCCGGAAACAGGCGAGCTTGTTACCTCTGATATCGAAACCGAGACCAAACAGGTTATGGAAAACATGAAAGCGGTACTTGAGGCAGCCGGAACTACATTTGAAAATGTGATCAAGTCAACCATCTTCATTAGCAACATGGATGATTTCGCCAAAATAAACGGTGTTTACGGTGCTTATTTCAACGAAAAAACCGCTCCTGCAAGAGAAACGGTTCAGGTGGCAAAACTGCCTAAAAACGTTAATGTGGAAATCTCTATGATTGTTGCGCTATAGCAATCAGAAATAATTCAGCTGAGGCAGGGTTTGTGGCGATAGGCACACTGTGCACATCACAAACCCTGATCAGCATATTAATATCTGCCTCATGAGCGTGGCTTGCTAAAGGGTCTTTAAAAAAGAACACCATCTTAGTCTTTCCTTCAGCCACCCTCGCAGCAATCTGCGCATCACCTCCTAATGGCCCGGAAAGCATTTTCCTCACCTTAAATCCGGCTTTTTCAGCTTTGCTCCCTGTTGTTCCTGTAGCGATGAGCTTAATATTCTCACTGATGAGTATATCCTTATGTTTGTTGAGGAACTGAACCATTTCGGCTTTCATACCGTCGTGGGCAATGATGGCAACTTCCATTATATTATTTGTTTACTTCATGGTATTCAATAAGTCCGTCAATCGGTCTCCTAAGCACATTTCCAAGTACAAGGCCATTTTTGGTCAGTACTTCAGATAGTTCAGCTTTCAGATAAAAAGCTATAGAGCCTATAAAATGCACAGGCACTTCTTTAGCATTTTCGAATTGGGTAATATAATTATCGACAAATACCTGCATAGCATCAATAATTAGTGCCTTAATAAAGGCATCATCTTTATGCTGGATAAGGAATTTAGCAAATGTAGCAAGGTAAGCATTTGGGTTAGGCTCTTTGTACAGGTTATGCTTGATAACATCCGGGTCAAGATTGTATTCCGATTCAAATTGTTTTGCCAGTTTAGCCGGCATTTTATTGAAATAGTAAGCACGTATAAGATCACGGCCAAAACGGTTTCCGCTGCAGTCATCCATTGCAATATATCCTAACGACTGAACTTTCTGGATCAGCTCTTCTCCGTCAAAATAACTGCAGTTAGATCCTGTACCAAGGATACAGATGATTGCTTTCTCATTATTTGGGTTTGTAGCATACGCTGCTGCATAGGTATCTTCTTTTACGGTAATCTCAGCATTAGGAAAAAACTCCTGAAAGATCTCTTTCATGAATTTTTTCATCCTGTCTGTACCACAACCGGCACCATAAAAATAAAGTGCAGTAACCTCGTTCCTGTTATTATAAATATCAAAACGGGCTTCAAGACGTTCTAAAGCCTCTTTCCTGTCTATAACTTCAGGGCTAAGGCCAAGTGTTTGGGTGTTAAAAAGCTTATTCCCTTCTTCATCAAGTGCAATCCAATCGGCTTTTGTAGCACCACTGTCTACTAATAATTTCATTTTATTTGGGTAAGTTTGAGTTAAGTTTGAGTCTTGTTTACTTATGCAACTACCTTAACAGGTTATATTTGGGTTAATCGAACGTTAAGCAGTTACAGTAAAAAAACAAAGCCCCGCCTTCCTTACAAAAAGCGGGACAAAGTTATAAAATATTATAGAGATGCAATATGCACCGACAAGTCTATAAGTTTGCTTGAATAGCCATACTCATTATCATACCATGAAACGATCTTGAAGAAGGTAGAGTTAAGCCCGATACCTGCTTTAGCGTCTATAATGCTCGTTCTTGAGTCTGACACGAAATCCTGAGAAACAACATCATCTTCAGTAAATCCAAGAATACCTTTAAGATTAGTCTCTGATTCTTTTTTAAGAACTGCCATGATCTCCTCATAAGTAGTTTCCTTTGCTACTTTTACAGTAAGGTCAACTACAGATACATCAACTGTAGGAACGCGGAAAGACATTCCTGTTAGTTTTCCGTTAAGCTCAGGAATTACTTTACCTACTGCTTTTGCAGCACCTGTTGATGATGGAATAATATTTATGCTTGCAGCACGTCCGCCTCTCCAGTCTTTTCTTGAAGGGCCGTCGGCTGTCATTTGAGTAGACGTTGTAGCGTGTACTGTTGTCATAAGCCCTTCTACGATACCAAAGTTGTCATTGATAACTTTAGCCAGGGGAGCAAGACAGTTAGTAGTACAAGAAGCGTTAGAAACGATAGTATCTGCTGCTGTAGCTTTCTCATGGTTAACACCCATTACAAACATTGGAGCGTCAGCTGAAGGGGCAGAGATAATAACTTTTTTAGCACCACCAGTAATGTGAGCCTGCGCTGTCTCTATAGTTGTGAATATACCTGTACATTCTGCAACTACATCTACACCTACTTCATCCCACTTAAGGATTTTAGGGTCTTTTTCAGCAGTTACCCTTATATGTCTGCCGTTTACATAAAGCTGTCCGTCTTTAACTTCAACAGTTCCTGCAAAACGTCCGTGTACTGAATCATATTTTAACAGGTAGGCCAAATGGTCTACATCAAGAAGGTCATTAATTGCTACTACTTCAACATTGTCCCTGTTGAAGGTTTCGCGGAACACGATGCGGCCAATACGACCGAAACCGTTGATTCCTAATTTAACTTTTGTCATTGTGAATAGATGTTTTTTGTTGTTTTTGAATAGAATATTGTGAATAGAATTTATATCGAAACGATGTCTGATACTCTTATTAGTTCTTTGTCCACTTGTGATTTGCCTTTTACAGCCTGCTCGAGCGGAACGAGCACTATTTCGTCTCTTATAAGGCCGGCCATATAATTTGACTCTCCTGCCAAAAGACTCTCCACAGCCTTAACACCAAGCCTGCTTGCAAGCACCCTGTCAAAACAAGATGGTGCACCACCACGCTGCATGTGGCCTAATATTGATACACGCACGTCATATTCAGGCATGTTTTCTTCTACATAATCTTTAAGCTCAAATGCATTCTTGCCTATTTTATCACCTTCGGCAATAACTACGATACTTGAAGATTTACCTGATGCCTTACTCTTGCGAAGTGAATCAAGCAGCCTGTCAAGCCCCATATCCTCTTCAGGAATAAGGATTTCTTCAGCTCCGGCACCAATACCTGCATTAAGCGCAATATGTCCTGCATCGCGCCCCATAACCTCTATAAAGAAAAGCCTGTTGTGCGAACTTGCCGTATCACGGATCTTATCGATAACCTCAACAACCGTGTTAAGGGCAGTATCATAGCCTAAAGTATGGCTGGTTCCATAGATATCGTTATCAATGGTACCGGGGATACCTATAATTGGAAAATTGAATTCTTTATTGAATATAAGGCCTCCGGTAAAGCTACCGTTACCGCCTATTACTACTAAGGCATTAATTTCGTTTTTCTTTAAGTTTTCGTGAGCTTTCATACGTCCTTCGGCTGTCATGAATTCTTTAGACCTTGCCGATTTAAGGATGGTTCCACCTTTGTTTATGATATTGTTAACGCTGCGGGGGCCCATCTCTTTGAAGTCGCCTTCTATCATACCCTGATAACCTCTGTAGATACCTGCACATTCTATGTTATGATATGCACATGTACGCACTACAGCCCTGATAGCGGCATTCATTCCGGGTGAATCCCCTCCTGAAGTAAGCACGCCTATTTTTTTTATGTTAACTGACATTTTTTAGTATTTGATTGTAAAATTAATAATTTAATATGATTTATTTATTCGATTTTGCATTCCATTATCAAATCTGCAACATTTCAAACGTTTTCGTTAATAAGTTTTTCTTAAATATGTCTTAAATAAACTTAAAAAGCAGGTAATTTCTAAGTGAAATACCTGCTTTTTTTAATTATGTAAAATTTTATCTGCTTTTAATTATGAATTATTCCACTTCAGGAATCCTTTCCGGCTCCTTTTGTGGGGTATTCGTTTTTTTCTTATTCCTGTTCTCCATAAACTTGATATATTCAGGCGAAAGGTCAGAATCGGGTATCTGGTCGCTGTCACTGCCAACTTCCTTATCTTTTTCGCCCGCAAATATTTTTCGCCATAATTCATGAAGCGTATCAAAGTCAAGCTCATAAGTAAGCCCGACTCCCTGTGTATAGTTAATACCTTCTCCAAGGAAGTTAATATCGTTCTCACGGTTGAAAACCCTACCCTTAAAAGTATTATCATCGTTAAGCCTTATCTGCGCCTCTACGTTACCCACAATCTGGGATTGATTCACCCCTCCTATAGGTACACCCACCTGCCCGTTTATTGAAATCCTGTCATTTATTTGCGATGAAACCGTCAATCCAACCTGAGAATTCGTTTCCACATATGGGTTCTTAGTGGCATTCGTATAGTTGAAACCAATATTTACTTTAGCATCATCTCCATCTTCAGAGAAAACATCATTTAACAGGCTGCTGGCACGTTCGAACAGGTTACCTGCCACAGCAGAGCCGGCATCCATGCTGTTAGGGCTCACGAAACTTCCGGTAGAAAGCAACGATAATGCCTGGTTTTGCCTTGCATTCATATCGCTCAGCCTGTATTCCAAATCTGATTTTAGTACCGAACTAACACCGGGGAAATTAATAAGGAAATCGGGTTCAGGATTAGTCAGGTTACCGGTAAGTACAATTACAACCTCAACAGGTATATTCCTGTTGAAGGTCGGCGCTTCCAGTAATACCGAAGGATTCGCCCTCGTAGCATATACAGCCTCGAGGTTCAGCCTGGCACGTTTAGGGTCACCCTCCCAGTTTATAGTTCCTCCTGGTCTTACCGTGAACTTTTTATCTAATACGCCCCCATATTTAAAGTTGTAAGTTCCTTTACGTACTATGTAGTCACCCGTCATATTGAACTTCCCGAGCGTATTGATCTCTAATAAAAGAGTACCATCTCCTATGGATGTAAGGCTGTGTCCGGTATTTTTATCAATAATAACTTCAAGCTTGGCATCAGGTGTAATATCAACATCGAATTGCATTTCAAGCCCTTTAAAGGTTTTTGACTTATCTTCTGTAACTAGACCTTTACGCCTGTCTGATTCTTCTTTAGGACTAAGGAAATCTATAAATGCCGCACTGTTCCCTGTCGCACCCGTATTGTTTATAGGTATCTTGATATCCGTTCCGGGAGCAGATTTCGCATCGACTTTAATAAACAGTGCATTTACAGGGCCATCTATAGTAGCGCTACCTTTTATAAAAGCCGTACCGTAGTACAATGCTTCATCAGAATCCTCTGTATCCAGTACCAATATCCTGTCAGATTCAACACTTATATTATCAAGCTCCCAGTCTTTAAAGAACTTATGTTTAACATCTCCCTTGAGTATTCCCTTTGTTTTGTATTTGGTATCAGTAAGTTCTATATGTGCAAAAGATATCTTCTTTTCAGAGATGGTAACCATTGCATTTTCCTCAAAATTATAGTCGGTATTGAGGTAACCCACGTTCAGCCCTGCCTTCTTAAGGTACATGATACCGTTAATTTCGGGATTCTTCACATTGCCAACAAT
The DNA here is from genome assembly GCF_054457175.1 of Flavobacterium hauense. NCBI lineage: Bacteria > Pseudomonadati > Bacteroidota > Flavobacteriia > Flavobacteriales > Flavobacteriaceae > Flavobacterium > Flavobacterium hauense. Next base: position 103,405 of record NZ_JBTKVX010000003.1, read on the forward strand.
CGCTGCCCTACCCGAAGCTTTACCCCTAATCTCTTTGAATACCGACTTAAGGAATACCTGCAGTGGACTGATGTCAAAATCACTAAAATTAGCATCGAGCGAAAGCAGGGTTTGCTTATCTATAATTTCTATTGCCCCACGTGCATTGAAGGTTTCGTTGTCGTTTCTTGAAAGCGTAGTGTTAACGTTGAATTTCCTGAACGACTTGTCTCCGGTTACCTGAAGGCTAAGATCACCAAGATCAAACTTGTTTATTTTTAGCGTATCGATAGTTAACGAAGACGCCGGCTGGAATTCCTGCTTATTCTGTTTTAAGCTGACTTCCCCATTAAGCCTTCCGCCAAAACTAAGACTATCGAGTGATGGAGTGATCTTGTGGAGGTCGACATCGGCAAATGTAAGCTTCAGGTCTTTGTAATCTTTCCCTTTAAGAATACCTGCCAGTTCCACTTTTTGGTTATTGTGCGACATCGTAAGCTTATCAACTTCAAAATCAGTAAGCTTTTTATTGAAAACGATCTTGTTTTCTTCTGTATCATTCTCATTGATATACCACAGGTAATTCTTGAAATTAACCTCTGATTTCTTGAAGCCAACCACCGATTTATTATCCTTATCGATAGTATGGTAAAGGTTTAGATTAAAATAGTCTTTCGCCTCTTTTCCTCCTTTGAACTCAGAACGCAGGTAAAGTGTATCGTTCTTGGTAACATTCACAATCTTGAAATCCGATATCTTATAATTCTTCATGCGAATGGTATCCATGCTCACATAGGCATTATACAGGGGATTCCGGTTATTTACATCAATTTCTATATTATCGAACTCATTATTGAATGCCGTTATAATAGGCGAATCAAAAGACATGACAAATTCACCCTTATCGGCATTGATACGGCCTTTGAGCACGGTATTATCCCCTACAACTATATCGGGATTGATAATCTCAACTATCTTATTGTAAATGGTAAAGTTGAAATCAAAATACTGTCCTTTCTTAACCTTATGCGGCAAATAGTTAGTATAGAGGCTTCCCAAAGCATTCTCAACCAACTTAGGCACCTCCTTAATATCATACAGACCTGATATCTGGCCCTCGATTATATCTTTAGAATCAAGCGTTACCGTTCTTACATTATTTTCATCATAAGATGCCTCTACCGTAAAGTCATCAAAGAAATAACTGTCCTTACTGTTCTGGTAAGAAAGGCTGTTGATATGAAGGGTTCCTGCCAGGGTATTAATACTATTTCCGCTGGCATTAGCAACAATGTTACCTTTAAATACAGACAGTGTATCCTTCTTCATGAAATTAAGCAGATGAAGGTCGGCATAGTCAATCTGTGCATTGAAATCGTATTTGTTTCGGTTCTTACTCAAATCAAGCAAGCCGTCAAACGACATTCTCAGATTAGGATCATTACTGTTTACAACACCATTAAAATAAGGCCACTTAAATTTACCGTCAACAGCAATTTTCTTGTAGTTATACTTATTGACTACAAATTGGGCAATATCTCCTTTAACACTTGTGTTGAGGGATTTTTTATTGAAGCCCTGCCCATCAACATCAATGTGAAGTGTGGCAAGCCCAAACATCTTATTATCAATCACTCCGCCCACGTTGAAGCCTTCAAGATCGATCGTACCTAAATATTTAGCTGTGTCCGGCTTGTTATAGTCTTCAACAGAGAGATTGGCCGTAGCTTCTCCCAGCTCCGACATTATGTAAAGATTTGTCGAAAGGTCTTTTTTGGTAAGAACTACATCTCCCACAAGATCTATACGCCCAAACTTTTCAAGAATGACAGGTAAGCTTTTACCTAAGATCCTTGGCATTATGTTCTTCAGATTACTGTAGTTTGAGGTAACCCTGTCAAAATTCCCGTTCATGTAAAAGCCCGGTCCCTGCTTATCGAACAGATGCCTGAAATTTATCGAACCAATGATCTCTGAGTCTTTATTATCCAGCAATTTAAGGTCATGCAGAACAAAATCATTCATAGGGCCTGTAAGCCTTGTAGAAAGATAAAACTTTTGGTTTGGACCAAATTCATTATAGAAATAGTTCAGTTCGTTAGACGATACTGTAGCCCTGTCTATCTTGAAGTCAAATTCGACACGATTGATAAAATCTTTCATGTCGTTCTTGCCATACGTAAGCTTTACCGCACCCTTTAGGGCCGATTCGCTGGTTACCAGCTCAAGTTCATCAAGCTTTATATTAGTTTTGGAATAGGTAAATTTAGCTTTAAGGTTCTCGACAAAAAGCTTTCTGTGATCGAGTAGTGAGAGTTTTTTTATATCGGCAGTTACATCGCTCCCTTTGATATAAAAATCACCTAATTCGCCATTAAGTTTTTTAAAATCGAGTATACGTGGCGTTACAGCATTCTCATTAGTAAGACGGAATCGTCCGTTAGTAACATACAGGTTGTCAGTCTTTAACCTGAATTTACCGCTACCGGGCTTTCCATTATCAAAGCGTTTCACAAAAACATCAAGGTTTGATGTTTTTTCGCCTTTATAGGTTTTCATGTGAAAATTCAGCTTATCGGCCCTTATGGACCCAAACCTCAGCTTACTGTCAAGAAATCCCCGGGCATTAAGAATATTAGTCTGCAGCCTGTTTGCAGAAACAAGCGTATCTTTGTGATGGTCAAGTATCAGTACGCCTTTGAGTTTGACACCACCAAATACCGATACTGCGATCTTCTCGATTTGAATGTTGGTACCAAAGTCTTCATTAAGCTTGTCGGTAGCGTAGTGGGCAATCTTTGTTTGTACAAATGGTAAAGACAATGCAATACCCAACAGTAGCAGAAATACGATAATTCCAACTATCGTCCTGATAAGTATTTTTTTAAATTTTTTGATACTGCTATTTGTTTTAAATTTGTACGCTGGCTGCCATGGCTAATATTCAACAAAAATAGGAATTTTTACAGTTGTTAAATTCGCTTTAAGCCTTTTTTATAATACCAAATTTTGTGCCCAAAATTATGCCGCAAAAACCTACATACATATTATCTATAGAAAGTTCGTGTGACGACACGGCTGCTGCCGTACTTGAGAACGGTAAAGTACTGTCTAATGTTGTTGCCCGTCAGGCAATTCACGAAGAATATGGCGGTGTTGTACCTGAGCTTGCATCCCGTGCACACCAGCAAAATATTGTCCCTGTTATTGATGTCGCACTTAAAAAAGCAAATATCGGTAGGGAGCAGATCAGTGCGGTGGCCTTTACACAGGGGCCTGGACTGATGGGATCGCTGCTTGTGGGCAGTTCCTTTGCAAAATCCATGGCACTGGCTCTGGATGTTCCGCTTATTGCCGTAAACCACATGCAGGCGCACATACTTGCCCATTTCATCGATGAAGAAGGCTTCGACAAACCCGAATTTCCTTTCCTTGCCATGACCATCAGCGGCGGACATACGCAGATCGTAAAAGTGAACAGTTTCTTTGATATGGAAGTAATCGGCGAAACTACAGATGATGCCGTGGGTGAAGCCTATGATAAAAGCGCCAAGATATTGGGGCTGCCTTATCCGGGCGGACCGTTAGTTGATAAATTTGCACAGGAAGGCAATCCAAAAGCATATCCATTTACCAAACCGAAAGTTCCCGGACTTAACTTTAGCTTTAGCGGACTCAAAACCCAGATTTTATATTTCGTACAGAAGAATGTAGCTGAAAATCCTGATTTCATAAAAGAGAACATGAATGACATCTGTGCATCGATACAGCATACCATCATCAATATTCTTATGGATAAGATCAAGCTTGCGGTTAAGGAAACCGGGATCAATAGGGTAGCTATTGGTGGTGGTGTTTCGGCTAACAGTGGCATACGCAGCACATTGAAAGATGCCGAGAAAAAATACGGTTGGAAGACCTTTATCCCTAAATTTGAATACACTACCGATAATGCCGCAATGATAGGCATTGTAGGCTATCATAAATACCTTGAACATCAGTTTAACGATGCTTCAGTAACCTCAAAAGCACGAATAGAATTATAATATGCAACTATTCTTTAACCCCGAAATACAGCCTGATACAATCACTTTTACTTTCGACAAGGAAGAAAGCAGGCATATTGTAAAAGTGCTCCGTAAAAAAGAAGGTGACACCATACATATCTCTAACGGAAATGGGCATCTGTTTACATCAGAGATTATTTTCGCCAGCGAAAAGAAATGCGAAGTAAAAATAACAGGCCATCAGTTCTATGAACCTATGCCCTATTCGCTTCATTTGGCAGTGGCACCAACAAAAATGAACGACCGCTACGAATGGTTCCTTGAAAAAGCAACCGAAATAGGCGTCAGCGAAATCACCCCAATTATCTGTGAGCACAGCGAACGCACTAATTTTAAAGCAGACCGTTTCGAGAAGATAGTACAGAGTGCCGTAAAGCAGTCCCTACAGTTCTATATGCCCAAACTTAACGAGCCCGTGCCCTTCAATACTTTTATAAAAGAGCAGCACGAAGGGCAGCTTTTTATCGCACACTGCGAAGAAACCGAAAAACGCCTGCTTAAAAATACCATCGAACCCAAAACACAGGTTACCATACTTATAGGGCCTGAAGGTGATTTTTCAACCAAAGAGATCAATCTGGCATTGCAGCAAAATTATATTCCGGTATCTTTAGGTAATACCCGCCTGCGTACCGAAACAGCGGCCGTTGTAGCAGCACATAGTGTGGCTTTTGTAAACGAATAGTCAGTTTACGGTCACAGTTTACAGTCGTTCTGTCATTTCGACCGGAATGAAATGGAGTGGAGAAATCTAAGATTTTATTTTATCTAACTGAAATTGTTCAAAATGAATGACAAAAATTACGAAAGAATATTAAAAATGTCCTTTGCGGGTGTGTACCCACATTACATTACCAAAGCAGAGAAAAAAGGACGCACCCAAGCAGAAGTTGACGAAATTATCTTCTGGCTGCTTGGCTATGATGCACAAATGCTCCAGCAACACCTGGACAACAAGACCAATTTTGAAGACTTTTTCACGAAAGCGCCAAAGATCAATCCAAATGCTTCAAAAATAACAGGTATGATCTGCGGATACCGTGTAGAAGATATTGAAAATCCGTTAATGCAGCAGTTCCGATATCTTGATAAGCTGATTGATGAACTGGCGAAAGGAAAAGCTATGGAGAAGATACTGAGGGGATAGAGATATTTGACTTTTACGTTCTGTCATTGCGAATGAAGCGAAGCGGAATGCGGCAATCTTAAAGATTGCTTCGTCCTCCTCAATGACGTAAAAAAGAATATGTTTCCTATATTTACACCACAATCACTATTATGAAAAAACTGCTTTACATACTGCTGCTTGCTCCTGCCCTGCTTAGTGCACAGGAAATCGCAGTACTAAAATACTCTGGTGGTGGCGACTGGTACGGTAACCCTACCTCCCTGCCTAATCTTGCTAAATTCTGCAACCAGAATATCAATACCAGGATAAATCCTAAAACCGCAACGGTAGACCCCGGCAGCGCCGATATCTTTTCCTATCCATTCATTCACATGACAGGGCACGGAAATGTGGTCTTCAGCGATAATGATGTGATAAACCTTAGAAATTACCTTACTTCGGGTGGTTTCCTGCATATTGATGACAACTACGGTATGGATAAATACATCCGCAAGGAGCTTACAAAAGTATTTCCTGATAAAGAACTGGTAGCTGTTCCGGCGAGCCATGCCATTTTTAAAGGGCCATTCTCATTCCCGCAGGGCATCCCGAAGATACACGAGCACGATAACAAGCCGCCACAGGCCTGGGGAATTTTCGTTGAAGGCAGACTGGTGCTACTCTATACCGTTGAAACCGACCTTGGTGACGGTTGGGAAGACCAGGAAGTACATAATGATCCTAAAGAAGTACGCGAAAAAGCCCTTAGAATGGGTGCTAACATAGTAAACTATGCCTTTAATAACTAAAGGCATTTTTTATACCATAAACTCAGATTACTGAAGCAAACCACCCGTTCTTTGTGATTTTTTTTATACATTCGGGATATAAAACCAACTCAACATGCTAACTTCTAAAATTATCGCCAACGGTATTTTGCGTGCTTTGGCCGTTATTGTAGGCTGCTGCCTTTTGCTGTATCTGCTATATCAGGTACAAACAGTACTACTTTACATTTTCATAGCACTAATAGTAAGCATGATAGCTACCCCGATCATTAATTTTCTGGAACGCAAGTGCAAATTTGGGCATACACCGGCTGTGGCTGTTACCCTTGTATTCTTACTATTGCTGCTTATAGGCTTTATCATGCTTTTTGTTCCGCTTATCATTTCGCAAAGCCAAAATTTATCCCTGCTTGATATCAATAAACTCGAACAAGACCTCGAAGAGGTTCTTGTAAATGTAAATACTTATTTATCAGGACACAACATAGACACCCAGAAACTTATAAAACAAGCCGATATCACGTCTAAACTTGACTTTGCTTTTATTCCCAATTTTATCAATTCATTGCTTGGCATACTTAGCGGTTTTGGTATCGGGCTGGCATCAGTCATTTTTATTACCTTCTTTTTCCTTAAAGACAAGGAACTGTTTAAGCGTGGTGTCAGGAAAATACTTCCAGATGCACATGAGGAAAAGATTCTCAATTCAATCCGTAAGACCAATCACATGCTGAGCCGTTATTTCATTGGGCTTATCATTCAGATGTCCTGTCTTTTTGTGTGTTACCTTATAGTATTGCTTATCTTTGGTGTAGAGAATGCATTCATCATTGCATTCATCACAGCATTACTGAATATCATTCCGTACATCGGTCCGTTAATTTCTTCAGTTTTGGTTATTATCCTTACAATGTTGGGTAATATAGGTCCTGAAACACAAGGAGAAATGCTGTCTACCACACTCTATGTTTTCATTGGATATTGTGCTGCTCAATTTATAGATAACAATGTGACATCGCCACTTATCTTTTCGAATAGTGTCAATTCACATCCGCTTGAAATATTTATAGTAATTTTGGCCAGCGGATTTTTATTCGGCATACTGGGAATGATCATAGCGATACCGTTATACACTACTATAAAAGTAGTGGCTAAGGAATTTTTCCCTGATAATCCTGTAGTCAAAATACTTACCAAAGACATATAATTTTGCTTTTAAAGAAATTTTTATCGGAAGAGGTTCAGCAATTCATTAAAGACAATACCGGAAAACCCGTGACGCAGCTTGCCTTGCAGAAAAATCCTTTTCCCGATATGGAATGGACAGAAATCATTGGCCAGATCGCTGCACGTGAAAAGGCTAAAGAAAAGCTGCCTGAGTGGTTTGATACAGATAACATTATCTATCCTTCAAAAATTTCGGTAGAACAGACATCCTCAGAGATTACCGCAAAATATAAGTCGGGATTGATATCGGGCGAAAGCCTCATTGACCTTACCGGTGGTTTTGGCGTAGACGATTATTATTTTTCTAAAAGGCTTAAGCATGTAATGCATTGTGAGCAGGACCTGCACCTATCCTCTATCGCAAAACATAATTTCGAAATGCTTGGCGCTACTAACATAGAATGCATGCCGGGCGACAGCACCGACACACTGGATATCTTAAAAAAGCATTCGGACTGGATATACATTGATCCTTCTCGCCGTAATGATGCCAAAGGCAAAGTCTTTATGCTTAAGGACTGCCTGCCCAATGTACCCGAGCATCTGGACACTTATTTTAAGCACGCACACAACATACTTATCAAAACCGCACCTATACTGGACATTAGTGCTGGATTGGGTGAACTGCATTCGGTTAAGGGTATTCATATAGTTGCCGTAAACAATGAGGTAAAAGAACTGCTTTGGATTCTTGAAAACGGCTTCAGGGGCACACCGGTACTTACTGCCATAAATCTGGTTAAGGATGGTGAAGACATCTTTACCACTTCTTATGAACCGGCAGATGAAGCACCTTACTCATTACCCAAAAAATACCTTTATGAACCCAATGCTGCCATAATGAAATCGGGAGCGTTTGATGCAGTGGCACACCACTACGACATAGGCAAACTTCACAAACACACACAGCTTTACACCTCTGATGAGCTCATTATCTTCGAAGGCAGGCGTTTTGTTATTGATGAGATCGTTCCATACCAAAAAGCAGAAATGAAAACCCTGGAAGGTAAAAAAATGAATGTAACCGTGCGTAACTTTCCGATGGCTGTAGAAGACATCCGTAAGAAATGGAAAATTAAGGATGGTGGTGATACTTATGCCTTCTTTACTACAAATAGTAAAAATGAAAAAGTGGTTTTAGTTTGCACTAAAGCATAAGAGCGAGTTCCTTCAATATTTTTTTGGAAACCTTATTACTAAAAATAAAACCTACAAGGTCGGCAAGACCTTGCAGGTTGTGTATTGTATATGTACAAGCTATAAAAACTATTCAGCAGGCATTAACCTGAACACCGAACCTTTTTTATCCTCAACTGCAACGTAGATATAACCATCAGGTGCCATGCGCACATCACGCAGACGGCCGATATTCTTCAGCAGCTTTTCCTGCCCGGTAATCTTTTTACCATCCAGATAACACAGGTTAAGGTATTTAAAACGAAGCGAACCTACCAGCAAAGCACCTTTCCATGGTTTATACCTGTCTCCCGTTACAAAAGCTGTTCCCGATGGTGCGATTGAAGGCAACCAGTACAACAAAGGTTCCTGAATGCCGGGTGCCGTAGTTTTGTCAGTAATCGTAGTCCCGTTATAATTAATACCATAACTCGTAACAGGCCAACCATAATTTACAGAAGGCGTAATGATATTGATCTCATCGCCTCCCCTTGGGCCATGTTCCGTTTCCCATAATTCGCCTGTCGAAGGATTAATTGCCATTCCCTGAGGGTTTCTGTTACCATAACAATATAGCGATGTTGGCTTGCCCGATTTATCTTTAAATGGGTTATCGGCAGGTATCGACCCATCAGCATTTATCCTGTGTATCTTTCCAAGGGCATTCTCCAGGCTTTGCGGATTTTGTCTTTCGTTACCCCTTTCGCCTACCGATATGAACAGATAATTATCCTTATCAAAAACCAGTCGGCTGCCGTAATGATGCCTTGTTGACGCATACGGCAAGGCTTCGAAAATTATTTTTTGCTCAATCAGCTTATTGCCATCCAGTTTTGCCTGCATGACAGCCGTTGTCGCTTCGTTGCCTTTAGGTTTTGAGTATGAAAAATATACCAATCGGTTTTTTTCATACCTCGGATGCAGTACAATATCCATCAGTCCGCCTTGCCCCTGTGCCATAACATCGGGGACACCTTTAATCTCGGTATTCTTTCTGTTCTTCACCTGATATAGCTTTCCTCCCCTTTCGGTTACCAAAAGGCTGCCATCGGGCAAAAATGCCATACCCCACGGCACAGCAAGGCCTGTAGCGATGGTATCCAGCTTCACAGTAAGCTTATCGCTTTTAAAAATATTCGTTTTAGGTTCATTATCAAAGTCGTATGCAGCCCTGTTTTTTATACCGTTCAGTATATAATCCGCCAATTCTTCGATCTCCGTTTTACTGAATGTTTTCTCAAAAGCAGGCATACCCTCATTATCATAACCTTTGGCTATACCTTTTACGAGATCCGACAAAGTTTTGCCGTGTTTCCAGTCCCTGTCGGTAAAAGCATCCATTTTCTCACCGTGGCAGCTGCTGCAGTAATTCTGGTAGTTTTCCTGAGGCGTTCTTTCCATAATTGCAGCCGGACGAACAGCTTCATATTTTTTTATGTCTTTAGAACAAATGTAAGATACTCCGCAAAAGAGCAGCACTGGCAGTAAGTAAACAGATTTTGGCATAAATGTTATTTTAGATTCAGATGTCGGAATACCAAAGCTATTACATTTTGGATCGTAAAGCATAATCCTTTATGCAAAAAGTAACAGCCTTTACCATTTTGATTATATTTGGCCTCCAATACATTCAAAATTAAATGAAGAAGCTTTTATTATTACTGGTTTTAGGTTTAAGTTTTACTGCCAATGCTCAGAACAAAGACTGCGATTATACGGTTATGAGCAGTGAAGACGGTAAGGAAATTAAATCGACAAAAGAATACCTTATGTATGAAAAGGTATTTGCCGGTACATCCCAATTCATATTCTTTTCACTAAGTAATAACGATGGCATACCTGTGCTGAACTTCCAATTATTGGCAAAAAGTAAAGAATTCCCTAAAGTATATTGTCTTGACAAAGCCTCAAAAATATATATCCAGCTTACAAATGGCAAAATAATTACACTGATAAGCGCAACACAAGATCAGTGCTCGGGGCTTATTTATGACAGTAATGAAAAAAACAATTTAAGGGTTCTTACAGGAAATTTCATGTTTACTTTAGGCTCTCTAGAAGAACTTGAAAAAACTTCGATCTCATTTATCAGGGTAAAATATGTAAATGAAACCGTAGATTATCCTGTAAAATCCGAATTGAACAGTGAAAGCATGAAACAAAAATATGCTCCGGATGCTTATTTTATAAATAACCTTAAGTGCATTCAATAATATTTTAAAAAAATAACAAACACTATAGTCCTGACTGTTAAAGACTTTAAGTAAACGTTATAAAAAAATCAAAAAAACCTTTAAAAATAGTTGCAGATAATAGAATCATCTGCTACATTTGCAACCGCAAAAAGGGTCAAACCTGTTTGTTTTTAAAGAGGAGAGGTGCCGGAGTGGTAACGGAGCAGATTGCTAATCTGTCGACGAGTAATCGTCGCCAGGGTTCGAGTCCCTGTCTCTCCGCTTCTTTCGGGGTGTAGCGTAGCCCGGTCATCGCGCCTGGTTTGGGACCAGGAGGTCGCAGGTTCGAATCCTGCCACCCCGACAAATTACCGGAATATTGATCATTGATCAGGGTCGCGTAGCTCAGCTGGATAGAGCACCTGCCTTCTAAGCAGGCGGTCCCAGGTTCGAATCCTGGCGCGATCACAAAAAAAACCCACTCAAACGAGTGGTTTTTTTTGTACCCAAAAATTGCCATTTCTTGGATCAGTAGCAAAAGTTAGAGATTATGCAAAAAGATTGGATAATGTATAGGAGTCATCTCAAATTATTTGATGGTAAAGTTCTAATTTTATTGTCACATTTCTACCCAACTTTTCAGATTGATCCAGATTGATCCAGTATCACGCTATAGCGTGACGAACCCAGATTCACATTCTTACTGTGTTTTCAGGGATTTCCATGTTTATTACTTGCCATTATATCTTTTTATTTAATTTTACCGATATAAAACGAGAGATTTCAACCCTAACTCATACATTTTCTATACTTAGCAATATTAAAATACCTTTCTGCCCCACAAATATGAACCGATAAACAAAGACAGCTTTCCTTTGGTGGTCAGTACCAGTAATGGGAATACTGTACCAGCTTCGGATGGTGGAATCAGAACTACAAAACCTAACTGTTATAAGCTATGAGTAAGATAAGCGTATCTATGTCATTAACCTGATGTCAAAGCAATACAGCAGAAAAACAAAACCCAGCAGAAAATTTTCGGATTCAACTATAAAATTCAGTACTATTACAGTAAAATTCAGTAAAAATTTTAAGTATGACATTAAATATTAAACCGGTAAATATAGGGGATAATAATTCGTCTTCGGATAACCTTAGTGTGGGTGGCAATATTATAAATGATAATTTCGAACAACTGGCTGATATGGCAAATAATGTAGGCCGTAGAGTATTTCTGGGTTATGTGGAAGCAGACACAGTTATTAATACAATTCTGTTTATAACAAAAATGAATGCCAGAGTAACGGAAATATCTGAAAAAGAAACGCCGGTACTCCTGTATATCAATAAATATGTATTATCCCCTGAAGATGCAGGCTTAAATACAAGCTCGCAAACTACGATGGTACATTCATGCCTTCTGATGTCTGGTGCGGGTAAATATGGTGCTTCTCATACTCCTGTTGATACATCAATGCTGTGGATGCTGCCGGCGCGTAACCTTCTTCCTACAGATCTAACCGAAAACCCTGACATCACTATCGAACCCCTTGTGGTGCCGGAAAGCAAAACCTTTGTTGATGTGGCAAATGAATCGTTGCGATATTGGGAAGACAACGGCAATGAAACGGATTCAAGTAGTATTAAGCAATATTATTTCACTTTTGAAAAAGGTGGCACTTTACTTTTTGCTTTCTTTAAAGGAACTGCCGGAACGTATGGTAACGACGCAACACCATTCACTGAAGAAATGTTCAGTATCACAACACAAAGCGATACCGCTCCTGAGAAAACAAAGCTTTCCGAGTTTATTAATGATGTCCCTTTTGTAGAAGCCGATTTTAATAAAACAATAACCTGTGGTGCCAACGGTGATTATGAAACACTGGAGACTCTTTTTGCTGATGAGCCTGCTGGTAAAACCCTGATATTGCTAACTGATGCCGTAACATATAATGTTGAAAATCCGAAATTTGTTATTAAAGAAGGTTGGATATTAAGGGGACAAGGTATAGGAAAAACAAGAATAGCTCAAACTTTTAATACCACGATTGATCCCGATACTTCGGGATTTCATATCAGACAAACGTGTAAATTAGAGGATTTTGAACTGATTACAATAAACAACGTAACTCCAGGCGGTTTAGGTCAATATGCTTTGCATGCGGATTACTCTACTTATTCGTTTGATGCTGAGATAAACAGATGCTCTTTCAGGACAGTGCTTTCTGCGGATTCTGCGGATTTTAATGATTTTAACGGCCTGGTAGTAGGCATTGGCACTTGGGAAGATCAGAATCTGACTTTTAATCATTGTTTCTTTGAGGGCGCTTATGTTACATATAGTGATAAATACACTTTAAATCTTCATAATAAATACACGGCATCGCCTCATTTGCTGCCTTCGCGCGTACTGTATAATAACTGTTTGCAGATTGGCGGTTACACTACAGTTTTAATCTCAGATGTTTACAGTAACGATGCGGAGCCTAATGAAGACAGGGTTCAGGATTTATATGAGTTTACCAATGGTTATATTTCAAGTTTGTGGCTTAGGTCACATAGCCAGTTGGGTACAATACCAAAAAAGAATGGAATCCTTTATAATTTCACCGGTACAAAAGTTTTTGAATTTTTAAATACGGCTGAAGTTGTAGATACTTCTTTGAGTAATTATACGGTAAAATCGCTACCTGTAACCGAAGATGTTGAGTTTCTTAAAAATATTGGTGCAACGACAATAAATGCAGGCGATTTTGTTTGCTACATATATGATGACAGGCTTCCTGAATATCACCTCACGTCTGAAAAAACCATAAATACCGTGATAGGTATTGAGAAATTAACATCTGTCAATATTAAAAATTTTGCTGGTATAGCTTTGGCAACATCTGCTGCCGGCAACTTCAACCACTTTGCAAAGGGTGCAATTGCTTATACGGCTTTAACGTCGACAAATTTGAATATTGGTGATGTTGTAACTTTTGATAGTACTGGTAATTTAATAAAGGCATGGTTTGGCGGTATAGGCGTTGTGCGTAAAAAAAGCTATGATAACAGACTGGGTATAGAATTAACACCTACGGGAGCGAAATCTAATGTAATTGGTGATGATACACATAGGGGTATTATTGAAGTTGAAGGTAAAGCCGGAACGGTCGGCCCTCCAACAATACGAATGACAGATCATAATTCAGATAGTTACGGTTGGCAAATTACTAACGGGGTTAATCCTAATTCAGGCCCAGGGCCAGATTTAGGGAGATTTGCAATAAGTGATTTGGCTGTTGGCGTAGAAAGGTTTGGCATTTCTAAAGATGGGGCTGCTAAAGTTAGCGGGAGAAGTTTCTATGTCCAAAATTTAGATTATGATTCCGATCCTTATACTATGATTTATGTTGGTTCACTATCGAAGCCCGGGTATTTTAAAATGGTAAATGCTTTCAATGCTGGTAACGGATTTGAGATATTTCAGAATCCAGTTTCGGGTGTTACAAGTATCAATCCAAACTCAACGACATTGGCTGTTACAATTCAGGCTGACGGAAGGCTGACGTCGGAGAAAGCGCCATTAAATCCAAAAGATGTGGTGAGGCTTGGTGATGTGCAAACGGTTATCAGGCACACTGAAACAATTGATTTCCCTGACCCAGGCGACCATGCTACAAGTTTTGTATCGTTTCCTGTAACCGGTGCAGCTGTTGGTGATGAAGTATCGATAATTCCGCCTATTGGGATTATCTCTCCCGGACCTCTGGAAAACCTGGTGTTTACAGCATACGTTTCTGCAACCGATGAAGTGACAGCCAAATGCCATAACATGTATGTTGCAGCTATGAGTGTTTCAAACGCGACATTTAAATTCATAATCCGAAAATAATATGCCGACGTGTTAAAGTAATGACGTATACAATATTTGTTTTCCTACACATTGATACCGATGACGCTGGCTTTAGTAGGTAAAGGCCTGGTCTATAATTTCAAGCCGTTGGTGGATACCATCCTACGTATCTTGGTAGTAGCTGGCGCGATCACAAAAAAAACCACTCGATTGAGTGGTTTTTTTTTGCCTAAAAATTGCCACGCGTTTTGTAAGATGATTTGTATATTTTTATCTTAGCAGCAAAACACACCCCATGGCAGCAAATAGAAATATAAAATTCACAAGGAGGCTATTAAGAGGCATACTGGTGCTTTTTATTCTGATGAATATCATTGCCATCTTCCATTCCTATAAATTCACGCATTTCTCGGATAAGGTCACCGAAAAGACCGATGCCAATACACTTACAACAGCACAGAAAGCTAGTGTTTTATTTTTTGGAATTGATAATCCGCGTCCGGTAAATAGCAGCAGACCATCACAAGCTTATAAAACTGTAAGACTTAAAAGCAATAGAACCATTGAATGCTGGAGTATACAAACACCAAATGCTAAAGGAACAGTTATCCTTTTTCATGGCTATGGCGGCGATAAATCAAAAATGATCGACAAGTCAGATGAATTTATTGCATTGGGCTTTAATACCCTATTAGTCGATTTCATGGGATCAGGAAACTCAGAAGGCAATACAACCACCATAGGCTATTTTGAAGCACAGGAAGTCAAATCATGTTATGATTATATTGTAAAGAGTGGAGAGAAGAACATACACCTGTTTGGGACATCAATGGGTGCCGCTGCAATATTAAAAGCACTTAACGATTACAAGATATCTCCAACATCAATAATCATCGAATGTCCGTTTGGTACGATGTACAAAACAGTATGTGCCAGGTTCAGGGTTATGGGTGCTCCCGCGATTCCTATGGCAGGGCTGCTTGTATTTTGGGGAGGTATGCAAAACGGTTTTTGGGCGTTTAACCATAATCCTGAAGACTACGCAAAGAAAGTCAAATGTCCCGTACTGCTGATGTATGGCGAAAAAGACAACCGTGTAAGCCGTGAAGAGATTGACAATATTTACAGTAACCTTAAAGGCACAAAGAAACTGGTAACTTTTCCATTAGCAGGACATGAGAACTACCTGAACAACTATAAAAGTGAATGGACAACCTCAGTAAAGGGTTTTGTTTCCGGTTTATAAATATCCCGCTGTTGCATTTATAAAATATGGAGAATCGTTCCAGCGTATCTTTCTGTAACTATGATTCTCTTTCAACGTATCAGGCAGGCAGCTCCAGATGGTCTGGCTCATTTTTTCAAGAAGCAGCTTTCGTGAAAAGGTATCAGCCGTCACTAAGCTTATCTCTCTTACCGGTTTAGGGTCTTTAAACTGCTTAAACAATGTATTCTCCTTTTCATTAGCAATAGAAAGCTCCGGTATTATCGCAAAACCAAGCTCTGCGCGAACAAGGTTCTTAAGTGTTTCTATCGAATTGATATCATAATCAAACTGGCTGTCGGCTTTTATTTTATCATCAGTCATTTCGCAGATATCCAGCATCTGCGCATTATAACAGTATTCATTCTCTAACAGCAGTATATTGGGTTTATCACTGATATTCAATTCATAATACTCCTCTCCCGCCATGGGATGCGTTTCATTTAAAAAAGCTATAAATGGTTCGTTGAATACAGGATATTCCCTCAAACCGGGAAAGCCTGTAGGTGTAGCCATCATCGCAATATCGATCTCACCATTTTGCAATCCATGTAATAACTGGCCTGTACCCGTTTCTTTTATCGTAAAATGCATATCAGGAACTACATCCTTCATAGCCTTTATAAATTGCGGAATAAGATAGGGTGACAACGTATTGATAACCCCGAGTGTTACTTCTCCCTGAAGGTCGTTTTTCTGGCTTACCACAAAATTACGGATGGTATCGGCCTCATGAAGCACTTTTTTGGCACGGGCAATGATCTCTGTTCCCAACAGCGTAGGTTTCAAAGGCACTTTGGTACGATCAAATATCTTTATTCCTATCTCCTCTTCCAAATTTTTAAGCTGAATAGTAAGCCCGGGTTGTGTAACCATACAAACCTCTGCCGCTTTGGCAAAATGCCTGTGTTCATCTAATGCTATTATATATCTAAGTTGTTGCAATGTCATGATTATAAAATTATTTTATAAAGGTAAAAAATTATTAATTTGATTTATACATAGAACTAAAATAACTTTGTCCTATCAAAATGAATATCAAAACCTAACAAGGTTTACTAATAAACTGAGTACATTTAAATACAAAAAACTTAAAATCAAATTATCATGAAATTTACAAGAAAAGCAAACGCAAACTGGCAAGGAACAGGAATGGAAGGAACAGGAAAGATCTCTACTGAGAGCACCACCTTAAACAATGCACAACTATCATTCAAAACACGTTTTGCTGATGGCGTTGGTACTAACCCCGAAGAACTTATTGCAGCTGCACACTCAGGCTGTTATACAATGCAGTTAAGCTTCCTTCTTAACGAAGCAGGCTTTACAGCAGATAATCTTGACACTGAAGCTCAGGTTACTTTTGAAGACGGTACTATTACCAAAATCCACCTGAAACTTGAAGCTAACGTTCCGGGAATCACTGAACAGGATTTTCAGACTGCTGCCCAAAAAGCAAAAGAGATATGTCCGGTATCTAAACTACTGAAAGCTGAAATCACATTATCTGCTACATTGGTAGGCTAATAATTCAAACAAACACGACTGCATAAGCCCCGCCCTAAAGCGGGGCTTATTGTTTTTATAAACCATTTAAATTCAAGCACTAAATCTGTTACGGCACGGGGTTTGCATTACTATATAACCAACATGACCTATTTTGATATAAAAATGCATTTATAGGACTGCATAGTATTTTATTTCTATATTTACCCCCGACTATTGAAAAGTATGCATTTTATTGGGCATATTCTTTAATAAGTTTCAAACAAACATTTATACATCTACATTATGAAATCGTATTCTGTTAAGGAAATTAGCGAACTGCTGAATGGAGAATTAGTGGGCTCTACCAGCAACCAGATTTTATCGCCAGAGCAACTTGAGCTTGCAGGCAACGACCAGATTTCCTTTATTGGAAATAAGAAATATGAGAAGCTTTGGGCTGACTCAAAAGCTTCTGTAGCGGTTGTAAATACCGATATAGGTATAGAACCCGGAGAGAATAGAGCTTTTATAAAAGTAAACAATGCCGACCTGGCAATGTCGAAGGTACTTGAGTTGTTCGCTCCTGCCCCTCCGGTATTTGAGCAGGCAATACATCCTACAGCAGTAGTTCATGAAACAGCTGTTATTGGTGAAGGTTCAAAAATAGGTGCCGGTTGTTATGTAGGCCCTAACGTAAAAATAGGCAACAACACCATACTTTATCCTAACGTTACTGTTTTAGACGAATGTACTATAGGAAACGGCACAACCATTTGGTCAGGCGCCGTAGTAAGAGAACGTTGTCATATAGGTTCGTACTGTATCATCCATCCTAATGCAACCATTGGTGCAGATGGTTTTGGTTTCAGACCGTGTCCGCAGCAGGGACTGGCAAAAATACCTCAGATCGGTAATGTCATCATAGGCAATGCTGTTGAGATAGGTGCCAATGCATGTGTAGACCGCGGTAAATTCAGTTCTACTATTGTTGGTGATGGCTGTAAGATCGATAACCTTGTACAAATAGGACATAACAGTGTGTTGGGCAGATTCTGTATCATGGCCGGAAACAGCGGACTTGCAGGCTCTGTAACCCTTGGCGATGGTGTTATCATTGGTGGAAGCGCTTCGATAAAAGACCATAGCACTATCGGCAGCGGTGCTACAGTAGGTGCAGGATCAGGCGTTACAGGCGATATCCCTGCAGGTAAAGTATATTTGGGCTACCCTGCTGTTGAAGCAAGAACCGCATTAAAACAATGGGCAATCCTTAAAAGAATGGCTGAAGCTAAATAATAAGCTCCAAATAGATATAGACCCCTGCCCAAAACGCAGGGGTTTCTTTTTTATACAGAACAATATTCAACAAACCTGCTTTTTTTACAACAATTTTTAAACAGTTTGTTTTTATCTGAGCTTTAATTCATTAATTTCGCAACTTCAACAAACAAAAGATTATACGTCATGAATAAAAAAGTAGTAATCGTTTCGGCTGTACGTACTCCTATCGGAAGCTTTATGGGTGCATTATCAACTGTTACGGCTTCTCAGCTTGGAGCTGCTGCCATTAAGGGAGCACTTGAAAAAATAAACTTAGATCCTAAACATGTAGACGAAGTAATAATGGGTAACGTAGTGCAGGCAGGTGTTGGACAGGCTCCGGCAAGGCAGGCATCCCGTTTTGCAGGACTTCCTGACTCAGTTATCGCTACGACTGTAAATAAAGTATGTGCTTCAGGTATGAAAGCGGTTATGCAGGCTGCCCAGGCTATCCAGCTTGGCGATGCTGATGTAATCGTTGCCGGTGGTATGGAGAACATGAGCCTTATCCCTCACTATGTTCAAATGAGAACAGGTGCTAAATTTGGCCCTGCTACTATGGTTGACGGACTCCAGAAAGACGGACTTACAGATGCTTACGACAACACTGCAATGGGTGTTAGCGCTGATGCAACTGCCGCTGAATATAAAATTACACGTGAAGAGCAGGACAACTTTGCAATCGAATCGTACACGCGCTCAGCTAATGCATGGGATGCAGGTAAATTTGACAACGAAATCGTTCCTGTAGCTGTTCCTCAGCGTAAAGGTGACCCAATCATGGTTACTAAAGATGAGGAGTATACTAACGTAAGACTTGACAAAATCCCTTCGTTAAACGCTGTATTCACAAAAGATGGTACAGTTACTGCTGCTAACGCTTCTACTATTAATGACGGTGCTGCTGCACTTGTTATCATGAGTGAAGAAAAAGCAAACGAACTTGGCCTTAAGCCTCTTGCTTACATTAAAGGTTATGCAGATGCAGAACAGGAGCCAAAATGGTTTACTACTGCTCCTGCAAAAGCGCTTCCGAAAGCACTTGACAAAGCAGGTATCTCTAAAGATGATGTTGATTTCTTCGAATTCAACGAGGCATTCTCTGTAGTAGGTCTTGCTAACTGCAAAATATTAGGTCTTGATGCTACTAAAGTAAACGTAAACGGTGGAGCAGTATCTCTTGGACACCCTCTGGGATGTTCAGGTGCAAGGATCATTGTTACGCTTATGAACGTACTTGAGCAAAATAACGCTAAAACAGGAGCTGCAGCTATCTGTAATGGTGGCGGTGGTGCTTCTGCTATTGTTATTGAGCGCGCTTAATTAAAATATTGTTACTAAAAAGTTGTTATTAACTTAGGTGAAAACAGCTTTCAGCATATAACGCTGCTTCAGATTTTACTGCTATATTTGTGGTATCTGTAAGCAGCGTTTTTCTTTTAGCTACTGCAGTAATAGTCAATACACAATAAAAAATAAGTCAATTAAGAAGGATGTTCGGTATATGTAATCTTGCCATTGTGCCCCTACGTTTAGAACCAAGCGACAGAAGCGAAATGACAACGCAGGTGTTGTTTGGTGAGCATTTTAAAATATTGGAGCAAACCGAAAAATGGTCGCGTATAGAGCTGGCTTTTGATGGCTATAACGGCTGGATCGACAATAAGCAATACCGACTGATCAGCGAAGCCGATTACCACATCCTGAGCAACAGCGCTGTTGTGCTTAATGGCGACCTTATTGAGTACCTTACCACACCGGACAATCAGCTGTTATCCATACCACTAGGTTCGTCCCTTAACTTTCTTGACCATCATTCTATTAATACCGATAACTTCTTGTTTGAAGGGCTTAAAGTATCCGGGGTAACAAGCAAACAGCAACTGATTCAAACCGCTTTCATGTACCTGAACGCACCCTATTTATGGGGAGGAAAAACACCTTTCGGAATAGACTGTTCAGGATTTACACAAATGGTATATAAACTGAATGGCTATTCGCTGTTGCGCGATGCCTCACAACAAGCCACACAGGGCGAAGCCTTAAGCTTTATCGAAGAAAGTGAGCCCGGTGACCTTGCATTCTTTGATAATGAAGAAGGCCGTATCATTCACGTGGGTATTATAATGGAAGATAACTATATCATCCACGGGCATGGCAAAGTGCGCATTGACCGTCTTGATCATTTAGGTATTTATAATACCGATACCAAAAGGCATTCTCATAAACTAAGGGTTATCAAAAAAATCATATAACGTAAAGCAGGTTTAAGCCTGCTTTTTTTATTTATATTAGTGAGCATAAAATATAAATGCCAACTGACCCAACCTTTAGACCAATTATAGCATCATATAGTATATGAAGAAGCCAATCCAGATATCCATCCCTACCCCATGCCATGAAAACTGGGATGCAATGACTCCTGAAGCCAAAGGACGTTTTTGCGCTTCATGCCAAAAGACAGTATTTGACTTTACAAACTCATCTGACAGGGAAATTGCTACTATACTAAAAAACACAGAAAATGCCTGTGGAAGGTTCAGGACAACACAACTTGAAAGGGATTTGGTTGTACCAAAAGAAAAATCTACTATATGGATAGCAGCCAGTGCAGCAATAGTTAGTTTTCTGACGATTGGAAATCATACTATTTCTGCGCAAACACCAGTAAATACTGAACAGCGTGTTACTGAAACTGACGATATAATTGGCAAGGTTGCTCCTCCACAAAAACGTATAATCACTGGTACAGTTGTAGATTCAGAGCAATTCCCAATCTCTGGAGCGGATGTAATCATTAAAGGAACCGGAAAAGGTGTAAAAACTGATATTGATGGTAAATTTTCAATTGATACTAAAAAAAATGATATTTTGGAAGTATCATATGTTAGTATGATAAAACAAGACATTGTGATAAATAATGATTCTAATATTTTAATTAAACTAATTGATGAAATTCAAAAAGATATAGTTGTTGAGCCTTATCACAGAAGCACCGAACAAACTGGTACGATTGGAGCAATAACAACTATTACAACCACAACATACACACAAAAACGCACATTCTTCGGACGTGTTTTTCATTTTATAGGCAATTGGTTTAGGTAATATGGAGATTATCGCATTAATCTCCTATACACTACCTCAACAACTGCAAATCGCTTACTGTATTCTTTATCTTTAGGGGTAAATTACCATCATGATGATAAACAAAATTACCGCTTCCCTCCTGCTTATAGCTCTTATTTCAGTGAACCATTCATTTGCACAAAACAAAAGCAAGTTTGTAAAAACAAATGGCAAACAAATTATTGAACCCAACGGGAAACCCATCCTGCTTAAAGGCACAAACCTTGGCAACTGGCTCGTACCCGAAGGCTATATGTTCAAAACCGGTAAAGTTGCCGCTCCCCGACAAATTGACCAGCTCTTTCAGGAAATGATTGGCCCTGACAGTACCGCTGCCTTTTGGAATAAATACCTTGACAACTACATTACCCATGAAGATATTAAATACCTGAAACGAACAGGCTCAAACCACCTTCGCCTGCCTTTTCATTATAAACTATTCACCAATGACCTGTATATGGGTAAACGCAATGCCGGTTTTGAATACTTTGACCGTGTTATAGAATGGTGCCGTCAGGAAAACCTGTATGTACTTTTAGACATGCATTGCGCTCCGGGTGGACAGACCGGCGACAACATCGATGACAGCTATGGTTATCCGTGGCTGTACTACAGCAAAACAGCGCAGGACGAAATGAGCGCTATCTGGATAAAAATCGCTAAACGCTATAAGAACGATCCGATAATTTTAGGTTATGACGTAATCAACGAGCCTTTTGCACATTATTTTGCCAAAGAGATACCTGATTACAACCACAGGCTTTTTATGGTCTACGAACGAATAGTAAAAGACATACGATCGGTTGATAAGAAACATACAATTTACCTGAATGGCTCTATGTGGGCAGGTGACTTTGGTGTGTTTGAACGCATACTGGATGACAATGTGGTGTATGAATTCCATAAATACTGGTTTGATATCAATCAGGAGTCAGTGCAAAAGTACCTTGACTTTAGCAATAAGCATAATGTGCCGATCTACATTGGTGAAACCGGAGAGAATACCGATGAATGGGTTATGGATTTCAGGAAACTGCTTGACCAGAATAAGATCAACTGGGCATTTTGGCCGTACAAGAAAATGGACAACACTAAAGGTATTATGAACTTCAAGCAACCGGATGACTATGCGTTAATAACAAAGTATGCCGAAAGCGACCGGAGTTCGTTTGAGAAGATCCGTGAGAATATGCCCGACAGGATTAAAGTTCAAAAGGCATTGAATCAATACTTAGAGAATTGCCTTTATAAGAACAACTTCCAGAACAAAGAATATATTCAAGGATTAGGATTTACTGTGGAGTAGATTTGTTGTCGGTTGATGGTTTATAGTTGTCCGCTTTGTCATTCTGACGAAGGAAGAATCTCTACACATTACGCATCTCTATCCTGAGATTTTTCGACTGCGCTGCACTGCGCTCAAAATGACAAAATAATCAATGCGAAATACATAAGAGTGAAGCTTCTCCCTCTCCTTTGGAGAGGGTTGAGGTGAGGCCTAAAACAAAAACGCCGCACAATGTGCGGCGTTTTCTACTATCTCAAATCTATATTGCTATAGAAATTATTTTACTTCTTCGAAGTCAACGTCCTGAACGTTGTCTCCTTCTGCCTGAGCAGCTTCAGGTTGTCCCTGAGCACCTGCATCACCTTGCTTGTACATCTCTTCAGAAGCATTTTTCCATGCTTCGTTAATTTGGTCAAGTGCCGGTTGGATAGCGTCAACATCTTTAGCTTCATAAGCCATTTTCAGTTGAGTAAGTGCCATTCCGATAGTGTCTTTGTTTCCTTGTGACAATTTATCGCCAAACTCAGTAAGTTGTTTCTCCGTTTGGAAGATCATAGCGTCAGCTTCGTTAAGTTTCTCAACGCGCTCTCTTGTGATCTTGTCAGCATCAGCATTAGCTTCAGCTTCTTTACGCATTCTGTCAATTTCTTCAGCAGTTAAGCCTGAAGAAGCCTCAATACGGATATCATGTGTTTTTCCTGTTCCTTTGTCAGTAGCCGATACTTTGATGATACCATTGGCATCAATGTCAAAAGTAACTTCAATCTGCGGAATACCTCTTTGTGCAGGTGGAATTCCGTCAAGGTGGAAACGACCGATAGTTTTGTTATCTGTAGCCATTGGTCTTTCTCCCTGTAGTACATGAATCTCAACAGATGGCTGATTGTCAGCTGCAGTAGAGAATACCTGAGATTTTTTAGTAGGGATAGTAGTGTTAGCCTCAATTAGTTTAGTTAACACACCGCCCATAGTCTCGATACCAAGAGAAAGTGGCGTTACGTCAAGAAGCAATACATCTTTAACATCTCCTGAAAGTACACCACCCTGGATAGCAGCACCAATTGCCACAACCTCATCAGGGTTAACACCTTTAGAAGGTTTTTTGTTGAAGAATTTCTCTACTTCTTCCTGGATACGTGGTATACGTGTAGAACCACCTACAAGGATAACCTCATCGATGTCAGATATAGAAAGACCTGCATCTTTAAGAGCCTTAGCTACCGGCTGCATAGAACGTTTTACAAGTTCGTCAGCAAGTTGCTCAAATTTAGCTCTTGTTAATGTTTTAACTAAGTGTTTTGGTCCTGAAGCCGTAGCAGTTACGTATGGCAGGTTTATTTCTGTTTGTGTAGAAGACGAAAGCTCAACTTTAGCTTTTTCAGCAGCTTCTTTCAGACGCTGAAGTGCCATTGGGTCTTTACGAAGATCTACACCTTCTTCACTGTTGAATTCATTAGCTAACCAATCTATGATTACCTGGTCAAAGTCATCTCCACCAAGGTGAGTGTCACCATTCGTAGAAAGTACTTCAAATACACCGTCACCTAACTCAAGGATAGAGATATCGAATGTACCACCACCTAGGTCATATACAGCAATTTTTTGGTCAACACCTGTTTTGTCAAGCCCGTAAGCAAGAGCAGCAGCAGTTGGCTCGTTGATGATCCTTCTAACTTTAAGACCTGCAATCTCACCAGCCTCTTTAGTAGCCTGACGCTGCGCATCGTTAAAGTATGCAGGAACAGTAATAACCGCTTCGGTTACTGTTTGCCCAAGATAATCTTCGGCAGTTTTTTTCATTTTCTGCAATGTCATCGCCGAAAGTTCTTGTGGAGTATAAAGACGTCCATCGATATCAACGCGTGGTGTATCGTTGTCACCTTTAACTACACTGTATGGTACATTACCAGCTTCTTTTGAACTTTCAGTGTATTTATTACCCATGAAACGTTTGATAGAAGCGATGGTTTTTGTGGGATTGGTCACTGCCTGTCTTTTAGCAGGATCTCCAACTTTGATCTCTCCGCCTTCAACAAATGCAATTACTGACGGGGTTGTTCTTTTTCCTTCAGCATTAGGAATAACTACCGGTTCGTTACCTTCCATTACGGAAACACACGAGTTGGTTGTTCCTAAGTCAATTCCGATTATTTTACTCATCTTCTTTCTTTTTATTATTTTGTTTTGATTCTTATTTATTCAAGTGGACGTTTTACATTAGACAATCATTGTGCCAATTAAAAGAATGACACAACAATATGACAAGATGACATTTGAATTAAAATCAGAATCAGATAAGTAAAGAATATTTGACAGTTGTATGTCAGCAGTAAACTGACATGCATTGCCGAATCTGTTTTTTTATTACTCGAAAAACTCAAAAGCATCTATGATATCGAGATAAACTCCGTCAAATCCTGCAGATGTAATCTTGTTCAGGTATGAATTGTTGTTCTTGTAGATGATGCCCTGCCAGTCTTGATTCCAGTATTTCACTTTAAAATTCCCGGGCCAGTCAGGGTTTTCGGCAGCAATCCATTCAGGTTTATTACTACTGTTCCATGAAGACTGCCAGTAATACCTGTAATCCTCAGCCTCCCCTATCGACATATAACAAATTACCAAACGTTTTCCACCGTTAGCTTTATTACGCAATTGAGTGATTTCAGCAGCTGTAAAAATTTCATCATTTAAAAACAGGTCTATGATAACTGCATCATAATTGGTTGCGGTTAAAGCATTTATAAAGTCTGCTTTAGAAGCAAAGTTTTCGGGATTTATGAGATACAAAAAGTTTTTAGCCTGTGAAAGCGTTGTAATCGCAGTAGCGTTCACATTGTTAGGTTCTGTTGCGGGAACCACATTAAGGCTACGCTCAGGTGCGGCAAAAGACACATACCCAAATCCGTTATTAGCAGCATAAGAGTGAGTAATATGTGATGGTGTTGAGCAATAGTCTGTTGCCAAAATAGTATTGCCGGCATTCTTGGATATATCCAGAAAACCCTTCAGATAAGATGTCACATCAGCAGGTGTTGTAACATCGTCATTGTCATAGCCATATAAAAAATCCTCCTGACCATTTCCATCTATAGCATCAAGATAAGCAGTATGAGGTGCGCCACCGGCTTCCCCTGTTATGGAAACTAACTCAATACCATTTTGGGGTATGACAATAAATCCGGGATGTATACCTTTCCCTTTTTGGCTAATGCCAATGACCAATTCACGCATATCCTGCTTAAAGTCACGATTTTCATTATTATTGTTATCTGAATCTGAATCGCTGTTGTCACATCCTGTAAATACTGCCAGCATAAATAGAAAAATCACTGCTCTCATAAAAATACCTTTTGAATATATAAACCCTAAATAAGTACTTTTATTTTACACAACAGCTACGAATGTGAAAAAGGATCTTTGATAATGATATCCATCGCGAGGTAACCAGCATCAGATGTGTCGTACCCATTACCCATCAGATCATTCATGTAACCAATATCAAAAGTCACGGGGATTTCATTAGGTGAATAGCTATAATACAGACAAAATCGTGCCTCTTTATATTCAGGGTTATTCCACCCTTTATTGCTGTCATTTGTCATGGCAAACAAAACTTCGGCACTTCCGATAATACTATTTTCAGAATCATTATCCAGAGGAACAAAGAGCTGTGTTTTTAACCGCGTACGCAATTGCAGGTCCTCAGGTACCTGTGCAAAATCATTGGTATAAAATTTACGTACTTCCTGGCGTAAGGTGGTTGTCCATTTTAAATTCCCAACAGGAACAGTATAGCTAATCCTGCCGTATACCCTGAATTCCTGTTTTATGCCTATATCCTGAGGTTCATCGAAGCTGTCATCATATTCGTGCTGCCTGCGGTAACTTAAAGCATAGCTATACTGCCATTTTGAATTCAGCTTATGATAAAACTCCTGGTTCAGTACCATTATGGAAGGCTCATTAAAGGGATTGCCATTTTCTGTACCACTTATGTAGCCTGTACCAAAATAGGTTTTAGATGTGTTCTTTTCGTCCAGCTTTTGCGACACTCCTATTGCCGACCAAAAGGCTGTTTCAGTTTCCCCAAGTCCGGGTGGAGTTAATTGCGCAAAGGCAGTTGTACCGAAAATAAGGCTAAGAAAAAAGGTAAAGAAACGGGTACTCATCATCATTCACATTTGTAGTTTATACTGCAAATTTGAATGATGAATCTGTAAAGAATTGGGAACTTTAGTTTTTAAGCAGTTTCAAGTGTTTTTCTGCCACGAATTACTCAAATTAGCACAAATTAAATTAGTGTAAACTAGTGGCTAAAATTTATTTTAATCTACCAAAAACAACGCATTACTGAACAACAGGTTACCATTTTCCCAGAAGCCACGGAACAACGGATTATCTACCATGTAAATGATCTCGCCCCTGCCTTTTTGCTCTACAGCGAAGGTCACCGTATTTTCAAACTTCTTTTTCAGGCTTTTGCCAATGAAACCAAAGTTCTTGTATCCTGTAGGAACATAAGCCACATTCCAGGAATTCTTAAGTAACTGATAACGGCTGTCGGTTGTTTTCAGGCTGAAATACTTATCGCCAAGACCAAACGAAAGCGGATGAGTCCTGTCTAATACATTCTCTACTATCGCTCCCGGCACCGATGCGGAAAGCGCGCGTCTTTCTGCATTTTGATAATCCAGAAAACGCGCCTTCATTACTTGCTCATCGTGCTCAGTATTTTCAAGTTCCTTTGCTGCTTCAGATGCAAATTTGGTAAGGCTATAACCCGGCCTGTCTTCAAAAAGGCTGAGCGCATTGGCTATCGCGATCACTTTACCGCCATTGTCTATAAAATCGTCTATTTTCTTTTTTTGATTTTCGGTCAGGTCATACCAACCGTCCGGTAAAATAAGTGTATTAAAATCGGACATGCTTATTCTGCCCATACTCTGAATATCTACTATACTCACAGGATAATTAATGATTTCATCCATATAAAACCATGCCTGTCCAAAATCGGTTGCGCTAACGCCATTACCCGAAAGCAAGAGTACTCTTGGTGTTTCAAGCAATGGATAGTTCTCTCCTCCCAAATCTCCACCTGAAAGCGAGTAGCCGCTCTCAATCACTTCGTAATCGGCTTTTTTGTCTACAAAAGCATCCATCATGTTTTTGAAATCGCTTAATTGCGGATTGTCTCCTTTAAGTATTACAAGGTCGCCCGGACTCACTTTTATCCCCCTGAATGCCGAAGCCCTTCTTGATGAACGTACTTTTACACCACTCTTCAGCATCAGTCCAAGTACTTTAGCTGATTCCCTTCCGTTCCATGGCACATAATAAGCATAAACGCCTTCGTATTCAAACTTGCCCTTGCGGCTAATTTCAGCCTTTGTATCTATAGAGAGGTTACCCTTCAGGGCATAACTATCAATACCATAAGCATGTGGTAATGCCCATGCAGTTATGTCATACGACAAGCTGTCTGTAAGCCTCTGTGCAGGTTCAAAAAGCACCTGAGTAAGTACTGCTTTTGGTTGGTTTGCCCTTACAATAAGATCATTAGGCTCTATAGTAAAATCCTTGTCTTTATCGCTCTGATAATGATAACCTGATGTCTTTTTTGTTTCAGCAGCATAGCTATACTGTATCTTATTGCGTTTTAGCAATCGTACCAGCTGCTCAGTCTTACCTGAATTCTTAACCACATAGGTTTTGTATTTGCCTTTAAGGTCTTCCCTGCTTTCTTTAAAGTAAGCCCTGAAATCTTTTACCAGCTTGTCTTTTTTCCATGAAGCCGTCTCAACAGCGGTAAGCACGGCAGCTGTGTGATGATCTATCCTGTCCTGAAGCGTAAGGATGTTTCCGTTAGCCATCTGTACGGCACGTCCTGCCCCAATACCTCCTTGCTCATAGGTCATACCCACCGCTCCGTTAAAGCTTGGATAAGTATCACCATAACTCGGATAGAACAGGTCGAAACGCTCACGGGTATAGTAATTCCATCCTTTTGTATCAAACTTTTTGGCGGTCATTTCGCCAATGGTGTTATGAAAATCGCGCTGTGCTTTGGTAATGAAATCATGCATTGGCTCTGCTGCAGGCGGAAAGAAATATGGCTCGTTGAAACCCATTTCATGCACATCTACATGTACCATTGGCATCCACTCGTTATACAGCACCATGCGTTGGCGGGTTTCGGCCTGTGTCTGCCATGCCCAGTCACGGTTCAGGTCATAATCATAATGGTTTTGCCTTCCTCCCGGCCATGGCTCCATGTGCTCACGGTCGCTAAGTCCCGGATGCAGGTTTTTACCCGATACATCCCTCAGCCAGTTACCATAACGCGAAAAACCATCAGGGTTTAAACAGGGATCAAGTATAACGACCGTGTTAGCCAGCCATTGCTTCGTTTCTTTATTATCAGGATTCAACAGCTGATAAGCAACAGACATGGCACTTTCTGTAGCACCCGGCTCGTTACCATGCACATTGAAGCTCAGCCATACTATGGCCTTATCATTCAGGTTGGTCAGTTTCACATCGCTCATACCTATCTGGCTTAGGTTGGAAACCCGTATATTCTCAAGACTGCGAAGATTTTCAGCTGATGATATGAAATACACATTAAGATTGCGCTCTTGTGTAGTCTGCCCGTAATTCTGTTGCTTTATCATGTCAGAATTCTGAGTAAGATAACCAAAATAATCTTCTACCTGGTGGTAATAACTTACGGTCTTACCATAATTCGGCAGAAAATCAGAAGGGCTTTTTAACTGGGCATTTACAGATAAACTTAAAAGGAGTGCTATAGCGGAAACTATGTATTTCATGGCATTAAATTACTGATTTCAAATGTAAGGAATTTATGATTGTTTGATTAAAAAGTATTTATGATTCTCTATATTTGTTGAAACCAACTAATCACCCAATGAAAAAAATCATCTTACTTATCACTGCTTTTGCTTCTTTTAGCGTTTTGGCCCAAAACGGACAGCGCATAATCGTAAAACTAAAGCCGGGAATAAAAATTACAGCCGAAGCTCTAACCCAAAATACTACCGGTATAGCTGCTATCGATAAAATAAACACTCTTAATCACTCCAGCACCGCAAAGCAATTAAGGATGGGAAAACGAAATCCGTCTACTGTGCTGGCATTTACTTTTCCTGAAACAGCAAGAACCGAAGCCATAATTAAGTCCTATGAAAGTACGGGCCTTGTTGAATATGCAGAGAAAGATGCAATTGGAAAAGCAGGAGGTGTAAAAGCTGTCACAACTAATACTCCAAGTGATGACTTTTATTACAGGCAATGGGGATTGAATAATAATGGTTCTTTTAATATGCTTACCGCTACAAGCGGGGCCGATATACAGATGGAAGACGCCTGGAATATTGAGCTGGGAAGTAACTCAATTGTTGTAGCTACTATGGATTCCGGACTTAAACTTGATCATCCTGAATTTGAAGGACGGTTATGGGCAAATACTCTTGAAATAGAAGACAATGGAATTGATGATGACAACAATGGTTACATAGATGACATTAATGGCTGGGACTTTGTAAATAATGACAATTTGCCTGTTGACGATCATGGTCATGGCACTAATGTAACAGGGATTATTGGTGCCAATGGCAATAATATCATAGGATATAGCGGGATTGATTCAAATTGTAAGCTAATGACATTAAAAGGTATTAGTGCTGATAATTTTGGCTTCTATACATGGTGGGCCGAAGCAATTGTGTATGCTGCAGATAATGGTGCCAATGTTATAAATCTTTCTGTTGGAGGTGATACTTACTCTTCAATACTGAAAGAGGCTATAGATTATGCGTTAGAAAATGGAGTTACAGTGGTTGCCTGTATGATGAATACAAATACCAACTTACCATATTATCCTGCTAACTATGAGGGTGTAATCGCAGTAGGTGCTACAAATCCTGATGATACAAGAACAGTTCCTTTCTTTTGGGATCTGAATAGCGGGAGTAATTATGGATCGCACATCTCTATAGTAGCACCAGGTAATTTTATTTATGGCCTCTCAAATACATCTGACACTAATTATGATGATTATTGGGGCGGCACCTCTCAGGCGACCCCTGCTGTGGCAGGTATTGCTGCGTTATTGCTGGCGCAGGATCCTTCCCGAACACCGGCACAAATAAAGAGCATTTTAGAAACTACTGCCGAAGATCAGGTAGGCAATGCTATTGAGGATACGGAAGGATTTGATGAATTCTATGGCCATGGCAGGGTTAACGCTTATAATGCGTTGCAGCAATCTCTTTCTGTCAATGAATATAACATCAAAAACACTCTTATAGTTTATCCAAACCCTTCAGAAGGAATGGTAACTATAGAACTCAAAGACTATCCGGCCCGCGTTACTGTTCTAAATATGATTGGCCAGCTTATACTAACTAAAAACATTAACGCTGAAGATAACACAATCAACATTAAAGAGAAAGGGATATTCTTAATTTCTGCGACAAACAGTACAGGCAGCGCTACTAATAAAATTATCATTAAATAGAGTTTCCAAAAGGAAATAACTTTAAAATTTACCTTAAATTTTTAAAGAGATTATAGAACAAACTGAAAGACTACTGATTCAACAATGAAGACATTTAAACTATACAAAATAGTAGTACTAGCAAGTCTACTAATGCTCTCAGCCTGCCAAAAAGAAAGTTTTATCTTAACAGGCCATATCACCGGATATAAAGATGGCACACGCGTTAAGCTTGCATCTTTTGAAGACCAGTCTGAAGAATATTACACAACGCTCAATAATAATTCATTTACTTTTCAGGGGCCTGCGAACAGTGAACCTGAAAAATTCATCCTCACCATTGATAATGGTAAAAATTTACCTGCTGATTACTGTAGCCTTTTTATTAAAGATGAAATACTGACTATAAACGCCGATAAAAAGGATTTTCCATATCATGTAAACATTTCAGGGTCGAAAGAACAGGAAGCTGCAAACAGCCTGAACGGGCTTTTGGCAAAAGACATGGAAGACAGAGATAAAATATCGGATGAATATTTTGCCCTGTCCAAAGACATTAGAGCTACAGACAGCATTAAAGAACTTTATGATGGTAAAAACGGTAAATTCACAAAAGTTGAAAACCGTCTAGAGGCAACAATTAAAGATTTCATCCGTAAAAACTATAATACTGTTGCAGCCCTTGATTACTTTCTGATACTCAGGGAAAAATTTGATTCTGAAGAAATTGAAGCCATTTATAACAAAATGGATGTAAAGGCCCAAAACAGTAGGAATGGTAAAGCAATCAAAGAATATGTCGAGGCAAAAAAAGTAAACCCGGGCAGTATTGTTTACAATTTTGAAGCTAAAGATCAACACGGCAAAACACATCAAATGCACGATTACCTAAACAAGGATAAGTATATATTGCTTGAATTTTCGAGTCCGGGTTGTGGCTGGTGCAAAAAGGCGATACCCATGCTGGAAGAAATTTCAAAAGAGCAGAAAAACAAGCTCGAAGTAGTTTCTCTAACTACTATTATTGATAGCAAGGGTTGGGAAAAAATCAACAAAACAGAAAAAATAAGCTATACGAGGCTAAATAATAATGAAGGCAGGTATGGCAGGACCACTATGCGCTATGCAGTTAATGCAACGCCAACTTTTATCTTAATAAGTCCGGAAGGCAGGATGCTGAAAAAGATCGAAGGATATAACGAAAAATTAAAAGACAGCATCTACCCTCTTCTTAAATAATTCTTTAAAAAAAAGCAAACATTCACCTGAAATTGTAACCCTGTTTTTAACCAACAATCATTATCTTTGCATGCTTTTAAAATAAACTACAATGCGTATATCCTATAACTGGTTAAAACAATTCATAAAATTAGACTGGAAATCTGAAGAAACCGCTGCACTGCTTACCGATCTTGGTCTTGAGGTAGAAGGTGTGGACAAATTTGAGTCGCTTAAGGGCGGTCTTGAGGGTGTTGTGGTAGGCCATGTGCTTACCTGCGTTCAGCACCCTAACGCTGACAGGCTAAGGATTACAACTGTAGATTTAGGTGATGGAACTCCGGTACAAATCGTTTGCGGTGCTCCTAACGTTGCCGCTGGACAGAAAGTTCCGGTTGCTACTATTGGCACTACGCTATATGATAAAGAAGGTAACGCTTTCCAGATAAAAAAAGGAAAGATACGCGGCGAAGACAGCCATGGTATGATATGTGCCGAGGATGAGCTTGGGCTTGGCGAAGGGCATGACGGCATCCTTGTGCTTCATGAAGACCTGAAACCGGGTACTTCTGCTTCAAAGATATTCAACATAGAAAGCGACGAGGTTTTTGAGATCGGGCTTACACCAAACCGTGCCGATGCCATGAGCCACTGGGGTGTAGCACGAGACCTGCGTGCGGGTCTTTCGCAAAAGAATGTTCACACAGAACTTATCACACCATCAGTAAGTAATTTCAGGGTAGACAAACGCACCCTTAAAATAGACGTTAAAGTAGAAGACAATAAGCTTGCGCCAAGGTATTGCGGTGTGACCATATCCGGTATTACTGTAAAACCATCTCCGGCATGGCTTCAGAACAGGCTTAAATCAATTGGTCTTACTCCAAAAAATAATATCGTAGACGTTACAAACTACGTACTACATGAATTAGGGCAGCCGCTTCACGCGTTCGATGCATCTAAGATAAAAGGTAATAAAGTAATCGTGAAAACAGTTGCGGCAGGCACAAAATTCACAACGCTTGACGATGTGGAAAGAACCCTGCACGAAGAAGACCTGATGATTTGTGACGAAACCGGGCCAATGTGTATTGCCGGTGTATTTGGCGGAAAAAATTCAGGTGTTACCGAAGGTACTTCTTCGATATTCCTGGAGAGTGCTTACTTCAATCCTGTATCGGTACGAAAGACCGCTAAACGTCATGCGCTTAGCACAGATGCTTCTTTCCGTTTTGAAAGAGGTATCGACCCAACCATTACAGAATATGCCCTTAAAAGAGCTGCACTCCTTATACAGGAAACAGCGGGTGGCGAGATAACATCGGATCTTATAGACATTTATCCTAAAAAGATTGAAGACAACTCGGTAGTGGTAAACTTTGCCAATGTAACCCGTGTTATAGGGCAGGAACTTTCTAAAGAGACCATCAAAAAGATACTGGTATCGCTTGATATCAAAATCAACAATATGTCAGATGCGGGACTTGGACTTGTAGTGCCTGCTTACCGCGTTGACGTAACACGTGAAATAGACGTTATTGAAGAGATACTTAGGGTTTATGGCTACAACAACATATCGTTTACCCAAAAACTGAATGCTTCTATCTCTAACTCTGCACGTAATGAAGATTACAAATTGCAGAATATCATAGGTGCGCAAATGGTGTCACTTGGCTTCAACGAAATGATGGCTAACTCGCTTACCACACCTGATTATATCAAACTTTCAGAAAACCTGAAAGAAGAGTTCAATGTTATGATGCTGAATCCGCTAAGCAGCGACCTTTCTGCTATGAGGCAATCATTGCTGTTCAGTGCACTTGAAGCTGTTTCATTCAACATCAATCGTAGAAGAAGCGATCTTAAGCTGTTTGAGTTTGGCAAAACGTATCATAAATTACCTTCAGGCTATGATGAGAAAAAACACCTTACCCTGACAGTAACCGGAAGCCGTTTAGCAGAGAGCTGGAGCTATGCCCAGAAACCGGTAGACTTCTTTATGTTCAAAGGATATATCAATCTTATAACTACAAGACTTGGCTTAGCCAAAATACAGACACAACCGGTAAACAATGATATTTTTGCAGAGGGCATTGCATTGGCTATTGGCACTGAAACCATTGTTGAATTTGGTACCATTAAAAAATCGATACTGAAACATTTTGATATCAAGCAGGATATTTTCTTTGCCGATTTCAATTGGGGTGCAATCATAAAACTTGCAACAGGTAAAATTAAATATACAGAGATATCTAAATTCCCAGAAGTTAGAAGGGATTTAGCACTGTTGGTAGACCAATCAGTTTCTTTTGAATCGATTTATACAGTTGCAAAACAAACAGAGAAATCACTTCTTAAAGATGTTAGCCTGTTTGACGTATATGAAGGAAACAACCTTCCTGAAGACAAAAAGTCGTACGCAGTTAGCTTCCTGCTTCAGGACAGCACCAAAACCCTTACCGATGAGCAAATCGATAAGATAATGGGCAAAATAAGACAAAACCTTGAAAAAGAAACAGGAGCTCAATTAAGATAATCCTGTTTTTATCCTAATAAAAATGCCCCTCGGTTTCGAGGGGCATTTTAGTTTATAGACGAATCGTAATTTACGATTTGATCTTAGCTTTCATCGCTTTGTAATCATCCATTCTGTCAATCGCCTGGTAAATTGAAGCAAGCGTTGATATTACATATTGATTATCCGGCTCATCTTTATGTGCCTTTTCAAAATAAGGTAGTGCTTTATTATAAATTGCCTCCCTTTGTTTTTTAAGAGCATCGTAACGCTGATTATCTTTAGCAGTATTACCTGTTATAGCATTCATTTGTTCAACGATCTTTTTCTCGTCTTTCAGCATCAATAAACCAAGATTAATGTTTGCATTAACATAGTTAGGTTTAATTTGTAACGCTTTGTTGTAGTAAGTGATTGCCTCATTAGCATCAGACTCCCCGGTAACAACTCCAAGATTATAATACAAATCCGCATCGTTAGGGGATTTTTGTATTGCCTCACTGATAAGCTCTTTATATTTAGCCATATCTTTAGCTTTAAAATGAAGATCTGCCTCAGCAATTATAAGGTTAGTATCATCAGGATTAGCTTTTCTTGCATTTGCAAAAGCAGCTTTAGCTTTTTCAGTTTCTCCTTTAGTATTATAGATAAGTGCAATGTTCTTAACAATCTCTCCTTTTACTGATGGCGTTTTTTCTTCCTGAGGTAAAATATACTGTGCGGACTGTACTGCGATATCCCTGGTACTTTTATTCGGGAAAGCTTCAACAACACCTGTCGCTTTGTTTTTAGCTGTATAAACAACACTCTCTCCTGTAAAGCCAATCCTGTCCAGTTCAAGATAATAATCAAGTGCCCTGTCATAATTTTTAGCATTCACTGAAGATGCAGCAGCGTTGTAAAGATTAAAAGCATCTTTAGGGTCTATTTTGTAAGCAGCTGCATAAAATAGGGCAGACTCATTAAACATCTGCGCTTTACCTAATGATTCTGCTCCACTAACTGCTGACGATTTAAGTGCAGGATAAATCTGTTGTTCAATCTGCGGGGTATATTTCTTTTTCCCTGCTTTTTCAAGCTCAACAACTTTATTAAAGCTAGCTAAAGTTTCCTCAAATACAGCCTGAGATTTATTAGGGTTAGCCTTAAGCTGGTTAAGGTTGTACATCCCTTTAAAATAATTGTAGTCAATTTGCTGTTCAGGAGTAGCAGCTCCCATTTTAGATTCAACCTGAGATAAAAGCGTACCCATCTCCTGAATATCTGCAGGAGCAGGCTGTTGTTTCTCAGTTAGCTTTTTAAGAGCTTTTAGCTCATCTTTTTGTGCAAACGCGCTTACTGAAAGCAATACCGACGCTGCAATTGCATATTGAATTTTCATAGTAGTTTATTTATTATTCTTCTTTTTGTTCTTCGTTATCGTTTTCAGTAGCTGAATCGCCATCCTCAGCGATAAAGCCGGTAACTCCATTTTCTGCACCTTCGCCATCAAGCTCTTCAAGCCCCTCCTCGATTGCATCTTCTTCACGCACAACTTTAGTTACTGCAGCAATAGAGTCGTTGCCTTTGATATTGATAAGACGTACACCCTGAGTCGCACGGCCCATAACCCTTAGGTCAGACACCATCATGCGGATAGTAAGCCCCGATTTATTGATGATCATAAGATCATCAGCATCGGTAACACCGTTAATAGATACAAGCTTACCTGTCTTATCGGTAATATTTAGTGTTTTTACACCTTTACCGCCTCGGTTAGTAATCCTGTAATCGTCAAGGCTTGAACGCTTACCATATCCTTTCTCGGATACTACAAGGATCTCACTGTTCATATCGTTTACAGAAACCATGCCGATCACCTCATCACTGTCATCAGCAAGGGTAATACCACGGACACCCGAAGCGCTACGGCCCATAGGACGCGTTTTACCTTCTTCAAAGCGTACAAGCTTACCAGACTTAACAGCAATAAGCACCTGGCTCTCACCTGTAGTCAGTTTTGCTTCTAATAACTCATCATCTTCCCTGATGGTAATCGCAGCAATACCGTTTAATCTTGGACGTGAGTACTGCTCAAGAAGTGTTTTCTTAACGATACCCTTTTTGGTAGCCATGATTACATAGTGACTGTTAGTATATTCTTCGTTCTTAAGATCCTGGGTACAGATAAATGCTTTTACCTTATCATCATTCTCGATATTGATAAGGTTTTGTATCGCACGTCCTTTGCTTGTTTTATTTCCTTCAGGAATTTCGTAAACACGCATCCAGAAACATTTACCTTTTTGGGTAAAGAACAACATATAGTTGTGGTTAGTCGCAACGAACAGATGCTCAAGATAATCCTGGTCACGTGTTGCCACTCCTTTTTGTCCTACTCCACCCCTGTTTTGTGTTTTGTATTCACTAAGTGGCGTACGCTTGATGTACCCTGCGTGAGATATGGTAATAACCACATTCTCATCAGCGATAAGGTCTTCAATACTTACATCGCCACCAGAATATTCAATTTGCGAACGGCGGTCATCGCCATATTTATCTTTTATCTCGATAAGTTCTGTTTTAATAAGCTCCATCCTTAGCTCTTTGCTTTCCAAAAGGGCTTTCAATTCAGCTATTAACTTCATTATCTCTTCATATTCAGCACGAAGTTTATCCTGCTCCAGACCTGTAAGCTGCCTTAAACGCATCTCTACAATAGCACGTGCCTGTATTTCAGATAAGCTAAAACGCTCCATCAATTTACCACGCGCTTCTTCACCGTCTTTAGAGCCACGGATTAGAGCGATTACCTCATCGATATTATCAGAAGCAATGATAAGGCCTTCTAATATGTGTGCACGCTCTTCGGCTTTACGAAGTTCATATTGTGTCCTCCTTACAACTACATCATGCCTGTGTTCCACAAAATAGTGGATCATCTCTTTCAGGTTAAGTAATTGCGGCCTTCCTTTTACAAGTGCAATATTGTTAACACTGAATGATGACTGTAACTGTGTATACTTAAATAAGGTATTAAGCACCACATTTGGCACAGCATCACGTTTAAGTATGTATACGATTCGCATACCATTCCTATCCGATTCATCACGGATGTTGGCAATACCCTCAATTCTCTTTTCATTAACAAGGTCGGCAGTTTTCTTGATCATGTCCGCCTTGTTCACCTGGTAAGGGATTTCGGTAACAATAATTGACTCTCTGCCTTCTACTTCTTCAAAACTGGTTTTGGCACGCATAACAATACGCCCACGACCTGTTTTGAATGCTTCACGAACACCTTCATAACCATAAATTGTACCTCCCGTAGGGAAATCCGGTGCTTTTATATGTGTTATAAGTTCGTCAATCTCAATATCATTATTATCTATATAAGCAAGTGTACCATTAATAACCTCAGTAAGGTTGTGCGGCGCCATATTGGTCGCCATACCTACTGCAATACCTGATGCACCGTTTACCAAAAGGGTTGGCACCCTTGTAGGCATAACTGTCGGTTCTTCTAAAGTATCATCAAAGTTAAGCTGGAAGTCTACTGTCTCTTTATCAAGGTCGGCCATGATCTCTTCCGATATCTTGCGCATCCTTGCCTCAGTATAACGCATCGCTGCGGGGCTGTCGCCATCTACCGATCCAAAGTTACCCTGACCGTCTACAAGAAGGTAACGAAGACTCCACTCCTGTGCCATACGCACCATTGCGTCATATACTGATGAGTCACCGTGAGGGTGGTATTTACCAAGTACCTCACCAACGATCCTTGCAGATTTCTTGTGAGCCCTGTTAGATAATACTCCTAATTCATACATTCCATAAAGTACTCTTCGGTGTACCGGTTTCAAGCCATCTCTAACATCCGGAAGCGCCCTTGATACGATTACCGACATTGAATAATCAATGTAGGCTGATTTCATTTCGTCTTCTATGTTAATAGGAATTAACTTTTCTCCTTCAGACATAAGTAGTTATATTAAAATATTATAGTTGTTACAAAACGTGCCAATATACGTATTTTTCTCAGGATTATAAATCAATAAATCCAATAATTTACACGTTTTATTAACAGAAGATTAATACGCAATAGTTAATAAACATTTGGTTTTTTACTTTTATTTCCGGCTTTTTTTTCGTCACTTAGCATAACAGGCATTGTCAGCAATGTCAGTACCATTAATTAGGTATGGTTTTTGTAAAATCTTTTACAAATACTTACATTTACAAGTATCAAAGAATAACATTATGGATGATAATTTTTCACCAAGAGTCAAAGATGTGATTACCTACAGTAAGGAAGAAGCCTTGCGTTTGGGTCACGACTTTATTGGTACAGAGCACTTAATGTTAGGGATTTTGAGAGACGGCAACGGTAAAGCCATTTCCATTTTGAACAACATTTCTGTTGACCTGGATCATTTACGCAGAAAAGTAGAGATATTAAGCCCCGCAAATCCAAATGCTGACCGCAATAATGAGAAGAAAAACCTTCACTTAACGCGCCAGGCAGAACGCGCCCTGAGAACAACATTTCTTGAGGCTAAGGTTTTCCAGAGCACCTCTATAAGCACAGCACATTTACTGTTGTGCATTTTACGCAATGAGAATGACCCGACCACAAAATTGCTTAACAAACTAAAAATTGATTACGAAACCGTTAAAGAACAATTTATCAGTATGACATCAAACGAAGAAGAATACCTGGAGAACCTTCCTAAGGCAGAGTCATATAATGACGATGCAGGACAAGATGACAGTATGCGCGAAAGCAATTTCAATAATCCTTCTTCCGGTGCCAAAGCCAATAAAAAGTCAAAAACACCTGTTCTTGACAATTTTGGCCGTGATTTGACCGAGCTTGCCGAAGAAGGCAAACTTGACCCCGTAGTGGGCCGCGAAAAGGAAATTGAGCGCGTATCGCAGATATTAAGCAGAAGAAAAAAGAACAATCCGCTACTTATTGGTGAGCCGGGTGTGGGTAAATCGGCCATTGCCGAAGGACTTGCATTACGCATCATTCAGAAAAAAGTATCGCGTATCCTTTTCAACAAGCGTGTGGTAACCCTTGACCTTGCCAGTTTAGTGGCAGGCACAAAATACCGCGGGCAGTTTGAGGAACGTATGAAAGCGGTTATGAACGAACTTGAAAAGAATGATGACATCATTCTTTTCATAGACGAGATACACACTATTGTTGGTGCAGGTGGTGCTACAGGCTCACTTGATGCCAGCAATATGTTTAAACCGGCTCTCGCAAGGGGCGAAATTCAATGTATTGGTGCCACAACCCTTGATGAGTACAGACAGTACATCGAGAAAGATGGTGCTCTTGAGCGTCGTTTTCAAAAAGTTATAGTAGAACCTACTACTGTTCCTGAAACGATCACTATACTAAACAACATTAAG
The DNA here is from genome assembly GCF_054457175.1 of Flavobacterium hauense. Classification (NCBI taxonomy): domain Bacteria; kingdom Pseudomonadati; phylum Bacteroidota; class Flavobacteriia; order Flavobacteriales; family Flavobacteriaceae; genus Flavobacterium; species Flavobacterium hauense. The sequence continues at coordinate 143,905 of NZ_JBTKVX010000003.1, forward strand.
AATAAATATGAGGATCACCATAATGTAATCTATACACAGGAAGCTATTGAGGCTTGTGTTAAGCTTACAGACAGGTATATGAGCGAGCGTTTCCTTCCGGACAAGGCTATTGATGCCCTTGACGAAGCAGGATCACGCGTTCACATTACCAATATTGATGTTCCTAAACAGATACTTGAGCTGGAAAGGCAGCTTGAAGAGGTTCGTGAACTTAAAAATTCTGTTGTCAAAAAACAGAAATATGAGGAAGCAGCCAAACTTCGCGATGACGAAAAACGTATAGAGAAAGACCTTGCAATTGCTCAGGAGCAGTGGGAAGAAGATTCTAAGAACAACCGCGTTACCGTTACCGAAGACAATGTTGCAGATGTAGTATCTATGATGACAGGTATTCCTGTAAACCGTATTGCCCAGACCGAAAGCAACAAGCTTGCTAAACTGCCTGAACTTATTAAAGGTAAGGTTATCGGACAGGATGAAGCAGTTGCTAAGATCGCCAAGTCCATCCAGCGTAACCGTGCAGGTCTTAAAGACCCTAACAAGCCGATTGGCTCATTCATTTTCCTTGGACAGACAGGTGTTGGTAAAACACAGCTTGCCAAAGTTATCGCCAAAGAGCTTTTTGACTCAGAAGATGCACTGGTACGTATCGACATGAGCGAATACATGGAAAAATTTGCCATTTCAAGGCTTGTAGGTGCGCCTCCGGGATATGTAGGCTACGAAGAAGGCGGACAGCTTACTGAGAAAGTTAGAAGAAAACCATATTGTGTAGTACTTCTTGACGAAATCGAGAAAGCACACCCGGATGTATTCAATATGTTGCTTCAGGTACTTGATGACGGTTATTTAACTGACAGCTTAGGCCGTAAGATCGACTTCAAGAACACTATCATCATCATGACATCAAACGTTGGTGCGCGTCAGATAAAAGATTTCGGACAGGGTGTTGGTTTTGGCACATCTGCCAAAAAAGCACAGGCAGACGATCATACAAAAGGTGTTATCGAAGCTGCGCTTAAGAAAACTTTTGCTCCCGAGTTCATCAACAGGATAGATGATATTATTGTGTTCAATCCTCTTGAAAAAGAGCATATCGACCTTATCATCGACATCGAGCTTGAAAAACTTTACGGAAGGATAAAAGACCTTGGCTACAACATTGCATTATCTGATAAAGCTAAAAACTTTATTGCCGAAAAAGGCTTTGACAAACAGTATGGAGCAAGACCGCTTAAACGTGCCATCCAAAAGTATGTTGAAGACACGCTTGCCGAAGAGATCATTACCAACAAGATATCCAACGGTGATGAGATCTTTATGGATCTTGATGATAACGCAACAGAGCTTGTGGTAACCATCAAAAAAGCAGAGAAACCTGCAAACTAAAATATAATCTTTCATTTTACATAGCATCCCCGAAAGCCATAGGTTTTCGGGGATATTTTTTTATATGGACATTAGATAACAGAGCTAACCAGACCCGATAGTGTGGATTTGAAATCAGTAGTTAGAAAGAAAAGAACCCATATAGATTCTAGTAGTAAAACAAATTTATAATCAGTCTAAAAAGAACATAACCTCCTCAATATAAAAAACATAAGACAAACTTGTAATTTCCCGGCATTACCATTTCATTAAATTTCGCTAAAATAGCAAAGACAGCATCCCACAATAAAAAAAAGTAGTAATTTAGATTACAAATCTCATAAAAATGCTGGACAAAGTAATTGTAGGTAGTGAAGAGTGGTGTGCATTCCCATCACTAGGTATCCATACTATAAAAGCCCGTGTAGACTCGGGTGCCAAAACATCTGCACTACACGCTATTAACATCTCCCCTTTTCAGAAAGACGGCGATAACTGGGTGAAATTTGACATTAATCCCATACAGAATAATTCAAAAACAATCATCCATTGCCAGGCTCCTCTGGTAGACAAACGCGTGGTAAAAAGTTCGAGCGGTTACCGCGAACAGCGTTATGTGATTAAAACCGGCATCGAAATAGGCGAAGCACGATGGGAAGTTGAACTTACGCTTACCAATCGTGACTCCATGGGTTTCCGTATGCTTTTAGGGCGCGAAGCAATGAGCGGGCGCATATTGGTAGATCCGGAACAAAAATACCTGTTGGGTCAGCCTACACTGGAAAAGATCAAAGAATATTACAACAGTAATAATGAAGAAAAGAAAGGCCTTCGTATTGGTCTTTTAGCCAGTAATCCAGACTTGTACAGCAACAGGCGTATCATGGATGCCGGTGAGGTAAGAGGGCATGAAATGCATTTTCTTAACCTGAAGGACTGTTACATGAAGTTGGATGCCCATACCCCTGAGATCCATTATCGCGGAGGAAGGATACTAAACGATTTTGATGCCGTAATACCCCGTATACGCCCTAGTATGACGTTTTATGGCTGTGCACTTACACGTCATTTTGAAGCGTTAAAGGTATTTTCACTTAATTCATCTTCGGCAATAACACAGTCAAGGGATAAATTATACTCATTACAACTTTTGCTAAACAGTGGTGTTGACATTCCTACAACAGGATTTGCCAACTCCCCTCTTGATACTAACGACCTGATACAAATGGTAGGTGGGCCACCGCTAATCGTAAAGCTGCTTGAAGGCACACAGGGTAAAGGTGTTGTACTTGCCGAAACCAAAAAAGCAGCCGAAAGTGTTATTAATGCATTCAAAAGCCTTAATGCCAACATACTTGTACAGGAATTCATTAAGGAAGCCAATGGCAAAGATCTTCGCCTTTTTGTAATCGATGGTAAAGTTGTGGCAACCATTCAGCGTGAGGCATTGCCGGGAGAATTCAGGGCAAACATTCACCTTGGAGGATCGGCTTCTGTAATTAAACCTACAGCGGAGGAAAAACGTATAGCCATAAAAGCTGCCAAAGCCATGAACCTTAAAGTAGCAGGCGTGGATATTATCCGTTCCTCAAAAGGGCCACTGCTGCTTGAGGTAAACTCATCACCGGGTCTTGAAGGTATTGAAGGAGCCACGAGCAAAGATATTGCAGGCGAGATGATTCGTGCCATAGAAAAAAACTTTAAACTCATCTAAAAACCTAGCGTTATGCATATTGCTGCCAAGATTATAATTGCATTTGTAGCCCTGATACACATTTATATCCTTTGGCTCGAAATGTTTGCATGGCTCACAAAGGCACGCAAAGTGTTCAGGACACTGCCACAGGAACTGTTTGTACCTACCAAATCGATGGCTGCAAACCAGGGATTGTATAACGGTTTCCTGGCTGCCGGGCTTATCTGGTCGCTATTGATATGCGATGCTGCATGGAGTGCAAACGTAGCCACCTTCTTTTTGGGCTGTGTGCTTGTTGCAGGACTGTATGGTGCCGCAACAGTACAGAAGAAAATATTCTACATACAGGGAGTTCCTGCCATACTGGGACTACTTGCTATTTACTTATTATAACGTTAAAACAAATGAAATACTGGCATATACTTGTTATATTTATTATGGCAACGGCTGTTACGATCGTTGGCGCACTATTTAAAGTCATGCATTGGCCGGGCGCTTCTCTTATGCTCATGATAGGTATGGGAGGGCAATTTATCTCACTGGTGCTACTTGCTGCCAAGGTTATATCCGAAAGGAAAAATAACAGCCTATTAAATAAATAAGTTATGAAACGTAAAATCATTTTATCTGCAACCGCACTACTTTTTTCAGTCATTGGCTATAGCCAGACGAATTGTGCAAAATTCAAAAACGGCACTTTTAAACTGACCGATCCAAAAAGCAAAGAAGTCTGTATCATTACCCGCGATGGCAACAAACAGACAGAAAGAATGGAACAAAGCGATGATACGTATGATTTTGACATTAACTGGACTGATGAATGTACGTATACCGTAACCCCTACTCCATCTACTGCTCAAAGAAACCCTGATGTGCTAAAGTCGGGCGTTATGACAGTTAAGATCATCAAGACCAAAAAAGATTCGTATACCCAAAAAGTAACCATTGCCACCGACCCAAAATTCTCAAGGGTTGATGAAGTATTTGTAGCGGAAGGGAAAAAGTAACGATACATGAAGACATACAATTGGATTCAATATTTTATTATTATTGAAGCATGAACTCGTTTTGTAAGCATAAAACAACAAATACTCAACCGAATAGATTAAATACTCATTCACAGCTTCCTAAAACTAAATCACAATCCTAACTTATTTAAAATAGCCTACTTTAGCTTATCCAACTTATAAGCTATGAGAAAACTTTCACTTCTTGTTTTACTGTCTGCAAATGCGTTTGCCCAATTCAGTGAGCCTGTGATTATAGATAATACAGAGCTCTCGGGCGGAATTAAAAAGATTGCTGCAGCCGATATTAATAATGATGGTTTTACAGACATTATTGTTGCTCAACCCTACCAGATAGACAACATAGCCTGTTATATGAATAACGGCAATGGAGGCTTTTTAGAAAGGCAAATCATAGACGCAGACCTGTCAGATCCGGTATATGTTACTACAGGCGATTTTAATGCCGACGGCTGGCTGGATATAGCCGCCATAACCCAGACAAATGCAGATGTTTTTGTATACATAAACGATACTGACGGCAGCTTTACACGCGAAACGATAGATTCGGGAACCTTCTTTTTTGGCAATGCCGTTGTATCGGCAGATTATGACAATAACGGCTTTGATGATATAGTTGCCATCGGGCAGCATTCGATAGATTATTACCACAATATAAATGGCTCTTTTACAAAAGAGCACATCCTTACTACCAGCACTTCACCTAACATCCTTGAATGCCTGTCTTTGGCTACTGCCGACATGGACAATGATGGTGACATGGATTTAGTAACAGGCGAAACATTAGGAGGTGTCATTTATTTCAATGATGGTAACGGAGTGTTTACACCTGATATATTTACTGTAGACACTTTTATCTCCAGGCTTGTACATATAACAGATGTTGACAACGATGGAGATAAGGACATATTGATTCACCATACACCGGGTATGATGAATCTGTACCTGAATGACGGTACCGGCGAAATGACTTTTCATTCAACCGTGTTTAACGATACAGCAATTATCGAGTCAATGCAATCGGTTGATATTGATAATGATGGTTTTATGGATATTTATACTGCCTTTGGGAATATAGCACGGGCCTATCCCAATACAGGCGAAACTGGTTTTGGAGATGAGCTAACAATTCAGGTCAACGATAACATATTCATTACCCAGACAGCTGTAGCTGATATTGACAATGACGGTGTAGATGAGTACATCTGGTCGGGCGTGAACGCTACGTTGGCCTATCAAAAGAACACTGTTCTTGACACACAGCATTTTGCCAGAAACAATCTTCGCATCTACCCTAACCCTGTACAACACAAATTGTATATTGCAGGGAATAACATCCATGGATCTTTAAGCATTTACACTACATTAGGGCAGAAAGTTATGACAGTAGAAAATACACAAAGCGGCATTGACGTTTCGGGACTGGCAAATGGTATGTACATAATGCAAAGAGGCGAATCAATAACAAAGTTCATAAAAGAATAATGGCAAAAACAAAACTATCGCCTGCTGAGCAGGTTACGCAATTCATACAGGAATCAAAACATCCATTAGCTGATGTCATGCAGGCATTACGTGAGCTTATCCTCGAGACCGATACCGAAATTAGCGAACATATCAAATGGAATTCCCCTGCCTTTTACTACAATGCTGACATGGCCGACTTCGACGCCAAAGAATATAAAAGGGACATGATGGTATACAATATTCGCAAAGAGGACAGTATATTACTCATATTTCCTACCGGTAGTGTTATAAAAGACGCTGTACGAATTCTGGAAGGCAATTATGCAGATGGCCGACGTATGGTAGCCATCAAAAGCATGAATGACCTTAACACTAAAAAAGAAGCCCTGCAGGTCATTATTAAAGATTGGCTTAGTAAGATTGATAAGTAATATAAAAGATTTAGATAATAATCTATAAACATAAAGACTGTTGTCCCTAAAATAAATCTCCCAAATAACAGTTATTATTGGCAACCAAACCAATAACCATGTTACATAAATTCTGCGTGTTTTTCCTGGCACTTACATCATTTTCATCTTTCGCCCAAATTAAGGGCGTTATTCGGGACAGCAAAACCAAAGAGCCCATACCCTATGTGAATATTTCGGTGCAGGGAGAAAAAACATTCGCATTAAGTGCTGACGAAAACGGAAATTTTACGCTCCCTAAAGACATAAAACAGGAAAGCGATATTTACCTGAGTGCTGTAGGCTATGCCAACGCCTCTTTAACGATTTCAGCAATTAAGGATATTATCTTTCTACAGCCCCAGCCTATCGAATTGAATGAGGTAGTAATTGGAATTAAAAAAGGTGAACACACTCATGTAATAAATCCAATTAAAAAAGCAAAAAATACATGGACAGGTCATGCCGGTGGCAATAGCGGTATCCTTATGATGGCAAGCTATATTCCTTATAAGCCTGAATATGACAATACTCCCTATTTAGACAAAATTCAATTTAAGTTAGAAACTCACAAAGAGAATACATTTAACATGAGGCTGTATAATGTGAATGACGATGGCAGTCCCGGAGATTATCTTTATGACAAAAACATTCTCGTAACCGTAAAACCTAATCAAAAGATTGCCGTTGTTGATTTCTCGAAAAGCACAATAAGAATACCCGAAAATGGCTTATTTGTAGTAATGGAAATAATTACCATAAAACAAAACAGACTTGGCAGTAGTGACGATGATAAATTACCTGCACATCTTTATGCCTATGGCCCCGGGTTTGTTTGCGAAATTACCGACGAGCCACGCGGATGGTGGTATAAGGAAGGAAAATGGCAGCAAAATCCTAAACTTGAAAAAGGATATGGTAAAATTATCGTTGAAATAACACTTACCGATTAGCATATACTAAAAAGCTCCCACTTTCGTGAGAGCTTTTTGTTTATTATTCGAATACCGTTTCGTCTATCTGTAGGTTATGAAGAAACGCTATAGTGTTTTCGATATCGTAATGCAGTATTCTGTCTTCGGTTACCAATGGCACCTCTTCACGGTATGACTTCACAAACGCTTCAAGGAATTCGCTTGATTTAAGCGGTCTCCTGAATTCGATTGCCTGAGAAGCATTCATAAGCTCTATGGCAAGGATACGTTCAAGGTTATCAACAATTCTAAGTGCTTTGGTAGCAGCATTAGATCCCATACTCACGTGATCTTCCTGTCCGTTACTCGATACGATACTGTCTACACTTGCAGGTGTAGCCAACTGTTTGTTTTGGCTAACAATACTTGCTGCAGTATACTGAGGGATCATGAAACCTGAATTAAGGCCCGGGTTGCTTACAAGGAATGGCGGTAATCCGCGAAGTCCTGAAATAAGCTGGTAAGTCCTCCTTTCAGAAATGCTTCCAAGCTCACAAAGGGCTATACCAAGAAAGTCGAGTGTAAGTGCCAACGGCTGTCCGTGGAAGTTACCACCTGAAATGATCTGGTCGCTTTCTATGAATATATTTGGGTTATCGGTAACCGAGTTGATCTCGGTACGGAAAACCTTTTTAACGTAATCTATAGTATCTTTTGAAGCTCCGTGTACCTGAGGTATACAACGGAAAGAGTAAGGATCCTGTACGTGTTGTTTAGCCTGAGTAATGATCTCACTGTCTTCAAGAAGCTCGTTGAAACGTTTTGCAGTAACGATCTGTCCTTTATGAGGGCGAACCATGTGAATCAGTTCATTGAATGGCTCTATGCGTCCGTCAAAGCCTTCAAGGGAAACCGCACCGATGACATCGGCAAGATAGGAAAGCTTAACCGATTTAAGCAATACATAAACGCCATAAGCACTCATGAACTGCGTACCGTTAAGCAATGCAAGGCCTTCTTTAGATTTCATTACGATAGGCTTCCATCCCATTTTGTCTAAGACTTTAGCTGAAGGTTGACGGAAACCATCCATATATACCTCTCCTTCTCCCAATAGCGGAAGCGATAGGTGGGCCAAAGGAGCAAGGTCGCCCGAAGCGCCAAGCGAACCCTGATTGTATATTACCGGGAAAATGTCGTTGTTGTAAAAATCGATAAGCCTTTCTACCGTCACAAGCTGAACGCCTGAGTGGCCATAGCTCAAAGACTGTATTTTTAGCAGGAGCATGATCTTAACGATAGCCTCAGGCACTTCTTCACCTGTACCGCAGGCATGCGATTTCACAAGGTTTTCCTGTAGCTGAGAAAGATTTTCGTTAGATATCTTTACATTATATAGCGAACCAAAGCCTGTATTGATGCCGTAAATCGGGTCGCTGTGCGATTTCATCTTCTCGTCAAGGTAGGTACGGCACTTTTCGATGTTTGCCCTTGCCTCTTCAGACAGTGCCAGTTTTTTATCCTGGGATATGATATCGTGCACAATTTCAAGCGATAACAGGTCGCTGCTTATATAATGTATTGTTTCCATAGTTATGGTTTATTTGAGATGCCAAAATTCACTAAACCATAATTAAAAAACAACATTTTTGATAACTTTTCATTTTCGGATGCTATTTTAAGACGAATAAGCAATGTGGGAGTTAGTTATTTACCGCAAAGACACAAAGTAGGCCCCAAGTTCACAAAGCTTGTGATCTTTGTGAAAATTTACTGTGCTCCTTGTTGTTAAAAAGCCTCTCCACCTCAAGGTACGCTCTACCCATATATCTCAATATATCTGAAGCTATGAACGACTGCATTGATGTTTCTTTTACACCAATATCTGCCGAAAGGCCATGCAGGTACACGCCAAATATAGCCGCTGCAATAGGTGTATAAGCTTGTGCCAACAATCCGGTTATGATTCCTGTAAGCACATCGCCACTGCCACCAGTTGCCAGGCCGGCATTGCCGGTAGAATTGACATATACCTTATCGTTGTGCACCACCATAGTAGTTGCATCTTTAGCGACAAGAATCACATTGTTTGCTTTAGAAAAAGCTGTCATCTTTTCGATTTTATCAAAATCGTCATCCCAACTGCCCATGAGTCTTTCGAGCTCTTTAGGGTGTGGTGTGAGTATTGTATTTTCAGGCAATAGTGTAAACCAATCCTGATGCTGTGAAAGAATATTAAGCGCATCGGCATCTATAACTAAAGGGACCCTGTTGTTTTTCAGGAAATCGCCCATTGCTGTTTGCGTATCGGGGTGCTGCCCTATTCCGGGACCAATACCAATGGCTTTGGGTTCAAAATCAAGATTTATTCCTGAGATATGCTCTTTTCCATCAGTCAGAACCATGGCTTCATGAAATGACGATTGCACAACCTCATAACCGCATTTGGGAACGTATACCGTTACTAATCCGCAGCCGCTTTTCAGGGCAGCTTTCGCCGAAAGGCATACCGCACCGATCTTGCCATAGCTTCCGCCAATGATGAGCGCATGCCCCTGAGTGCCCTTATGTGCATGAGGCTGCATGGGTTTGTAATACTTAAGAATAGTATCTGAATCTATAAAATGATGATTGACCAAAGTTGCATCGATAAAATCTTTGTCTAACTTAATGTCCAACACCTCAAAGCTGTTCATGAATTCTTTATTTCCGGCAAGGAAAAATGCTATTTTGGGTGACTGGAATGTCAGGACTACATCAGCCTTTACAGCAATTTCTGTTTTCCTGTCCATAAACATCCCTGAAGGTACATCTATAGCTATTACGGTAGCTTCTTTTGCATTTATTGTCCTAATGGTCTGCCTTACCTCTGCTGATAATTCTCGGGTTAGGCCAATACCAAATATGGCATCAATGATAACCAATCCGCCGATACTCCCTCCGTTTATCTTTACATTTTCAAGACCCGACTCTTCTAACCGTTGTTTGTTGATCGTAAAATCTTCGGTAGGATTGCCTGTATCACTTACAATTTCCACCTTAATAGTGGTATACCCTTCCAGATGAAGTTTGCGTGCAATCACGAGTCCGTCGCCGCCATTATTGCCCTGACCGCAATACATAAAAAAGGGAGTAGACTTATCCGGGAATCTTTTCGTTAGCCATTCAAAGGCTTCATGTGCGGCACGCTCCATAAGGTCAGCCGAAGTTATCTCTTCATTATGTATAGTTGCAGCATCGGCCTGTTTTATCTGTGCAGCGCTGAAAATTTTCATGGTTTTCGGTTATTGGAATGTTATAAATAAATTTATTACAAATACCCGACATATCAGTTTATTATCAATAAATATTTAATTCTGCTGCACCCAGTTAGACAAGAATTATAAATATTCCTAAAAGTCTAACAGAAAAATAGTATTTTAACATCTCTAAAAAAACTATTTTGGGAAAAAAGAACATCATTCTCGTTGTATTCATATTATTAAAATTTTTACTTCAGTTTTACCTTTGCAATGATAAATATGACCTTCATCGGGATGAATACCTGCATCTGGACCAGGCTCATCATTTAGCATGGGGATATCTTTCTGTACCGCCAGTCACTTCGTGGTTTTCCTATATTATCTGGCTTTTGGGGAATGGTATTTTTTGGGTACATTTTTTTCCTTCACTTTTTGGAGCACTTACACTTCTCATAGTATGGAAAACAACTGAAGAACTTAAAGGTGGCCTGTTTGCCTGCATATTGGCAGCAACAGCAGTTCTTTTTAGCGCCGTTATGCGCATCAATATGTTATTCCAGCCCAACTCGTTTGATGTACTTGCATGGACCTTTTTATGCTTTTCTTTGATAAAATATGTCAACACGCAAGCCAATAAATGGTTGTATATAGCTGCACTGGCATTTTCCATCGGCTTTCTTAACAAATACAATATTGTTTTTCTTATCATTGGCCTAGTACCTGCTTTAGCACTAACAAAGCAGAGGAATATCTTTATCAATAAACATCTTTACTTCGCTGCAATCCTAAGCATAGTGCTTATTGTACCAAACCTTATCTGGCAGTACAACAATAATTTCCCCGTACTTCATCACATGAAGGTGCTTTCAGAAACCCAGCTGGAAAAAGTAAACCGGGGAGATTTTATAAAAGAGCAGATACTTTTTTTCATAGGGTCTATTTATGTACTTATAGCGGCTTTAATTGCGTTATTTATTCATAAGCCTTTTCAAAAATTTAAATTCTATATCTATGCCTTTTTTATAATACTTCTAGTATTTACATATCTTAGGGCAAAAGGCTACTATGCTATTGGCATTTACCCTGTTTATTTGGCATTTGGAGCTGTTTATATTGAATATCTATTCCAAAAGGGCAGATGGAAATACCTTAAACCCATAGCTATTGCCCTACCCATACTACTATTTATACCTATCGCAAAAGTTGTCTTTCCTTTATATACCCCAACAGAAATTAAAAAAATAAATGACAGGAATAAATCGCTGGGACTCACACGCTGGGAAGACGGCAAAGAACATGACCTTCCACAGGATTTTGCGGATATGCTTGAGTGGAAAAATATGGCCGGGATTGTAGAGGAAGCCTATAATGAGGTCAAAAACAATGGAAATACTATCATATGGTGTGATAATTACGGACAAGCCGGAGCTATTAACTATTATGTTACCGATAAAAATATCAAAGCTTATACGCTATCTGCCGATTATATGGACTGGCTGCCTGATACAGAAATAAACAATATAATATTGGTACAGGAAGGAAGTGATGACGATAAAGAAAGGAAACGCGAAAAAGAGCTGTTCGAGACCGTTAGTTTTTATGGTGAAGTCAGAAACCCTTTGGCGCGCGAGAATGGTACACGTGTTTATATCTTAAAAGGTGCAAAAATAAACATACTCCAACTTCTTCAAAAAGAGATTTCTCAAGCACGTGAATGGTAGCTAAATGATAAACAGGAACTTTTTAAAAAAAATAACAACTTATGTTGTGAAATAAATAATAATTATTAAAATATCTGCTTCATAATTTGTAAATTTCAATAATTTTGCGCCTTCAATCCATTTATACAAACAAAATGAAAAATACTGCGCTTACGCACGTTCACGAAGGACTTGGAGCCAAAATGGTACCGTTTGCAGGTTACAATATGCCTGTTCAATATGAAGGAGTAACTTTAGAACACGAAACCGTAAGGAACGGTGTAGGTGTTTTTGACGTTTCGCACATGGGTGAATTCATCATCAGCGGGCCTAACGCACTTGCACTTATCCAAAAAGTAACTTCTAATGATGCGTCTACGCTTACAATAGGCAGGGCTCAGTACTCTTGTCTTCCTAACGATAATGGTGGTATTGTTGACGACCTTATTGTGTATAAAATGAAAGAAGAGCAATACCTGCTTGTAGTAAATGCTTCTAACATAGAAAAAGACTGGAACTGGATCTCTTCTAAAAATGATGTTGGTGCTGATATGCGCAACATATCTGAAGACTATTCACTTCTTGCCATTCAGGGACCTAAAGCTGTAGAGGCTATGCAGCCACTTACATCGGTAGATCTTAGCGCTATTAAATATTACCACTTTGAGGTGGCTGACTTTGCAGGTGTTAGCGATGTTATCATTTCGGCTACAGGCTACACAGGTAGTGGTGGTTTTGAGATCTATGTAAAGAATGACCAGGTTGAAGCATTATGGAATAAAGTTTTTGAAGCTGGTGCTGCTTTCGGCATTAAGCCAATAGGTCTTGCTGCACGTGATACTTTACGTTTAGAGATGGGCTTCTGCCTTTATGGAAACGATATCAACGATACAACGTCTCCGCTTGAAGCTGGCCTTGGATGGATTACAAAATTCACAAAGGATTTCACTAACTCTGAAGCGCTTAAAAAACAAAAAGAAGAAGGGGTGACCAGAAAACTTGTAGGTTTTGAACTTACAGAAAGAGGTATACCTAGACATGATTATGAAATAACAGACAAAGACGGAAACGTAATAGGTATCGTAACATCCGGTACTATGGCGCCGTCGCTAAATAAAGGTATTGGTCTTGGTTATGTTCCTGTTGAGTATACAGCAGAGGGCAGCCAGATCTTCATCCGCATCAGGAAGAATGACATTCCTGCGCAGGTGGTGAAACTGCCTTTCTATAAAAAATAAAAGCTTATGAAGAAAATAGTAGCACTGGCATTTCTGGTATCCTGTACGCTACAGGCTCAAAAACATGATAAAGCATGTACTACTTTTTCTAAAATAAATGATGTGCTCCAATCGAGACATTATAAACCTAAACCGGTAGACGATAGTCTGTCGGTTTATGTTTTTAATACAGTCATGGAACAGCTGGATGAAAGTAAGACACTTTTTTTGCAGCAGGAATATGATAAGCTAGCTGTACATAAGTTTAAAATAGACGATTATGTGCTCAATAAAAACTGTGCTTTCTTTACCGACTTCATCTCTGCCTACAAAACTGCGCTGAAACGCAACAGGGACTATATAGAGCAAATTCGTAAAGAACCCCTGCCCTACGCTACTAAAGATACCATATTCTATTCTAAAAAAACATTTCCTTATCACAGCGAACCTGAGAAGATAAAGAAGTTTCTCAGAAAAAAAATCACTTACGACATACTTGAAGATGTTGCGAAACTGAGTAAGAATAAAGATTCGTTAAACCAAAATCTTGATAAGCTAGGTAAAGTTTCTAAAGATAAAATTTTTGAAAGTTACCTTTGCAGGCTCGACAATCAGCTATCACCTGCTGATGGTTTTGACCATAGCATATATAATCTTTTCTATACTGCTTTTTGCGGTTATTTCGATCCGCATTCCACTTACTTTAACTACAGCGAAAAGGCATCGTTCGTATCATCAATATCTTCAGAGAATTATTCGCTCGGCCTATATGTAAGCCAGAATGATGATGATGAAATCGTTGTGGAAGAACTTGTGCCCGGTGGCCCCGCATACAAAACAAAAAAAATAGACAAAGGCGACCAATTACTAAAACTGGCAGCCAACAATACTGAATATCCTGTCTCTTGTACGTCACTAGAAACCATTACGGATATTGTATACTCAGACAGTTTTAAGAAAGTACAGCTTACCTTACGTAAAAAAGACGGAACTGTTTACTCGGTCAATCTGGAAAAAACGATCATGAAAGCTGATGATCACAGTGTATATAGCTTTTTGCTTGGTGAAAAAGACCCAGTGGGTTACATAAAAGTTCCAAGCTTTTATTCGGCTTTTGATGGCGAAAGTGATCAGGGCTGTGCCGACGATGTGGCTAAGGAAATTGTAAAACTTAAAAAAGACGACATAAAAGGTCTTATTATTGACCTGCAATATAATGGTGGCGGCTCTATGGATGAGGTTATACGCATGGCAGGCATGTTTGTAAATTTTGGCCCCATAGCCATCGTAACCGACAAGAACAGGGCATATAATGTTGTGAAAGATTACAATCGCGGAATGATTTACAGTGGCCCGATAGTAGTACTGGTTAATGGTTTTTCGGCTTCTGCCAGCGAATTTTTTGCAGGTGTAATGCAGGACTATAACCGTGCATTGATCGTAGGTAGCACCACTCTTGGTAAAGCAACAATGCAAACCATACTCCCATTAGAAGATAGCGAGAAAGCACAAGATTTTGTAAAAGTTACCCTTGACAAGTTTTACAGGGTTACCGGAAAAAGCAGCCAGTATATTGGCATAGTACCCGATATTGAGCTTCCAACTTTTTTTGACAGCCTTTTACCGCGGGAAAGCAGTATGCCAACCGCTATAAAGAATGACAGCATTAATCTGGACATCTCTTTTGCACGCCTGCCAGAAAAAAACAAAGGAGAAATTATTGCCCATAGTAAAGAAAGGGTAGATCAGAATACCGATTTCAAACTCATAAACGCAGTAAATACACGTGTTAACTGGCTTTATGAAGGAAACAAAGCGCCCCTGCCCGTTACTTTTGACAACGTATTTACTGATGTACACAGCATGGATGATATTTGGAAAGATATTAAAGATGCTTCCGAAAAAGAACAGGCTTTTGTAATAAAGAACAGCGACACTACCGGTAATAATTATACGGATGAATATCTGAAAAGCGCTAACGACTACAAGATTAAGGCCGCAAAAACCGATGTTTACATTAACGAAGCCATTAATATCCTTAATGACATCAACCATATTCACAATCATTAGAAAAGACTGCATTTTGTTTTTGCAAAAACAGGGAATAAGTTTATTTTTGTGCTGCAAACAAATAAATTATGGGAAGAGCGTTTGAATTTAGGAAAGCCAGAAAAATGAAACGTTGGTCGGCAATGGCCAAAACGTTTACAAGAATTGGTAAAGATATAGTAATGGCCGTTAAAGAAGGCGGACCAAACCCTGAGAGCAATTCGCGCTTAAGGGCAGTAATACAGAATGCCAAAGCTGCCAACATGCCGAAAGACAATGTTGAAAGGGCTATCAAAAAAGCATCTGATAAAGACTCGGCTAACTTTAAAGAGGTATTATTCGAAGGTTATGCACCTCACGGTATCGCTATTCTTATAGAAACTGCTACCGATAACAACAACCGTACAGTGGCTAACATCCGTAGCTACTTCAATAAATGCAACGGTACCATGGGTACTCAGGGATCGGTTGAGTTTATGTTTGACCATACCTGTAACTTCCGTATACCTGCCGAAGGCCGCGATGTTGAAGAGCTTGAGTTGGAGATGATAGACTTTGGTGTAGAAGAAATCTTTGCCGATGAAGACGGAATTGTAATGTATGCACCATTCGAAAGTTTTGGAGCTATTCAAAAAGAACTAGAGAACAGAGGTATGGAAATATTATCTTCAGGATTTGAAAGAATTCCGCAAATTACCAAAGAGCTTACCGAAGATCAGGTTGCTGATGTTGAAAAGCTTCTTGAAAAAATCGAGGAGGATGACGACGTAATGAACGTGTACCACACTATGCAGGAGTAATCAATTTATAATTTTTATTGATTATTTCATTGTGTAAATAAATATAGAGCACCTTTCGGGGTGCTTTTTTATTGGCTAAAAACAGGCATTTACTGCACTATATAAGAAATTGTTGCATTAAGCCATAAATAAATTCATTGATTAAATCGCTACATTAGTACATTGGTACATTAAAAAAAATATTCGAAAAGTGTAACAATTTGGTAACACACCAAGTCATTATATTAAAACCATCAATCATCAGTTGACAAACACAAACCAGGATATCGATTCATTACTGGAACAGTGTAAAACGGGAAGCCGTAATGCACAGTTCGAGGTTTATAACAGGTATTATAAACCCATGTACAATACTGCCTTGCGGATAGTGAAGGACAGTCATTGGGCCGAAGATATCATGCAGGAGTCATTTTTAAAGGCCTTTATAAAACTGGATTCATTTAAAGGGGAAGTAACCTTTGGAGCATGGCTTAAAAAAATCGTGGTAAACCACAGTATTGACAATTACAAGAAGATAAACAAGAACAGCCTTGACCCTATTGACAATGTACTGTATAAAGTAGCCGAAGATGACAACAATGATGAGGAAGCCGCAATCGACTTCAGAGACGTAAAAGTACAACAGGTATCGGCAGCGATAAACTCGCTCAAAGAAAATTACAGGATAGCACTAACCCTGTTATACATTGAAGGGTTCGACCAGGAAGAGATTAGTGAAATTATGGGTATTACCGCCGGAAATACCCGTACAACCATAAGCAGGGCTAAGGAAAGCCTGCTCAAAAAATTGAAAGGATAATGAAGACAGAAGACAACAAAATGGACGAAATGTTTAGCCGCTTTGATGGTCTATGGGATATGGAAGAGCCTATCACAGGACACCAGGACCGTTTCCTTGACAGGCTAGATAAGAACAAGGGAAAAAAACCAAAAGTAAAAGGACTGATCTATTGGATAGCCATGCCCGCAGCTGCTGCAATAGCCATACTGGTTACGCTGATGTTTACCTTCTCCCCTGGCAGCAGCGAGAAGCAGGTGGCAAAAATTTCGCCCAAAACTGAACAGACACAAATGTACTTTGCATCCGTAATAAATAAGGAGCTTGAAAAAGTACGAAAAGAGAATACCCCCGAAACCAAAGCGCTTGTTGAAGACGCCATGCTGCGCATGCAGCAACTGGAAGCCGATTATGATAAAATAACGCATGACCTGGCTAAAAAAGGAGAAAACAAGCAATTGCTTCATGCCATGATAACCAATCTGCAGACAAGGATATCATTTCTTGAAGACGTACTCGTGAAAATTGAAAACATCAAAAAGATTAAAGAAAACTACCATGAAAACACTAATGCATAAACTTTTACTACTACTGTTTCTACTCCCATGCATTTCGATAGCAGGAAATGGTATTAAAGGTGGAAAATATACTAAAGAAAAGAAGATTGCCAAAGCCTATATTGTAAATCCGGACTGCGCACTACAGGTAGATAACCAGTTTGGGAGCATCTATGTTACCACCTGGGATGAAAATAAAACCCAGATCGAAGTTGTAATTAAAGTAAGCGGCAATAACGAAGATAAGGTAAACAAAAGGCTTGCCGGTATCGATGTATATCTTAACGCAACTATAGCCCTTGTAAAAGCAGCCACTAACATAGATAATATGAGTGGTAACAATATCAATATGGAGATTAACTACACCATTAAGATACCTAAAAAAGGAAGTATCAACCTTATTAATCAACATGGCCCTATCATAACCACTAAGATATATGGCAAAGCAGCTATTGATTGCCAATACGGTACTGTAAACATTGAAGAGCTTAATGCTGATAATAACAGTATACAGATGCAGTACTGCGGGAGCGGCAAGATCGATTATATGAAAAGTGGAGAGGCTAATATACAATACTCTAATCTGACTATTCAAAAAGCAACAAACCTTAAACTTAAAATTGAGTATAGTCCTGTAACTGTAAATGAAGTGCATAACCTGAACTACAGGGCAGAATATGGATCACTCGTAGTTAGCACTGTAGACAATGCTACCGGATCGGGTGATTATACGCCTCTCACGTTTGGGTATGTATCCGGTAACTTCAATACAACCACTAACTACGGTGATATGGCAATAGGCAGCATGAGCAAAAATTCTAAAAATATTGCAATTAACGCCACCTATAGTAACATAACCGTGAATTACAACGAAAATGTACCCTTCGATTTTGAATTTTACCTTGAATATGGAAAACTTAGGGGATCTTCGGGGCTTAAGTTTACAGAAAAAAGCGATAGAGATTTTACAGCACGCTACAAAGGTTACAACAAAACTCAGGGCGTAAACCGTTTTTATATCAGATCAGAATACGGAGACATTAATCTGGGCAAAAACTAAAAAATTTTAGAGGCATGCAACCATTTATTGGTTACAGTCGTCTATGATAATAACTGCCTTAATCACGCAGGAGTTCAATCATCATCAAAAAACAATTGCCCTCATCAGGCTGCCTGCTCATCACAGGTATAATAACAGTTATTACCCCTGCCGCCGGGCAGGAAAAATCAATCATCATCAACCATTTCCACGACTGTAGGAAATCAAAAAACGAACCACCATGAAAAAAGCAGCATTAATTGTCGCAGGGCTCTTCTTTGCCTTCACGCTAACCGCACAAGAATCTACAACTACCCTGGCAGGAAACGGAAACATCGTTAAAGAGAAACGCGATGTAAGCGACTTTACGAAAGTATCAGTAACAGGATCATTTGAAGTATGCCTGACATCCGGCGAAACCGGAAAAGTCAGCCTCGAAGGCGATGAGAATATCCTCGCCATCATAAATACCAAAGTCGTAAACGGAACACTTACCATAACTACAGAGAATAACGTAAATGTGAAACCCAGCCGCACCAATAAAATTAAGATAAAAGTCCCGGTACAGCTGCTTGACAGTATTTCACTTAACGGATGTGGTTCAATTACGTCAAAGACTACTATTAAAAACATGAAACTTAAAGTAACCCTGGATGGCCCCGGCAGTATCACTATTCCTGTAGATACTACCGAAGCCACGGCATGGATATTGGGTTCGGGTACGATAAATTTAAACGGTATAACCGAAAATTTTAGCTGCAGGATCTCAGGTTCCGGAACAATCGAAGCATCGGGTCTTGAGGCAAAACAAGTAAGTGCATCTATTTCGGGGTCAGGAGATGCAAAAGTAAACAGCACCCTTGCCATAACAGGCAGGATCATTGGTACAGGAAATATTGCCTTTGCCGGTGAGCCAAAACAAACCGACCTGAAGTACATGGGCAATGGAACCTTCAGTTGGGAATGATTGGTTTAGGGGTTGTAATTTTGGGTAAAGCCCTTCCGCGAATGCGGAAGGGCTTTTGTTTTAAAATACCTATTTATGGGTATTGTATAGGATCTGAACTGGCGGTAATTTTACAGTTTCACATAAGTTTGAGTTAGTTTGAAAAGACTGGCCCCGGAATTGCAGTTTCGGGGCTTTTTTGATATCAATCTACTTTTTCGTAATAAAGACCCAAATCTTCATTTACTGCAATTCTGGGAGTACCAACAAAGAAAGACCTGTTGAAATAAGACCCAAAGCTGGCAAGTCCCAATTCATACTTATAAGTCATATCAAAACAAGTTCCGCCAAATCCTTGTTCAATCTTATAGGTTCCTGAACCATAGTAACCACTTTTAAAAGTATTGTCGTTATTAAGTACAAGCGTATCAACTTTGGTAGGAGCTTCAAGAGAAGGATAATCAGGATAATATACGTAGATACCGGTAATCATTCCTTTTGTAAAAAAGTGCCCATAACAGTACAATAAAAACATTACTGTTAAAAAAGATAAAATTGCTTTCTTCATACCCAAATATATAAAAACAAAAAACTCCCCGCATTGCGGGGAGTTTATATATCGCTATAATCATTCGATTATTTAATGAATTCTATCTTTTGAGCTTCTTCAGCGTTGATACTGTCAAAGAATCCCTGTTCGTTCATCCATTCGTCGCTGAACACTTTACTCATGTAACGCGATCCGTGGTCAGGGAAAATAAGAACGATGTTACTGTTCTCGTCAAACTCTCCTGCTTCAGCATATTGTTTTGCAGCCTGGAAAGTCGCTCCACTCGTGTATCCTACAAACAATCCTTCGCTTTTGGCAATATACCTTGCAGTATGGGCACTATCTTCGTCTGATACTTTTATGAATTTATCGATAACATCAAAATCAGTAGCGGTTGGGATCAGGTTTTTACCAAGACCTTCTATCCTGTATGGATAGATCTCATCGCTGTCAAACTCTTTTGTTTCGTGGTATTTTTTAAGTACCGAACCAAAAGCATCTACGCCTAATATCCTGATGTTTGGATTTTTTTCTTTAAGGAAACGTGCCGCACCGGATATAGTACCTCCTGTACCGCTGCACGCAATAAGATGCGTTATCTGTCCTTTAGTCTGTTCCCAGATTTCAGGACCGGTAGTTTTATAGTGAGCATCTACGTTAAGATCGTTGAAGTATTGGTTAATGTAAACCGAACCCTTGATCTCTTCATGAAGCCTTTTTGCTACATTATAATAAGAGCGTGGGTCATCTGCCGATACGTTTGCAGGGCAAACATATACTTTAGCTCCCATTGCACGAAGCATGTCTATTTTATCCTTTGAAGATTTAGAACTTACTGCAAGAACACAATCATATCCTTTTATAATGCTTACCATTGCCAGGCTAAAGCCTGTATTACCCGATGTAGTTTCGATGATAGTATCTCCCGGTTTCAGGATACCTTTTTTCTCTGCTTCTTCGATTATATATAATGCAATCCTGTCTTTTGTGGAATGGCCCGGATTAAAAGCTTCTACTTTGGCGTAAAAATTTCCTTGTAATCCTTCAGTAACTTTGTTGAGTTTAATCAGTGGTGTGTTCCCAATTAGCTCCAACACATTATTATAGGCTTTTATCTCTTCTTTCATAAAAAATAAGTTAGTAAGGTAAACTGCTACAAAGTTTATTGACCTCAAAACCTTGCAAATCTAACAAAAAAAATTTAATTACTTTTTAATTCCTTCTAAATCTAATAAAAAACTGTATTCTTTGGCAACTTCCTTTATAGCCTCGAATCTTCCCGATGCTCCGCCGTGCCCTGCTTCCATGTTGGTATCCAGATACAAAAGGTTGTTACCGGTCTTGGTAACCCTTAATTTTGCTACCCATTTGGCAGGTTCCCAGTATTGCACCTGAGAGTCATGAAGACCTGTTGTTACGAGCATATTTGGGTAATTTTGGGCAGTAATATTGTCATATGGCGAGTACGATTTCATATAATTGTAGTACTCTTTCTCATTTGGGTTACCCCATTCGTCATATTCTCCCGTCGTCAGCGGAATACTGTCATCCAGCATTGTTGTCACAACATCTACAAAAGGCACTTGTGCAATAACGCCATGATACAGCTCCGGAGCCATATTAATGATGGCGCCCATAAGCAAACCTCCGGCAGATCCTCCTTCGGCATATAAATGCTGGGGAGTGGTATATTTCTGCTCGATAACATACTTGGAACAGTCAACGAAATCAGTAAATGTATTTTTCTTTTTAAGCAGTTTTCCATTATCATACCATTCACGGCCCAAATCTTCACCACCCCTGATGTGTGCGATACCAAAGATAAAACCACGATCAAGAAGGCTAAGCCTTATCGATGAGAAATAAGCATCCATAGATGCCCCGTATGAGCCATACGCATACAGCAGGAACGGATTATTGCCATCTTTCTTTATGCCTTTACGGTACACGATAGAGATTGGCACTTTGGTCTCATCCTGAGCAGTAGCCCATACCCTTTCTTCGGTATAATTGTTTTTATCGAATTTACCACCAAGAACTTCCTGTTCCTTAAGGATGGTTTTCTCTTTGGTCTTCATGTTGAAATCGATCACCGATGATGGTACAGCCATCGACTGGTAGCTATAACGAAGTATTTCGGTATCAAAATCAGGATTGGTAGAGGTTCCTGCAGTGTACGTTTCGCTTTCAAATGGCAGGTAATACTCCCCTTTTCCATCCCATGGGCGAATGCGTATCTTGTTGAGACCATCGTTACGCTCTGAGACCACAAGGTAGTTTTTAAAGATGTCTATATCTTCAAGAAGCACGTCTTTACGGTGTGCGATAAGGTCTTTCCAGTTGTCTTTTCCTGTTTTGCCTTCCGGCGTAACCATCAGCTTAAAGTTGGTAGCCTTGTCTTTATTGGTAACGATATACCAGTTGTTTCCGTAATGCGAAATGCTGTACTCCAGTTCGCGTGTCCTTTTCTGGAAAATTTCAAATTCGCCATCAGGCTTTTTGGCATCCAATATGCGGAATTCACTGGTAAGCGTGCTGCTTGAGCCAATTACCAGGTATTTCTTCGATTTTTCTTTGTAAATGAATGTACTGTAGGTATCATCCTTTTCGTGATAGATAAGAGCATCATCTTTTACATCGCCATTAAGCTTGTGCTTATATATCTTATCCGAACGAAGTGTGGTAGGATCTTTTCTTGTATAAAAAAGCGTTTTATTATCACCAGCCCATGTAGAGCCGCCAGTAGTATTCTCAATTTTGAAAGGAAGTATCTCATTGGTGACAAGATTCTTTACCTGGATGGTATATTGCCTTCTAGAAACAGTATCTACGCCAAACGCAGCCCATTTATTATCTTCACTGATATTAAGTCCGCCAAGCTGAAAGTACGAATGCCCTTTTGCCATTTCGTTACAGTCAAACAATAGTTCTTCTTTAGCGTCAAGACTGCCCTTTTTACGGGTGTAAATTGGATAATCTTTTCCTTTTTCGTAACGGGTTATATAGTAGTAGCCATTGTAAAAGTAAGGTACCGATGAATCGTCTTCTTTGATACGGCCCTTCATTTCTTCGAACAGGTCTTTCTGGAACTGTTTCTGACCGGCGGTCATGGTATTATAGTAGGTATTCTCTTTATTGAGATAATCTATTACTTCGGGATTTTCCCTTTCGTTAAGCCAGTAATAGTTATCTGTCCTTACATCGCCGTGTTTTTCAAGAGTCTTTGGTTTGACAGCGGCCAAAGGGGGAGAAATGGTTTCGGTCATCTTAGTTTTATTAGATTGCGCATTCGCTGCAAAAATAACACAAACACAACTTAAAAGTAAGTGTTTTTTCATTTGTTTTCTGGTTAGCATATCACTTTGCAATTTAATACTTTTGCAATATAATCATATAATAAAATTCGTAAAAATGTTTGGAGATATCATGGGAATGATGGGTAAACTTAAAGAAACCCAGCAAAAAATTGAAGAGACTAAAAAAAGGCTTGACACTGTGCTTATTGATGAGCAAAGCAATGACGGACTGCTAAAAGTGACTATGACAGCAAACAGAACGCTTAAGTCTGTCAGTGTTGACGATTCGCTTTTAGAAGATAAAGAACAGCTTGAAGATTATCTTGTATTGGTTATGAACAAAGCTATCGCAAAAGCCACTAATGTAAACGAAGCGGAACTTGGAGCTGTAGCACAGGATGGTATGCCTAATATTCCCGGACTTGACGGGATGTTTAAGTAATATCTGTTAAAAGTTTTAAAGTCAAAAGTCAAAAGTCGTAAAGTCGTAAAGCCTTGAGAAAACCTCTGACTTTACGACTTTTGGTATTTAATGAATTCATAAATAACTGACATATTAGCTATCTGAATATTGTGCCGCTATTATTTTAATCCGTATATTGGTCTGACATAAAACACTACTTTATAGACATCTAAAACAATCTTGTTAAAAATTTTGGAAATATAAATCTAGTATAAAATTTATTTCGCATAATTGAATTGTAATTTAATAGAAGCCGTTATGAAAATAAAAAAAACAATTTTACTGACTTTTGCTTTACTATACAGTGTAATTCTAAGTGAAGATGCAATTGCATGCACAAGGGTTGTATACAAAGGACTAAATGGAACGATTATTACAGCACGCTCTATGGACTGGAAAAGCAGTATTCCGGCTAACCTATGGATTTTTCCTCGTGGAATGCAGAGAAATGGTGAAGCAGGCAACAGTTCTATAAAATGGAAATCTAAATATGGAAGTGTTATAACCAGTTCGTGGGATATAGCATCCTCTGACGGAATGAATGAAAAAGGTCTGGTTGGTAACCTTTTGTGGCTGGCTGAGTCTGAGTTTCCTAAATTCGAAAAAAACGGAACTAAGAAATTCTTATCAGTTTCGCTTTGGTTACAATATACACTTGACAGTTTTGCTACAGTAGAAGAAGCAGTTAATACATTTGAAAAAAATAATTTCTCAGTTGTCTCATCTCACATTCCGGGAACTGATATTTTTGCCACAGTCCATCTGTCTATTTCTGATCCTACAGGCGACAATGCGATCTTTGAATATATTAACGGGAAATTAGTCATACATCATGATAAAAAATATGTTGTAATGACAAACTCTCCTATTTTTGAAGAACAATTAGCAATAAACAGCTATTGGAAGGGAATCCCCGGAACTATTATGCTGCCAGGAACAAACAGGGCTGCTGACAGATTTACAAGGGCATCATATTATATTGATGCTATTCCCAAAACTGATGATACAAGAACAGCAATCGCCAGTGTATTCGGTGTTATTCGAAATTGTTCTGTTCCACTTGGAATTTCCTCGCCAACAGAACCCAATATTTCTTCGACAAGATGGAGAACCGTTGCAGATCAAAAAAACCTTGTTTATTATTTTGATAATGTACTAAATCCTAATGTTATATGGGTAGAGTTCAATAAAATTGACTTTAGCGAAAAAGCTAAAACAAGAAAGTTGAGTTTAGAAAATAATGAGAACTATTCGGGAGAGTCTCTAATTAATTTTAAAGTAACTCAGCCATTTACGTTTGCCGGTATCGAATAAATTCCAATATTTAACTTCTATTTCCAGCTTAAAATGTAAGCTTCTGCAATGTCTCTATTACGTAATTATGCATCACTTCTTTATAATCAAGGTGCGTAACAATACGCAGTTTTCCTTTGCCTAATGAACTAATGAATATGCTTTTTTGTTTCAGCTTTTCCATTAAGGCAGCTTCGCTGTATTGTGGCTTCAGCGAAAAGATAAGTATATTGGTTTCAACAGGCTCTACTTTATCTACCCAAGGCAGCTGCTGAAGGAAATTACCTAATTGTCGTGCCCTGCGGTGATCTTCTTCCAGTCGGCTAACGTTGTTTTGTAATGCATACAATCCTGCCGCAGCAAGATAACCTGCCTGGCGCATGCCTCCACCAAAAACCTTACGTATACGTATCGCTTTATTGATATGTTCCTGTTTACCTATAAGCAGCGAACCAACAGGCGCACCAAGCCCTTTTGATAAACAAACAGATATAGTGTCGAAGATTGAACCAAACTGTTTTGGATGCTGTTTTTTGGCTACAAGAGCATTCCACAAACGGGCACCGTCGAGGTGGTAATTAAGATTATTGGTTTTGCATACCTCACCTATTTCCATAAGTGTTTGCAGGTCATAACAGGCACCACCGCCTTTATTGGTCGTATTTTCAATACACACAAGGCTCGTAAGCGGGCTGTGATAAAAATCAGGTGGATTAATGGCTTCTGCTACCTGATTGGCAGTGATCATACCGCGATCACCGTCTATCAGCTGGCACGAAACGCCACTATTAAAGGCAACGCCTCCGCCTTCATAATTAAATACGTGTGCCCATTTATCGCAGATGAGTTCGTCACCCGGATTTGTATGTAGTTTTATTGCTGTCTGATTGGCCATGGTGCCCGAAGGAAAGAACAAAGCAGCCTCCATTCCAAAAAGGTCGGCCACGGTTTCTTCGAGCTGTACAACGGTAGGATCCTGTTTATAAACGTCATCACCCACTTTTGCCCTGAACATTTGCTGAAGCATTTCATGTCCCGGACGGGTTACCGTGTCACTTACTAAATTTATTTCCATATTATTGAAAAGGATAGCTTATTTTTGCTTAATACAAAACTACATTATTTATGACAAATACCGAACAAATAAAAGGTATTATAGAGCGCCTTGGTGCGCTGAGGAGGTATCTTTGACATCGACAGGAAGTTAATAGAAATAACCAACGAAGAAGAAAAGACTTTTGCTCCGGACTTTTGGAATAACGCCAAACAAGCCGAAATCATTGTCAGAGACCTGAGATCCAAGAAAAAATGGGTAGAAGACTATGAAAAAGGTAATGCTATGGCCGAAGAGCTTCAGGTAATCTATGAGTTTTTCAAGGAAGGCGATGTTACCGAGGAAGAACTGGACAACCAGTACAACCTTACGATAACCCATATTGAAAACCTTGAATTCAAGAACATGCTTTCTGACGAAGGCGACAGCCTGAGTGCCGTAGTGCAGATCACGGCAGGCGCCGGAGGTACCGAAAGCTGTGACTGGGCAGCTATGCTTATGCGTATGTACATGATGTGGGGCGAAAAAGAAGGCTACAAAATAAAAGAACTTAACTTTCAGGCAGGTGAGGTTGCCGGTATTAAAACCGTAACCCTTGAGTTTGAAGGCGACTATTCTTTTGGTTACCTGAAAGGCGAGAACGGCGTTCACCGACTGGTGCGCATATCCCCTTTTGACAGTAATGCCAAACGCCATACCTCATTTGCATCGGTATATGTTTATCCATTAGCAGATGATACTATCGAGATTGACATCAGCCCGTCAGACATTTCGTGGGAAACCATGCGTTCCAGTGGTGCGGGAGGACAAAATGTAAATAAGGTAGAAACTGCGGTGCGACTGCGCCACCACCCTACCGGAATCATCATTGAGAACTCCGAGACCCGTTCACAGCTGGACAATAAGACAAAAGCCATGCAACTCCTAAAGTCTCAGCTCTATGAAATTGAGCTTAAGAAACGCCAGGCGGTCCGTGACGAGATCGAAGCGAATAAGATGAAGATCGAATGGGGTTCGCAGATACGAAACTACGTTATGCACCCATACAAACTGGTTAAAGATGTGAGAACACAATTCGAAACCAGCGATGTAGACGGTGTCATGAACGGAAACATAGATCAATTTCTTAAAGCTTACCTGATGATGATGGGCCAAAAAGAAGAAGAAAAAAGTTAAGTATAACTTGCACTTATAAGCCCCTGATTGAATATCAGGGGTTTTCTTTTACAATTTGCTATTGGTTTATGAAATAATGCAGGTTTTGTTACAAGATTAGCTTTTAACAAGATATTAGGAGTTTTTAAGCGTATTTTCACATTGCGAAATAATTCAATGTTTTTAACCTAATTAAATTTCGTTAAGTAACCCATGAGCTTTAAAAACGCTGTCTACTACATACCCGATACTGAAGAACTTAGGCTTGAAAAGCTTAGGGATTATCAAATATTGGATACACATTCCGAAGATACTTTTGATAAGATCTCCTTAATGGCTTCGCAGGTTTTTAATTGCCCAAATGCATTTATCACCTTTGTAGATGAGAAAAGGATATTCATAAAGTCTAACCTGAGCTCACTTGATATTAATGAAGTGCAACGGGAAGGTACTTTGGCTGATAGGGTTATAAAAAATGACGATGTTGTTCTATACACAGACACCCATACTTACCCTGAACTGGCTGAAAGCCCGTTTGTGAAAATGAAAAATGGCATACGCTTTTTTGCCGGTGTGCCCTTAAAAAGCCCTGAAGGCTTTAATGTAGGTGTACTTTCGGTAGCCGATGACATACCACGTGAGGTAACACCCCTGCAGCTTGATATGCTGAAAACATTATCCAAACTTGTAATAGACAAATTGGAGAACAGGCTTCGTTACAGGAAATCGATAGAATCACAGATCAACCTGATGAATATAGCCCTTCACGAAATTAAAAATCCGTTAGCATCCATAAATCTTGCAAACGACATCATTCGTAAAGATGTCACCACCGCAGGACGCATGACCGATATGATAAAATCCTCTGTCGGTATCATGCAAAAAAGACTGGCCAATCTGCTTACACAGTCTGAACTTGAAGAAAAAGACCTTGTACTCAACATAGAAGAGATCAATATTAAAGATATGTTTACAAGGCTGCTAAATAATTTTGAGTTACTGGCAAACCGCAAGCAGCAGATCATTGAGCTAAACTGCGAAAACAGCCTTATCGTTGAAGGTGACAGGTCTAAAATATCTGATGTGCTGCATAACCTGTTAAGCAACGCTATAAAATACTCTTATCTGAATACGACGATCCGTGTATCTGCACGCGAGGCCGGAAATTACATGCACATTGAAGTAAAAGATGAAGGACAGGGACTAAACTTTGAAGATATTCAGAAACTGTTTACCAAATTTGCCAAACTAAGCTCAAAGCCTACCGGTAAAGAAACATCAAATGGTTTAGGCTTATCCATCACGAAATCATTTGTAGAGCTTCACAGAGGAAACATCTATGCTATGAGCCCGGGTAAAGACAGAGGCACCACATTTATTGTTTCGCTTCCGCTAAAATACCGCGTTGCAACAGATATTGAAGCAGTTGCGGAATTAAACTCGTAAAAATTTCGCTAAATCATTAAATATCCTTACTTTAAAGGCTGCTTAAAGTAAAAGGATATGAACAATCGCAGGGCACTACTTGAAACACCTTCATTGACAGTAGAAAAATCACTAAAGACACTGATAGAGAACAGAACTGTTTATTCGCTGGACAATTGCGAACTTAACCTCTTTGAGACCTATCAGGAATCATTGCTTGTACCTCTAAAATTTAATGACCTTGTGGTGACAAGCATGCTGAGAGGTAAAAAGATAATGCATTTGTTTGACGACCCAAGCTTTGAATACCTTCCCGGAGAAACAGTAATTGTTCCCGGAAATGTAGAAATGAAGATCGATTTCCCGGAGGCTTCAGTTGCTAATCCCACACAATGCCTGGCACTGGCCATAGATCACAATAAAATAAGTGACACCCTCGATTTTCTTAATGAACGCTATCCTAAAGAAGATGAATTATGGAAACTTAATCATGAGAATTATTTCTTTTACAATAACACTGAATTAGCCACAACCATAAATAAGCTCATTCGTGAGTGCATGAGTTATTCCATTACCAAAGATGCCCTTGCCGACCTGGCATTACAAGAACTGCTTATACGCATCATACAGACGCAAACCGCGCAAAGGACCGAAAATCCTTCTTCAATGGATACTGACAGTCTAATGTACACCATCACCGATTACATCCGCAAAAACATAAACTCAGGCATAAGCCTTAAAGAACTCAGTGAAAAGGCCTGCATGAGCACCACCACCTTTTACCGCTATTTTAAGAGGGAACTGGGGATGAGCCCGATAGAATTCATACTGAATGAAAAGATAAAACAGGCAAAAAAACTGCTTAAAAATCCGGGAATACAGATAAACGAAGTGTGCTATATGGCCGGTTTTGACGATTGCAACTATTTTATCAGGCTTTTCAAAAAGTATGAAGGCATTACACCAAAACAATACCAGTTATTACAGGTAAGTTAATAACTAATCCTCAAGGTATTTGAGTGATTCAAGGTTTTTGGCTTCTTCTTCGGTAAAAAGCCGTGATTCTATGATGAATCTTTTCCCTAACGGAATTTCTAGCGAAAAGCTGGCACCCCGGCCTTCCACGGCATTCATAGTAAGGTGAGTATGCTTCCAGTATTCAAATTGGTCTTTGCTCATCCAGAATTCACAGCCTTCAATTACGCCAAGGCATACATCACTATAACCCAACCTAAAATCGCCTTTTTCAAAACACATAGGTTGTGAGCCATCACAACAGCCGCCACTTTGGTGAAACATCAATTCTCCATAGCGTTCTTTAAGTTCTGCAATAAGCGTAGTAGCTTGTGGGGTAACATCAATTCTTTTATACATAGCCTAAAATAAAAAAGCAGGGTCAAAGTAATTGACCCTGCAGTTATAATTATCCATTAATATCAACCAGTATTTTTACCTGTGACGGATTAGAAACCAATGCCTCAAAACCATCGGTAACAATATTATCAAGCTTAATTTTTTGGGTTACAAGCTTCTCAACCGGCATACGCCCAGAGTCAATAAGGTTAATAACCTGAGGAAATATATTTCTGTAGGCTATGATACCCTTAATGGTGATTTCGCGCACCACCTGATCAAAAGCATCATGCGTTACAGTCTTGCCAAAAAGCGCTACAAGAACAGCCGTCCCTCCGTTCTTGAGGCTTTTTATCCCGTTATCATAAGTAGCCTGTACACCGGCAGCATCAAGAAACACATCGGCTCCGCCATTGGTTAGTTTTTTTACCTGCCCGGCTATGTCTTCACTTTTACCATTAATAATATTGGTAGCACCTACTTCTTTTGCTTTTTCAAGGCGTTTATCGGCTACGTCTACCACGATAACATTTGGCGAACCAGCCGCTATGGCTGCCTGAACACACAGCAATCCTATAGGCCCTGCACCAAAGATCACACAGGAATCACCCAAACGTAATCCGCTTTGCAGTACTGCATATACAGCAACCGCGGCAGGCTCTACAAGTGCTCCCTGTTCAAAGCTCATGGTGTCGGGTATTTTATGCACCATATAATCCTCTACAACCGTATATTTTGCAAAACCTCCATTAGATGTTAACCCTACAAAACCTAATGGTTCAGACAGATTATACTCTCCATTAGCTATAAAAGGGCTGTCCGGATTCTTAAACAACGGTTCTACAACTACCCTGTCACCAGGCTTAACATTGGTAACACCTTCTCCCACTTCACTTACTATCCCCGAAAATTCATGCCCCAGAGTAGTAATACCCTGATGCCCGTTTAACGGATAAGGCTTATCTACAGGAATAAGCATTGGCCCATGCGTGTATTCGTGTAAATCTGAACCACATATTCCTGTAAACTGAACTTCTATTTTCACTTGTTTTTTTCCGGCAGTAGGTATCTCAGCCTGTTCGACCCTGATATCTTTTGCAGCATGCCAGCGTGCCGCTTTCATTGTATTTGACATTCTAAATATTTTTTGGAATTATAATTTACAGCAGTGAGGCTGCCCTGAGGCAGCCCTTTACCAAACAATTTAACTTCTAAAAAAAACCTAATTTATTTTTATCATAAGAGATCAGCATGTTTTTGGTCTGCCTGTAATGTTCAAGCATCATTTTATGGTTCTCACGCCCAAAACCCGATTTTTTATATCCGCCAAATGGCGCATGTGCAGGGTATGCATGGTAATTGTTTACCCAGACTCTACCTGCTTTAATCGCTCGTGGTACCTGGTACAGTTCGTGGGCATCGCGTGTCCATACCCCGGCACCAAGTCCGTAAAGTGTATCATTAGCAATTTCAATAGCCTCTTCGGTAGTTTTAAAAGTAGTGACACAAACAACAGGGCCAAATATCTCTTCCTGGAATATCCTCATTTTATTATGTCCTTTAAAGATCGTAGGCTGAATGTAGAAACCTCCGCCCAGTTCGCCGTCAAGCTGATTTACTTCGCCTCCGGTAAGTACTTCCGCACCTTCTTCCTTGCCAATTTTCAGGTAAGATTTAATTTTTTCATACTGATCGTTAGAAGCCTGTGCTCCCATCGCTACGGTTTTATCTAGAGGATTACCTAATTTAATGGCTTTGGTGCGCTCTACTACCCTTGCGATAAATTTGTCATAAATATCTTCGTGCACAAGCATACGTGACGGACAGGTACAAATCTCTCCCTGATTCAGGGCGAACATTACAGCACCTTCAATAGCTTTATCAAAATAGGCATCATCAGCATCACCAACAGATTTAAAGAAGATATTAGGCGATTTTCCGCCAAGCTCCATGGTAGAAGGAATGATATTCTCGGCTGCATATTGCATGATAAGACGGCCTGTCGTGGTTTCACCCGTAAATGATACTTTTGATATCCTTGGCGAAGTAGCCAATGGCTTCCCTGCTTCTACTCCAAAACCATTTACAATATTGATAACACCTGCAGGAACAACATCTTTAAGCAGCTCCATCAACACAATGATAGACACAGGAGTTTGTTCTGCTGCTTTAACCACTGTACAGTTTCCAGCAGCAATAGCAGGAGCAATTTTCCAGGTAGCCATAAGTAACGGGAAGTTCCACGGAATGATCTGCCCTACCACACCAAGAGGTTCATGAAGCACTATACTAACCGTGTTTTCATCATGCTCTGCAATAGTGCCTTCTTCAGCTCTTATTACACCGGCAAAATAACGGAAGTGATCTATACATAATGGCAAGTCGGCAGCAAGGGTCTCACGTATTGCCTTACCATTATCGATAGCCTCGACAGTAGCAAGATATTCCAGATTAGCTTCCATAACGTCGGCGATCTTATTCAGAATATTGCTGCGGTAAGCAGGAGAAGTTTTGCTCCAGGTTTTGAAAGCTTCGTGGGCAGCATCGAGTGCAAGTTCAATATCTTCTTTGGTAGAACGTGCTGCTTTGGCAAACACTTTACCATCAATTGGCGATACATTATCAAAGTATTCACCTTTAACAGGAGGCACGAATTTACCCCCAATAAAATTATCATATTTGTCCTTAAAATCAGGACGTTTCGCTATGCTCATAGTCTTTCGGTTTATTTGTTATATTCCAAAATTAGCCGACTAAATCGTTAGAGTATAGCATAAATCATCCAATCGATAGCACAAATTTGTCAGATTGGTATTTTGCAATCCATATTAATGCAATAATGGTAAAATATATTAGGCCTTATGGTGATTAAGCAGTCTACATCCACTCCACTAAAGAAATTCCTAATCCTACAGTAGTCTGGCGGTTATTATAATCGATAAGAGATTCCCCATAACCGTGTGTCAGCTGGAAGTACCCTTTAAGATTACCGGTAAGGTTCCGTGACCAGGAAAACTCAGCATATCCTCTTAAGTGGTTACCGAATGAGAGATTACTACTGGCTGTAAGCGAGAGTATATTTTTACCCATCCCATAAATAACTGTGGCATCACCGTGGCCTATATAGTCTACAATATCCGGATTATCATCTTCATTGTTCTGATCCGGCAGCCTGAACCACGGGCGGATGTATACCTGCCATTTATCCCCTACTTCAAACCCTGTGTGTAGTATTATCCTGTTCCAGCTTCTTGATAGTGGAACATCCCTGCCGTTAGACTGATGGTTAAAACTTATTCCAACCATACGGTTTGTAACTCCGAGAACATTAAAATTAGTAGCAAAATTAAGAATGAGCTCCGGCTCATAATTTGTTTCCCTAAAGGGCCTGGACAGGCTTTTGTTGTAGATCTGCCAATAGGATTTTTGCGTATAGGCACCCCAAAGGTCACCTGTACCCCAAAAAATACCCTGTAGAACCTTTACTTTAAAGCTAATCTGAAATTTTGCTTCCAGATTATTCAGGTCGACATTATCATCTACCACATAAGCCGGGCTGTTATTACCGCTATGCGGCTGTCCGTTGGGGCTGCTTGACCAGCGGGCAGGAAGCAGATATAGTGGCTTATAAGGGGTAATAACAAAAGTACCCGAAGAAGTAAGTGTATCCAGTTCCCAACGTTGGGACATGGTTTTGGGCTTTTGGTTATTAAATATGGAAGCTACCTGAGCTTCAACAGCTACACTGTAAACCAGTAAGACTACAATGAAAAGGGTTCGATAAGAGACAAAAGAAACAGGCATAGAGGAATTTGTTTACTTACAAATTTACCTACTATGCCTGTTAAGATTATATTAAAGATTGTTATCGAATCTTATATTACAAGAATATGCTTAAAATGTAATAGATCAATGCCGCAAGTGCCGCAGAAACCGGGATTGTAAGTACCCAAGCCCAAACAAGGCTTACTGTAACTCCCCATCGTACTGCTGATACACGTTTTGTTAATCCTACACCTATAATCGATCCTGTAATAGTATGTGTTGTACTTACCGGGATTTTTAAGTGCTCAGTAAAATATAGCGTTAAAGCCCCGGCGGTTTCAGCCGCAACACCTTCAAACGAAGTAACTTTAGTGATCTTAGAACCCATCGTTTTTACGATCTTCCATCCTCCACTTAAGGTTCCTAATGCGATTGCAGAATAACACGCAAGTGGTATCCACCCCGGCATATGCCCTTCAACATCATCTTTAGGAAGTATAACGTTCAACCAGTCAGGTAGGCTTTCCTGAGCATGACCGCTTGTATGGATGTAAACAGCTACAGCTGCAGCAATGATACCCATTACTTTCTGCGAGTCATTACCACCATGTCCTAGACTGAATGCAGCAGAAGAAAGCAACTGCATCCTCTTAAGCCACGACTCAGCTTTACTGTGCGACAGCCTGCTAAAAAACAAACAGAAAGTACTTATTGTCAACACTATGAAAGCTACAAGAAGCCATTTTATGTTATGAGGCTCAAAAGCAACACTCCAAAAATGTGATTCGAAACGTGGTTTCTTTATTTTGTCATAACCTATAAACTGCGTAGCTACAAACCAAACCGTAAGCAGCATTAGAGATACAGTGAATATTTTTGGCTTAATACTCTTTTTTGAAGAGTTAAGCAGCCATATTGAGATCAGGTACGAAGCAAGGGCGCCCAGTAGTGGTGCGAGAACAATGAACGCAACAATAATAAGTACACCTGATGGCATTCCTCCCTCTTTGCCCGGCGTGTACCAGGAAACCACACTGAACCCTGCGTGGGCTATAGCAGCTCCTGCAAAACCACCAATAAGGGTATGCGACGAACTTGAAGGTATACCCAGCCACCAGGTTAGAAGGTTCCAAATGATAGCCGCTATTACACCCGCCAGAATAACCACAAGGTTAATATCCATGGTGTGTGCCGTTTTAGCGACGGTATCGGCTACTCCGAATCCAAAAACCCAATAAGCCAGAAAGTTAAAGAATGCTGCCCAGACAACAGCCTGAAAAGGTGTAAGAACCTTTGTTGCAACAATAGTTGCAATTGCATTTGCAGCATCGTGAAAACCATTGATGTAATCAAAGATCAATGCCAGTATAATAATTACACAAAGTAATGTAAACATAAGAAATGCTTTAAGAGGTTATGTTTTACGAATGCTTAACAGCAATCGACTCCAATACATTCGCAACCCCTTTACATTTATCAGCAGCTGATTCAAGAGCAGAAAGTACTTCTTTATACTTAATGATGTTTTTAGCATCTGTTTCGTTCTCAAAAATATCGGCAACAGCCTTATCAAATACGTTATCTGATTTATTTTCAAGCTTATTTATCCTTTTAGAAGCATCAGCAATGCCTTTAAGGTTCTTCATATCTTTAAGATCACCTACTGCTAAGTGTATAAGCTGGCAGCTCTCAAGCGTGATTTCAGTCATTTTTCGGATAGACTTGGTAATTTTTTCTACCTGGTAAAGCCTCATCCTGTTTGCAGCACCATATAGGTAATCTCCCACATCATCAATAGCAGAGATAAGCGCGTGAATATCTTCCCTGTCAAAAGGTGTGATAAAGTTACGGCTAAGCTCAAGGTTAGTCTGGTGAGCTATCTCTTCGATAATTGCTTCAAGCTCTTCTATTTTCCTGAAGTAAGTTTCCCTTTCTTCTTTAGGGGCGTTTACTGCTTCGTGAAGTGTCTCTGCAAGAACAACAAGGTTAGATGTTGCCTGCTCAAAAAGAGGGAAAAATTTCTTATCCTTTGGTACAAGAAATTGAAAGATACTGTTAAGTGATGCCATTTCGTGTTTTTTTCTGGTGCAAAGGTATCTTTCCAATGTTAAGAAATGGTTAAGTCATTATGAAGATGGGGTTATTTATTTTAAGAAAGTATTAAGACTTAGAAATAAAGGAATTCTCAATAATTTCGTTTGATGTCAAACGTTTTCGTATTTTAGCCCCACGAAAATTGCAAACAGCACACAAATATACATTATTGTCATGGATATTAACTTCAATAAAAACGAAGACCATAATAAACTCTTATTATCAGATTTTAAACAAAAGCTGGCCAAAGTAAAACTTGGAGGCGGAGAAAAAAGAATTGCAAAACTGCATGGCGAAGGCAAAATGACTGCCCGCGAACGCATAGAGTACCTTTTAGACAAAAACAGCAAAAGCATTGAGATAGGCGCTTTTGTGGGTGATGGCATGTATGCAGAACACGGCGGATGCCCATCAGGTGGTGTAGTTATAAAGATAGGCTATGTGCGCGGCAAACAATGCATCGTTGTAGCCAATGATGCAACCGTAAAAGCCGGTGCGTGGTTTCCTATTACAG
This sequence comes from Flavobacterium hauense, assembly GCF_054457175.1. Classification (NCBI taxonomy): domain Bacteria; kingdom Pseudomonadati; phylum Bacteroidota; class Flavobacteriia; order Flavobacteriales; family Flavobacteriaceae; genus Flavobacterium; species Flavobacterium hauense. Next base: position 180,117 of record NZ_JBTKVX010000003.1, read on the forward strand.
GAAAGAAAAACCTTCGTGCGCAGGAAATTGCCATGGAAAACCGTCTTCCGATAATCTATCTTGTTGACAGCGCGGGTGTATACCTGCCGCTTCAGGATGAGATCTTTCCTGATAAAGAACATTTCGGACGTATCTTCCGTAACAATGCGATCATGAGCAGCATGGGCATTACCCAGATCGCTGCGGTTATGGGCAGCTGTGTTGCCGGCGGTGCTTACCTTCCAATAATGAGCGACGAAGCCCTTATAGTAGACAAGACAGGAAGTATTTTCCTCGCGGGAAGCTACCTCGTTAAGGCTGCCATTGGCGAAAGCATAGACAATGAAACTCTTGGAGGCGCTACCACACATTGTGAAATATCAGGTGTAACCGATTATAAAGCGAAAGACGATAAAGATGCGCTTGATACCATTAAGAACATCGTCGATAAAATTGGCGATTATGATAAAGCAGGCTATAACCGTATTAAAGCTGAAAAACCAGCCTTAGATGAAAATGACATTTATGGCATACTGCCAAAATTGCGTACCGAACAGTATGATATGATGGAAATCATTAAGCGAATGGTGGATAACAGTGATTTTGAAGAATATAAAGCAGGCTACGGCCAGACTATCATTACCGGATATGCCCGTATCGATGGCTGGGCTGTGGGTATTGTAGCCAACCAGCGTAAAGTGGTAAAGTCTAAAAAAGGTGAAATGCAGTTTGGAGGTGTTATCTATTCAGATAGCGCGGATAAGGCCACACGTTTTATTGCCAACTGCAACCAGAAGAAAATTCCGTTAGTATTCCTTCAGGATGTTACCGGATTCATGGTAGGCTCAAAATCAGAACATGGCGGGATCATTAAAGATGGTGCCAAAATGGTAAATGCCGTGAGTAATTCGGTAGTACCAAAGTTTACAGTAGTTGTAGGGAACTCTTATGGAGCAGGAAACTATGCCATGTGCGGAAAGGCTTATGACCCAAGACTGATATTTGCGTGGCCAAGCGCAGAGCTTGCAGTTATGGGCGGCACGCAGGCAGCAAAAGTACTGATGCAGATAGAGGCTTCATCGCTTAAAGCAAGGGGTGAAGAAATAACTCCCGAAAAAGAGACTGAAATGTTCGATAAAATCAAAGCTAAATATGATGCACAGGTATCTCCTTACTATGCAGCCTCAAGACTGTGGACAGATGCCATCATAGATCCGCTTGATACAAGAAAATGGATATCGATGGGTATTGAAGCGGCTAACCACGCCCCTATTGAAAAACAATTCAATCTTGGTGTTATACAGGTGTAAGCTTCCTGTTAAACTTATTTTTTGAAACAAAATACATCAATACCCTTTATAGAATCAGCAATATGCTGATTCTATAAAGGGTATTTCTTTTAACTTTAGAAACTGGCAGGAGCATTTTAACGAATCGCCCATGCCTTATTTAGAAAAAAAAAAATTAAAGATGCTATTAAGAGAAGCTGAAATAAAGGACATAGAAGACATATCGATCGTACGCATGGCTGTTACTGAAAATGTATTGAATAATCCGGCACTGGTTACCCGTCAGGATTATGAAAATTATCTGACCACACACGGTAAGGGGTGGCTGTGCGAAATAAACAATGAGATCGTAGGTTTTGCTATTGTCGACACTATTGATAATAACATTTGGGCATTATTTGTAAAGCCCGGATTTGATAAGATGGGTATTGGAAAAGCCCTGCACAAACTGATGATGGACTGGTATTTTAACCACACCGACAAAACCGTGTGGCTTGGTACAGCGCCAAACACCCGCGCTGCCGATTTTTACACCCGCCAGGGATGGAAAGCTGTAGGGATGCATGGCAAAGAGATCAGGTTTGAAATGAGTAAATCTGACTGGGAATTATTCCAAAACAGATAAATGCTTCATTATTATTTGTAATTTGGGGGTATGAAACTATCTGAAAACGAATTACAGGAACTGGCACAACAGCTGCGTTGCCCTGATGGCGAAAATGGCATTAAAGTTGGCGAAATGATGAATTTTACCAATAGCAACATCATTACTAAAACTATTGAAAGCCTTAGCCTTAAAAACGGTGATACCCTCCTTGAAATAGGTCCGGGAAATGGCGCCCATGTAAAAGATATAGTGAATGCTGCCAATGTAGGCTATTTTGGTATTGATATTTCTGAGACCATGATAGCCGAAGCCGAAAAGCTGAATACCGATATATATAATGCCTCTTTCCTGCTAACGAATGGTGAGCATATCCCTTTTAGCGAAAAACATTTTGATGTTATCTTTACCTGCAATACCATTTACTTCTGGAAAAATCCACAGGAATATGCCCATGAGATTGCGCGTGTATTGAAGCCTGATGGTCTTGTATCCATAGGGTTCATCCCAAAAAGCACCATGCAAAAAATTCCGTTTGCCAAATATGGTTTTACGTTATACGATATCGAAACCGTAAGCGGACTAATGAATGCAACCGGACTCACAGTAATTGCTGCTGACATAAATACCGAAATGGTAATGAGCAATAGCGGTGAGCAGATTGAAAGGGAGTTTGTTATACTGACAGCTAAAAAATTAGCGTAACCTGTAACAATTCTTACTTTTCTGCACTAATAGGCTAACCAACCTGTAATCACAATGAAAAAAGTCCTTATTGCCACAGTTACCCTTTTGGGTATCTATACTGCTTCGGCACAAAACTACACCAGACGCGACAGTCTTCAGGGAGGGCTACGTCCGGAACGCACCAGTTTTGACGTTCAGCGCTATGACCTTAATATCAAAATAGATCCCGACAAGAAATTTATCAGCGGATATAACGACATCACATTTAAGGTGGTTGAGAATACTTCTAAAATACAGCTGGACCTTTTCGATAACATGAAGATTGACAGTATAGTGGTTAAGGGCAATAAAACTACCTACAAAAGAGATAATGATGCAGTCTTCATCAGTTTTGCAAAACCTTTGCAGAAAGGCAGTGAAGAGAAGCTGCGTTTCTATTATTCGGGAAATCCAATAATAGCTAAAAATGCTCCCTGGGATGGCGGTTTTGTATTTAAAAAAGATAGCGATGGTAAACCATGGATAGGCGTTGCTGTACAGGGAGATGGTTCGAGTATCTGGTACCCGGTAAAAGACCACCAGACAGATGAGCCTGACAAAGGCGCAACCATAAAAGTGGCAGTGCCTAACGGACTCATGAACGTTTCTAACGGACGTTTTACAGGAAGTGAAGATCTTAAGAATGGTTACACCCGTTGGGACTGGGAAGTGAAGAACCCTATAAACAACTATGACATTACAGTAAATGTTGCTGACTATGTTCATATACACGATAAGCTTGATGACCTTGACCTTGATTATTATGTGCTACGCAAAAATGAAGCAAAAGCCCGCAAACAATTCGAAGAAGTAAAGCCGATGATGCAATGCTTCCAGTCTAAATTCGGGAAATACCCTTTTGCCGAAGATGGATATAAATTAGTAGAAACGCCATATCTGGGTATGGAGCACCAAAGCGCTGTAGCTTATGGCAATCACTACATGAAAGGTTATATGGGCAGCGATATGACCGGAACCGGCATTGGCCTGCTGTTTGACTATATCATAATCCATGAAACAGGCCATGAATGGTTTGGCAACAGCATTACCTCAAAAGACATTGCCGACATGTGGATTCATGAAGGTTTCACAACGTACAGCGAAACGGTATATGTAGAATGCCAGTACGGTTATGATAAAGCAATGGAGTACATCGGCGGGCAGCAAAGAAACTCTATGAATATGAAGCCTGTAATAGGTGTATTTGGAGTAAATAAGCCGGGATCGGGTGATATGTACTATAAAGGGGCTGCAATGCTGAACACGCTAAGACACGTAGTAAATGACGATAAAAAATGGTGGGATGTTATCCTGAACTATTCCCTGATGTATAAAAAGGATATTATTGAAACCGAAACGGTGGTAAATTATTTCAATAACAAGACAGCGATGAACCTGACCCCTATTTTCGACCAGTACCTGCGTTACAAGAACATTCCTAAGCTCGAAGTAAAACTAAAAAACAAATCATTAGAGTACCGTTGGGTAACGGACGTAAAAGACTTCGCTATGCCGGTAGGTATTACCATTAACGGTATACCAGCCCGACTTAATGCTACTAATGAATGGCAAACTGTAAAAGTTGAGGCTTCGGATATTGATGCAGTGCAGGTAGAGAAGAATAAGTATTACGTTGAATTAAAGAGATTATAAAATGAATTTAAAGCAGCTGACATCACTTAAGTTCTTATTATTGATAATTTCACTTTTTGCAGGATATTACCTCTTTGAAAAGGCAGCAAAAAATCTTTATAGCAAAGAAGCCTTGTTCTTTGGGCTTTACATACTTTTTGTCTCTATATTGGTGAATATAATAAATGATAAAATTGACAGGATAAAAAAGGAAACCAATAATAAAAGTAATTCATTCTAAACAAGAAAGACAGCTTAAAAGCTGTCTTTTTTATATTCTTGTCAGTCATTGCGAGGAGGTACGACGAAGCAATCTAAAGAACAGATTGCCACGCTCCATTGCATTCCGCTCGCAATGACAAACCGTGTATTGTAAGATGTTTATGCCTCTTCAAGCGTTTTATCTCTAATTATTTTACCCGATGCCGTTTCAGCAAACTTAGGTACAAATAGTATCTCTTTAGGTTTTTCGAACCTGGTCAGTTTTTTGAAAACAGTTTCCTCGTTTATGATAAAAGGCTCCCCTTCTACAACCATGACCAGTTTTTCGCCAAGCTCTTCGTCAGCTACACCTTTTACAAAGAAACGCTGCGTTATCGTGCCTGAAAGCTTCTCCTCTATCTGTTCAGGGAAAAGTTTTACTCCCCCACTGTTGATGACATTATCATAACGTCCCAGCCAGATGAAATGGGTATCGTCTAATACTTTTACAACATCATTGGTTACCACAGGCTCATCGCACAGAACATAAGGATCGATAACCAGGCAATGCCTGTCATCTTCACTTATCCTTACATTAGGTAAAACAGTAAATGCCTCCTCCCCCACGCGCTTGGCAGCAATATGGGTAATGGTTTCGGTCATGCCGTAGGTTTCGTATATTTTTGTCGGTAGTGCTACTAACTGGTCAGACAACGCCTGGCTTACTTTGGCACCGCCCAGTATTATCTTTTTAACCTGTTGCAGCTTATCCAGCGAATGCTGAGCCTGCAACGGAACCATAGCAGCAAAATCATATTGCGAATCGCTTCTCAATGGTGTAGATGTTGGTGCTACCAGATCCATATCCCAACCAAGTATAAAAGCCCTTACAAGCATCATTTTACCCGCAACAAACTGTGTAGGCAAACAATGCAGAACCTTAATGCCCGAAGGCAGGTCGAAAAACTCACCCGTTGCCAGTGCAGAATTTATCATGGCCTGCTTGTCAACCCTTATAAGCTTTGGTACGCCTGTAGTTCCCGAGGTCTGCATTTCTATGTAATCCCTTTGGTCGAACCAGTCCAGCAGAAAATCGCCTACAGCCTTTTCGAAAGGAAAATCGCCTTCTTTTATAAAGCTATACGCAATACGCTTAAGGTCATCTTCATTAAGATGGAATCCGTTCAGTTTAAAATGGGGGTGTACAAAGTGGTAGTCAAGTTTATTCATGGCCCTGTCCTTTTTGGTCGATTGATATTTCATTTAGGGTCTGCAAATGCACTTTTCCTGTAAGTTTTTCTTTCCAGTTGGTCCATTTGTATATTCTACTAAAGATAAATAAAACAATTGGAAAAATTACAAGTACCGGAAATAATATATCTGTACCTGCTGTTGGCTCTGAGACATCAACAAAAACAGAATAAGTTTTAAAGGCAGTCCAGTCGGCGGTAACCAGCAGCACGCCTCCAAGATTATTCGCAGCATGAAAACCAAGAGCAAGCTCAGCCCCTTCATCCATCAGTGTCATGATCCCTAAAAAGAAACCGGTGCCTATATAGTATACCATTATCAGATATCCCATCTTTCCAACTTCAGGATTCGCAATATGCATACCTCCAAAGATAACAGATGTCATTACCAACGGAAACCACTTATTTTTAGCCAGATTACCAAAACCCTGCATCAGATACCCTCTGAAAACCAACTCTTCGACCGATGTTTGTATGGGTACCATTACTATGGCAATAAAGAATAGCGGAATGAATTTCCAAAGGTCAAACTGCAGTACGAAAGATTCAGGTTCAGCATAATAGCCGATAATGGTCGTTATAATAGAAAATAACATCCAAATACCAAATGAAAGCATCACGCGCCTGTAGTCTACTTTTGAACGCCCTGTAACTATTTCTTTAAACTTTTGCTTGTGAATGTGCTTAACCACCAATATAATAGCGATTAACGCAAACAAAAAAGACAACAGAATAAGTAACAGGTTAAGATTCAGCTCAAGATAACCCATAACTTCATCATTGGTCGTAGGCATTGCTTCTCCGGTTGACATAGCCTTCATGCCAATGGCTATTAATAATGGTAACTGTCCTATCACAGAGGCTGAAATAATAATTACTGAGCCTACCAGATATTTCCAAAACCTGTTCTCGGGCTTAATGCCCTGTTCTATAAACATATGCTTTCTGATTAAAATTTAAGATTTGTTTGCACTAAGTTAGTCCAAATTTTGGTTTAGAATAGCGACCTTTGCAAAAAGAATAAAATGATCACCATATACCATAATCCACGCTGCAGCAAGTCGCGCGAGTGTATGCAGCTATTGGAACTTCAGGATAAACCTTTTACGACTGTAAAATACCTGAATGAACCTCTCAGCAAAGAAGAGCTTACAGAGATAATCAACAAGCTGAATATAAAGCCAATAGACCTTATAAGGCAAAAAGAAGCAATTTGGATTGAAAATTACAAAGGCAAAGATCTGAGTGATGGCAAGGTTATTGATATTATGGCTGAACATCCGAACCTGATAGAGCGCCCAATCGTTATAAATGGCGAAAAAGCCGTAATTGCGCGTCCTGCAGAAAGGGTAAATGAAATTCTATAACCAAAAAAACATCACTATTCAACTGCTTAACGGCAGCTACACCAATTTTCACTGCATGAAAAAGTTTCAATCATCATCATTACTCCTGCTCTTTTTATTTTTTGCTTTTGCCGCTTTTGCCCAAAGGCCCCAGGGAGGAGCTCCGGGCGGTCAGGGAGGCCCTAAAGTAAAAATAAGCGGAAAGCTTATAGAACAGGACACAAAACAACCCCTTGAATTTGCCAACGTCATTATACAGACACTTGATAATGTTACCGTGAACGGCGGATTAACCGATGCCAAAGGTGAGTTTACTCTTGAAGTTCCGGCCGGAATCTATAACATTAAATATGACTTCATTTCTTTTAAGCCTGTTGTTATAGCAAACAAAGTAATTAAAGAGGATACAAATTTAGGTACTACTGCCCTTTTACCCGATGCTACCATGCTTAACGAAGTATCTATAGTAGCAGAACGTTCTACTGTCGATATAAAACTTGACAAAAGGGTATACACAGTAGGAAACGACATGATGGTTAAAGGTGGTACTGTAAGCGACGTGCTTGATAACGTGCCATCAGTATCTGTAGATGCCGAAGGAAATGTTGCCCTAAGGGGTAATCAAAGTGTTACAATCCTTATCGATGGACGCCCATCAACCATGGCAGGCAGCAATGTTGCTGAAGTGCTTCGACTACTTCCGGCAGATTCAGTAGATAAAGTAGAGGTAATTACTAATCCATCGGCACGTTATGATGCCGAAGGAGGTGGCGGTATCATTAATATAATCCTTAAAAAAGGTAAGGCCGACGGTTTTAACGGTTCGATAATTGCCAATACCGGTGATCCTGCAAACCACGGCGTGTCTGCAAACCTTAACTTCAGATCAGAAAACTTCAATATGTTCTCTAACCTTGGGTATAATTACAGAAAAAACCCAGGTAACTCGATGACCAATACCGAGTACCTGAATGAGGACAATACTACAAGGAACTATACAGACGAAAGAAGAGAAAACGAACGTCTTCGTAAGGGATATAATGCAAGCTTTGGCCTTGAATATTTCTTAAGCAAAAAAACAACCTGGACCAATTCATTTAGTTTCAGGAGAAATAATGGTGGAAACGAAACCGATACCTATTATGATAATTATGATGCTTCCCGCGTTTATACCGATACCCGTTACCGTAACAGCAATGAAGATTCGGACGACCAAAATGTAAATTTCTCGACGAACCTTATACATAAGTTTGATGACAAAGGGCATGAGATTAAGTTTGACGGATCTACATCTATGAGTAAAGAAGATGAGCTTGCACTAATCAGTGATGAGACCTTTGATGCTGATGCCAATGGTGTTACTGGCTATCAACGTACGCTTAACAACGAAAAAGAACACCGCTCTCTTCTTCAGGCCGATTATGTTTTGCCTATAGGTGAAAAAAGCAGGTTTGAAGCAGGTTACCGCGGAAGCTTTTCAGATCTTACGACTGATGCAAGAGCTGAAAATCTGCAAGATGGTATATGGGTAAATGACCCTAATTATTCGAATTTACTTGAATACAAGGAAAAAGTGAATGCCCTTTACTCTCAGTTTGGGTCTAAAGTGGGTAAATTCTCCTATTTATTAGGCCTTCGATGGGAAGATTCTAATATAGACGTAAACCTTCTTACAACAAACGATTATAACAATAAGAAATACAACAACTTTTTCCCAAGTGCTTTCTTAACGTATGAGTTTAGCCAGAATACTAGTTCAAGCATCAATTACAGCCGACGCATCAACCGTCCGAGAGGCCGATTCCTGAACCCGTTCTCAGGTCTTGAAAGCAATATCAATATCTTTAGAGGTAACCCGGATCTTAATCCGTCATATACCGACGCTATTGACCTTGGTTTCCTTAAAAAATGGACAACATTTACGCTTAGTTCATCTGCTTATGTAAACTTTACAAATGATCCGTTCCAGTTCATCAGAACACCAAACGGCAGCTATGTAGACAATACACCTGTAATTATTACTTCGCCTCGCAATATTGGAAAAGAATTCCGTTTTGGTTTTGAATTCAATGTCAACTACAACCCTTTCAAATGGTGGAGAATAAACGGTAACTTTAACTTCTACAGGAATGAGACACAGGGAGATTACAGCTATTCATACTTTGACCAAAAGTTGCAGGAAACCGTTAACGGTTATCTTGACCTGAACAGCGTAGGTGCATCCTGGACAACAAGGGTTAACTCTAAAATGACCCTGCCTTATAAAATAGACTGGCAGCTTAACGGTAACTATGAAGCTCCCCAAAATACATCTCAGGGACGCAGGGTTGGTGTGGCCAGCGCCAATACCTCTTTCAGTAAAGATGTACTAAAAGACAAAGGAACCATCGGACTTAGCATCCAGGATATCTTCAACTCAAGGAAAATGAAAAACGAAACCTTTATAGATGGTGTATCACGCTCTTATAGCGAAATGCAGTGGAGACAACGCCAGATCACACTATCATTCACCTATCGTTTCAACATGAACAAGAACGATAAGCAGCAAAAACAGCAGCAGCAAGATGGTGGAGGTGAAGAATATATGGGAGGATAAAAAACTAAAAACGGGCTTAAAGCCCGTTTTTTTTATGGTTGTTTAACTGAATAATCTTTTTCAGCATTAAAAAGCGATGTAAGGTTCTTTAATCCCCCTATGACATCCTGGTAGCCTGCAAAGTTGTAAGTAGGCCAATTACTTGGAATCTCTGTTATATAAGTCGAATTGCCATGGTAATACATGGCACCGTTGTACCCTACATATACATTACGTGCCCCGAAGTTATTGGCGTCACGGGTAAAATTAAATTCACCAAAAACCTTGTTATAGTTCTTAGCATAATAAGAGAAATCCAGCTTTAAAGGCATAATGGTTGCATCAGGCGCATTAAACCCTGAAACTTTCTGTGTACCCTGAACTGTCTGTCCGGACACCAATACGGATACTGTAAAGGCTAAGAGAAGGATTGCTCTTTTCATGTCGTTACTTTTTATTGCCTTGGCACATTTACAGGCTTATCAGGCAGGGCATACATTTTATCTACATTGTAAAAAGCATCTACTGCAAGATTTGTCTGATGCTGCTGAAGAACAATGGGTATATATGTATTTGAATACAATTTATCCCCATCTACATATATCATATTGATACGCCTGTCAAAAATATCAGACGTATAATTAGATTCTCTGAACACACCACCAAATTTAACAAAAAGAGATGGAGATGTCCCCACCGCATACACGCTAAGACCCTGTGCCTGCTTTACAGCTAAGTTCAGGTCGCTGGAAATATTTTTTTGCTGGCCATAACCGGCAACAGCCGCTAATACTGATATACAAACAAACAATTGTCTCATGTCAGATAATAATTACATTTACATCAAATATAAGCAATTAAAACTAAAAAAGGCACCCTAAGGTGCCTTTTTGTATATCATGTTCTACCTTATTAAGGGAAGATACCTCTTTGTTTGTAAGCCATTTCGATTCTGGTCAATGCTACGATATATGCCGCAGTTCTCCAATCGGTTTTGTACTGTACAGAAGACGTTATCACTTTATTGAAAGCCTCTTCAAGCTTTTTCCTAAGTTTAATAATAACATCATCCATTGTCCATATCTCACCGTTACGGTTTTGAAGCCACTCAAAGTAGCTACCGATAACACCACCAGAATTACAAAGAATGTCCGGAATGATATCTACACCATTAGCAAGTAGTATAACTTCAGCATCAGTGTCTGTAGGTCCGTTAGCACCTTCAGCGATAACCTGAGCTTTTATTGTATTTGCGTTCTCTTCAGTGATTTGGTTACCAAGAGCAGCCGGGATAACGATATCACAATCAATACCAAAGAACTCATCAGACTTATAGTTCTGAGTTCCTTTGTAACCTGTAATAGTTGCATTATCGCTCTGGTATCTAAGTAATGCTTCAGGATCGATACCTTCAGGATTGTAGATCGTACCTGTAGCATCCTGCACGCCTACAAGGATAGCACCGTTTTTGTTCATAAAATGAGCAGCCCAGTAACCTACGTTACCAAAGCCTTGTACAATGTATTTTTTACCTTCAAGACTAACACCTTTAGTTTTAGCCCAAGACTCAAGTGTTACAACAACACCAAAACCTGTAGCACGGTCACGGCCTTCAAGACCACCTGAACCTACCGGCTTACCTGTAACAACGTGTTGGTTTTTAGAACGCTCAGCCGGAGATTTTGTAGACATGTAAGTATCTGCAATCCAAGCCATCATCTGAGCATTGGTATTAACATCCGGAGCAGGGATATCGTGCTCAGGGCCAATGTTATCACCAAGAGCGAAAGTAAAACGTCTTGTAATTCTTTCTAACTCTCCCTGAGAATATTTTTTAGGGTCGATCTGGATACCACCTTTACCACCTCCGTAAGGAAGACCTGCAAGCGATGTTTTCCATGTCATCCATGTAGCCAGTGCTCTTGCAGCATCGATGTCTACTGTTGGGTGATATCTTAAACCACCTTTGTACGGGCCTAGTGCATTGTTATGCTGTACCCTGTATCCTGTAAATACTTCTACAGTTCCATTGTCCATTTTCACAGGAAAATGCACTACGATCTCATTATTCGTGATAGATAAGATCTTTTTAACGCTCTCATCAAGTCCCATAACGGCAGCCGCCTTCTCGAACTGATTCTTTACGTTTTCATACATGCCCAATCGGGGCTTTATTGCTGTTGCCATAAATTTTAACTTACAACTTTATATAATATAAATTTAGCTTTTTTTAAAAGCATCACAAATATATACGAAGTTTGTGATAACTTAATCGTTTGAATTAATAATTTTACAAAATTTAAATTGTAAAATTGCATTTGATTATTATTTAGACATCAAAAAGCCTACCAAACTGAACATATCATAAATATTAATCTGAAAATTGCAATACAAGTCATTAAAAACCAACAAAATAGACACACACTACCGTTCGGACAGCTGTTTTATACAGTTTTCTGCAGGGTAAAAAATTAAAATGGAGATAGTTACAGGATTTATTGGCGCTTTTATAATAGGAGTGATAATGGGCCTTATGGGTGGAGGTGGCTCTATACTTACTGTCCCTCTTCTTGTCTATTTTATGGCTATTAATCCGTTAATGGCAACTGCCTATTCCTTGTTTATTGTTGGCACCACAGCTGTCTTTGGCAGCGCTCAAAACTATTTAAAGAAAACCATTTCGATAAAAATGGGACTACTGTATGCTGCGCCGTCTTTAGTGGTAGTTTACAGCACCAGGCATTTCATACTACCTGCACTTCCTGACACTATATTTAAAGTAGAAGATTTCGAACTCAGCAAGGGTACGCTTATCATGCTTGTATTTGCAGTTGTAATGCTGATGGCATCCATATCAATGCTTACAAAAAAAATAGGCAATGATGAGAAAGAACCAAAAGAACCAAACTACTTATATATAATACCGGCAGCAGCAGTAATAGGCCTTGTTACAGGCTTTGTTGGTGCAGGCGGCGGATTCCTTATTATACCTACCCTTGTGTTCTTTGGCGGCCTGCCAATGAAAAAAGCAGTAGGAACTTCGTTATTTATTATCTCCATAAATTCACTTATAGGATTTTCCGGCGATATACAAAACTTAAACATTGACTGGGAATTTCTATTATTCTTTACTGTGATTTCAGTTTTTGGTATATTTGCAGGAACTTATCTGCAAAGGTTTGTAAACGAGAGACAGCTTAGGCACGGATTCGGTTGGTTCATACTTGTTATGGCTGCCTTTATCCTCTCAAAGGAAATCATCGGCTGGTAGCACTCCCCTGTTTCACTCCTTACATAGGTTTAACACTACACAATTATGAAAATAGAACAGATATATACAGGCTGTATCGCTCAGGCGGCCTATTATTTAGAAAGTAATGGCGAAGCAGCCATCTTTGACCCCTTAAGAGAAGTACAACCTTATATTGACAAGGCTGCAAAAGATAATGCAACCGTTAAATATATTTTTGAGACGCATTTTCATGCCGATTTTGTTTCAGGTCACCTTGACCTTGCTAAGAAAACAGGCGCACAAATCGTATATGGCCCTACAGCCCAACCTGAATTTGACGCTATTATCGCTACAGACGGTCAGGAATTTAAAGTAGGTCACTATACCATCAAAGCTATCCATACGCCGGGACATACACTGGAAAGTACTTGTTACCAACTGATTGATGAAAACGGAAACACACACGGTATCATTACCGGTGATACGCTATTTATAGGAGATGTAGGCCGTCCTGATCTAGCCCAGGCACTTACAGAAGAACTTACACAGGAAGTACTTGCATCTAACCTGTATGATTCTTTGCGTAATAAAATTATGGTTTTACCTGACGACATCACGGTTTACCCAAGCCATGGAGCAGGAAGTGCATGCGGAAAGAACATGAGCAAAGAGACTACCGACACTTTGGGCAACCAGAAAAAAGTAAACTATGCCTTAAGAGCAGACATGACCAAAGAAGAGTTCATTAAAGAGCTTCTTGACGGACTTGGAGCTCCACCTGCATATTTCCCTCAAAATGTAATGCTGAACATCCAGGGATACCAAAGCCTTGACACCATCCTTGAAAAAGGACAGACTTCATTTTCTGCTACAGAATTTAAGGCTAAAGCCAACGAAACTGAAGCTATTATACTTGATGTAAGACATGAGGATGATTTTGTAAAGGAACACATCCCGGGATCTATATTCATAGGCCTTCATGGTGGTTTTGCCCCATGGGTAGGCGCTTTGATCAGAGATGTAAACCAGCCGCTATTGTTAGTAACCCCTGAAGGAAAAGAAAGCGAAACCATTACAAGGCTTGCACGTGTAGGTTTTGATGCAAGCCTTGGTTACCTGAAAGGCGGCCTTAACGCATGGAAAGAAGCAGGTTTTGAAACTGACAGCATAGTCTCAATCTCACCTGAAGTTTTTGCAGAAAAATTAGCGAATGACGAAAAGATCGTAGTTGATTCAAGGAAACCGGGAGAATTTAATGGTGGGCATGTTGAAAATGCAGTAAACATTCCGCTTGACTTTGTAAACGAACAACTTGCCGAAGTGCCTAAAGAAGAAGATTTCTACCTTCACTGCGCAGGAGGTTACCGCTCAGTAATCATGGCTTCGATACTAAAAGCAAGAGGCTACCACAACATGATAAACATAGAAAAAGGCTTTGGCGGAATTAAAAATACATCTGTAAGGACTACAATTATACAGCCGGCATGCTCCCAGAGCTAAAAATAAAAATTATTTAAGGTGTAACAGTGTTACACCTTTTTTTAAATACTTTTACACTTTATAAAAACCTAGAAACAAATATGAAAAAAATTCTTTTCGTGCTTGCAGCTTCAGCATTCGTGATGTCTTGCAAAAACCTGGCAGACAATGAGTTTGAAATTACAGGTACAGTTGACCCTTCGCTAAACGGCAAAAACCTATTCCTTGAAAAACAAGATCCTGCAACCGGATTTAAAGCTATCGATACAGCAAAAGTGGAGAATGGCAAATTTACATTCAAAGGAACAGTAAAAGAACCTGATTTTCACTTTATCGCAATTGAAGGAAAAACTGACCAAAAGATCAACCTTGTTCTTGAGCATGGCTCAATCGAAGTTGAAATGGACAAAGACAGCCTGCATAAATCAAAAACAACAGGTACATACAACAATGATATGCTTACTAAATATATAGAAAGCACAAAACCATTTGATAAAGAAGAAAAAGCTTTCAGAGATAAAAACAAAGACGCTTACATGGCTGCTTTCCAGAAACAGGATCAGGCAACTATGGAAAAGCTAAACAACGATTACAAAGCGATCAAAAAGAAAAGAGAAACTTTTGATACTGATTTTATCAAAGCTAATCCAAAAGCATTTATCAACATTTTCCTAATTGGTCAGATGGCAGGCGGAAAATCTCCTGAAGAGGCAAAAAAACTATATGAAAGCCTGGATCCGGAATTGAAAAAAACTGAAAAAGGTAAAGAACTTGCCAAAGCTTATGGTGAAGTGCCTATCCCTGCACCAACTCCTACATCTGCAGCGCCGGCTGAAGCGCCGGGAAAGAGTAGTGCTGAACCAGGCTCTACGGCCCCTGCATTCAGCGCTAATACTCCTGCCGGAAAAAAGCTTTCTTTAAAAGAAGCTATGGGAAAAGTTACTATCATTGATTTCTGGGCTTCATGGTGCAAACCGTGCCGTATGGAAAACCCTAATGTTGTAGCCATGTATAAAGAATATCACGCAAAAGGACTAAACATCATTGGTGTGTCATTAGATAAGGATGCTGACAGTTGGAAACAGGCTATAACTGCCGACAATCTTACCTGGAGCCACGTATCTAACCTGATGTTTTGGGATGAGCCTATTGCAAAACAATATGGTGTAGAGTCTATACCTGCAACTTTTGTGCTTGACGCAAGCGGAAAAATTGTTGCAAAAGACCTTAGAGGCGCAGAATTAAAGGCTAAAGTAGCCGAGCTTCTTGCCAAATAAACCTGCATATAAGCATGTATTTTAAAAAATCTCCTTCGGGAGATTTTTTTATTTATTTAGGTTACAGCGCTTTAAAAAATAGTTATGAAATTACCCGCAAATATGTTTGTTTACTTAAAAAACAGTCCTATATTTGCACCGCAATGGCCGAGAACCTAATACGTTTTTGAATGCATGGGGAGATACTCAAGCGGCCAACGAGGACGGACTGTAAATCCGTTGGGAAACCTTCGAAGGTTCGAATCCTTCTCTCCCCACGAAAACCACTAAGCAATTAGTGGTTTTTTTATTTTATGCCAAATCGTTCCTTTTACACTATAGCTCTTCGAGGTTTCTTCTCTTTATCCTGCTATATAACCTGTGTTTGGCACCACCAATAATCTGCGAGGTATATATGCCTGTATATCCCGAAAAAAAATAAGCAACGCAACAGGCAAGGCCTATATATATTCCACTCTCAATCCCAAAGAGTTCGATTCCCATAAGTGTACAGGCAATCGGGGTATTAGTGGCCCCTGAAAATACCGCAACAAAGCCCATACCTGCCAATAGCGCCATTGGTAACGGAAAAACCAGGAATAATGCATTACCAAGGGCAGCCCCTATAAAAAACAACGGTGTTACCTCACCTCCTTTAAAACCGGCACCGAGCGTAAATGTGGTAAAAAAGAGCTTCAGCATAAAAGCATACACCGGGAGATTTTCACTAAAAGCATCTACAATAACAGGTATTCCTAAGCCTATATAATCAGTAGTACCCAATCCCCATACGGATAAGGCTATAAATATCCCTCCGATAAAAGGCCTTAAAGGCGGATAACCTATTGCATTCCTGAAAAGCTTTGTGAAAAAATGAACTGTCTTAGAAAATAACAATGCTGTGAGTCCAAACAATATCCCTGAAATGACAACCCACAAGAGTACATTAGGAGTAATATCCGGAACTGAAGGTATACTGTAGTACGTATGACCAACACCCCATGCTTTACAGCTATAATCGGCAATATAAGCAACTAAAAGACCTGGCAGTATGGCTTTATACCTGAATCGTCCCAAATCCATAACTTCAACGGCAAAAATGGCTCCCGCCAGGGGCGTCCCGAAAACAGAAGCAAAACCGGCACTGATACCCATTATCAGGATTATTTTTCTATCGTTTTCATTCAGTTTTAAAAAACGGGTAAACTGGTCGGCAATTGCGCCTCCCATCTGCACGGCAGTTCCCTCCCGCCCTGCCGAACCTCCAAAGAAATGCGTTATAAGTGTACCGAGAAGTACCAACGGTGCCATCCTGAAGGGAATGATCTTTTTAGGAGAATGTACTTCTTCTAATAGCAGGTTATTACCTTTTACCACACTGCTACCCCAATAATGGTACATCAGCCCAATAGCAAGCCCTCCAAGCGGAAGCAGGGCAATGACCCAGAGATGGCTTTCACGCCAGTTGGTCACCCAGTTTAATGAGGTAAGAAAAAAAGCTGAAACTGACCCTGTTATTGCGCCAATAACAACCGATAACAGCAGCCATTTGATTACATAGGAGAAATAAGTGATTTGGGAAATGTGAGCAATGCTTTTTTTGAAGTTAAAAGTTTTCATACCTTGAATTAATTAAATACATCTATTGTGGCATTAGCCATTAACAGACGTCATCAGCTCCAAAATAGTTTTGTAGCGGTTCAAGGCAGACATCATTGCCATATTATAGTACAAATATAAGTTTTAATTATATAACAGGACCTGATTGTTTTATATTTGCCTCCCGTTTTCTAAATCTTCCCAACCATGAGCATCTTCCCAACACAATACTCTCTATTGAAGGCAACTGCCGTCGGCGATTATATTGCCGACAACTACAAGCTACCTGTAACATCATGCAGCTTACTGATTCATAACGTTAGTGATACGTACATTGTTGAGACAGCTGACAACAAATACATATTCAAAATATACCGAAGCAGTCATCGTAACGAAGAAGCAATAAGAGGAGAAGCTCAACTGCTAAGGCTTTTAAAAGAAAGCGGAGTAAATATTGCTTATACCTTACCCAGCATTAAAGGAGATATGCTTACGCCGTTTTCAACAGCAGAGGGTGAACGCTTCGGGATGCTTTTTATTTATGCTGAAGGTGAGCCGGAATATAACCTCAGCAGCAACCAGTTGGAAACCTTAGGAAGGGAAATGGCAAAATTTCATAATGTATCTGCTACCATAAATCTGGATTACAGAAGGCCGGAATTTAATATAGATACAACGCTCCGCAACCCTTTGCGCATAGTAGAACCTGCCTTTAATAATATGCCCGAAGAATATGTCATTGCTACTGAACTTGTGAACATCGCCATAACGCAACTTGAAAAACTGCCTCTTGATACATTCTCCACAGGCTACTGCCAGTTTGACTTCCTTCCAAAGAATTTTCACTTTTCAGGAGATAAACTAACATTTTTCGATTTTGATTTTGCAGGGAAAGGACATTTAATTTATGACATCACCACTTTTTACATCCATTACTTTTTTGATGTATCCTTAGGAAAACGAAGCCGTGAAGATGCCGACAGCTGCTTTAGGATATTCCTTGACAGCTATAGAAAAGTAAGGCCAGTAAGCGATCTTGAAATTAATAACATGAAGTGGTTTGGTTTTGGATTCTGGATGTTCTATTTCGGCTTTCAGCATGAGAACTTCGACGACTGGTCGAATAATTTCTACACCGAACGTTTTATAAAAGAACGTGTGGCCATCTTAAAGAAATGGATGGACTACGAACCCTTTATAGCCTAAAAAACAAAGCCCCATGCAATGCATGGGGCTCTTTCAATTTAAATATACTAAAGATTAATTCAACTCAAAGCTTATGTTCACATTGGCCGTTACGGTTATCTCACCTATTGCCAACGTTTCTTTAGGCATATCGGCACTTTCCATATCAGAAAATTTCATCGCTGCCATAGCTCTTGGATAATATGTTTGTGTATTATCAGAAACAGTTACTGCTTTTCCAATTTTCTGGTTCAGTGCGCCTGCATAGTCATTAGCCTTTTGTTTGGCCGATGCTACAGCTTTAACGCGTGCTTCTGACTCATATTGTGCCAGTTTTGAAGTTTTAAACTCCACACCCTGTATATTGTTTACGCCGGCATCTACAAGCCCCATCATCATACTGTCATATTTAGACAGGTCTTTCAGGTGAATAACAATAGTCTGCGAAGCCGTGAAGCTATATTTTTTCTTGCTGGAATCATAGTTCCTGTAAAGGTTTACTCTTTGTGTCTGGTAATCCTCAGCAGGAAGTTTGATACTTTTCAGATACTTGATCACTGCATCTATGGTAGCATCATTCTTTTTCTTTACATCTGTGGCATCTGATCCCACATTTTCTACACCTATGGTGATATCTGCCCTGTCTGGCGTTACCATGATTTTTCCTTCTCCCGATACGTTGATCAGCGGCTGCTGATTTTGTTGTGTTACCTGCGCTCCCGCTAAAGTTGTTACAAACACAAATACTACTAATGCAATTCTTTTCATAATGATTGATTTTATTTTCTGTAAGAAATTCAAATTACGTGCCAGTTTTTTATCGGTTAAAGTTTTCCTGCTTTTGCCATAATGACCATAACCACTATCGGAACAGCCAACAATATCACTACCATAGTGTTATCCTGCAAAATATATGGCATACGTGCCAGCGTAATTAAAAATCCGCCGATAGCCCCGCCAAAGTGTGCCGTGTGCCCAATGTTACCCGCCTTCGTTTTCATGCCATAAATGGTAATAAGCAAATAAAGTATTCCAAAAATATAAGCCGGCATGAAATTAATCTCCATATCAGGATAAATGAGTATGGAAGAGAACAGTACACCCATCACAGCTCCCGATGCTCCTATAGCCCTGTAAGAGGGTTCATTTTTATGGAACGACAATGTTAGCAGGCTCCCGCAAATTAAACTTGCAAAATAAACCAGCAAAAAGCCTAGTACTCCCACATTACCAATTACAACCGGTGCAAAAAAGTATAACGTTAGCATATTAAAACCCAGATGCATCCAGTCGGCATGAAGAAAAGCCGATGTAAACATGCGGTACTGTTCTCCTGCCCTTATGCTACCAATATGGAATTCATATTTCCGGAAAAAAGATATATCGTTAAAACCTTTATAGCTTACTATAGCATTTATGGCAATTATTACGATAAGGACAAGAGGCAAATTCATATCTAAAATTTTAAGTGTAAATTTAGTCATTCTGAATTCTATAAGAAACACCTTAACAAACTTAAATCGTATATTTGTATAAAAAAACAGAATGCAGCTTTTAGCGTATATCCTGGCTTATCCTTTTATCTGGTTTATATCCATACTCCCGTTCAGGGTTCTTTATTTTTTTTCGGATATCTGCTATGTAATAGTCTACCATATCATTGGCTACCGTAAAAAAACCGTACGCCTGAACCTTGCCCTTACTTTAAGGCACCTTAGCCCTGAAGAGCGCAAAGATGTTGAGAAGAAATTTTACCATCATTTTACCGACAACTTTTTTGAGATGGCAAAAAGCCTCAGCATAAGCGATAAAGAGCTAAAAAAACGCTTTGTCTTTACCAATTACGAACTTGTACACGAATATGAAGCAAAAGGTAAAAGCGTGGTAATGCTGTTGGGGCACTATGGCAGCTATGAATGGCTGCTGTATATGAACAAGTTCTTTAAGACACACAAAGGCTTTGGCATCTATAAAGTCATTAGAAACAAATACTTTGATAAGCTCGTAAAAAAAATGCGGGGTAAGTTTAATGCTGAACTTATAGGCGTAAGACAGACCATCCCGTCAATGAGGCAGAACGAACGTAACGGCATTTTAGGTTTTTATGGATTCATCAGCGATCAATCACCCAAACTAAGCAGCACGATACACTGGGGCAATTTTTTTGGGATGGAGGTTCCCATTCACGTAGGTGGCGAAATGCTCGCAAAAAAAATAGGCATGAACATGATTTTTGCCAGGGTAGACAAAACATCGCGCGGACATTATAAATGCACCTTTGTAGGTGTAGATGGCGATATACGGGAAATTCCTAACTATGAAATAAGTGACAGCTTCATGAAAATGCTTGAACAGCAGATACTCGAAGCCCCTGAATATTATTTATGGACGCACAAACGCTTTAAGCACCGCAGGAATGACCCTGCTTAAAATAGTACAACAAAAAACGCCCCTGAATACTCAGGGGCGTTTTGTTTATTTATCAGATTCCGTTAAAGCGTAAACCATTCTTTTATCCTGTCATGATCTGCATTGGTAGCATTTACGTGAGTAAATTCGTTGCTTTTATTGTTGTAGTTGTAATCTTTAGACCATTCGCTAAAGTTCTCTGCCATTGCTTTAATACTTTCGCAAACGTATTGTATTTCGGCATTAGTGGTTGTAGGGTGAATTGACATCCTAATCCATCCCGGTTTTTGGATCAGGTCGCCCGAAGTAATCTTCTCTGTAAGGTAATTTGACTGCTCCTGGTCTACATGCAGCAGGTAGTGACCGTAGGTACCGGCACAGCTGCATCCGCCACGGGTCTGGATACCAAACCTGTCGTTAAGCATTTTAACGCCGAGGTTAAAGTGCAAATCATTAATATAAAAAGATATTACCCCAAGCCTGTTTCTGTGCTGTGGCGCAAGTATGTTTAGGTTAGGTACATTTCCAAGGAAATCAAAAACGTAATCTACGATCTCTTTTTCTCTTTGCAGGATATTGTCTACCCCCATCTGCTCTTTAAGCTTAACGGCAAGGGCTGTTTTTATCACCTGAAGAAAGCCCGGTGTACCACCGTCTTCACGCTCTTCGATGTTATCAAGGTATTTGTGCTCACCCCACGGATTGGTCCAGCTTACCGTTCCTCCTCCTGGATGGTCAGGGACCATGTTCTTGTATAGTTTTTTGTTGAATATCAGCACTCCTGATGTACCGGGACCGCCAAGGAATTTGTGCGGAGAGAAAAATATCGCATCAAGGTAAGCTTCGCTGTCGGCAGGATGCATGTCGATTTTTACATAAGGCGCCGAGCAGGCAAAATCTACAAAGCAAACACCGTTGTACTGGTGTACCAGTTTAGCGATTTCGTGATAAGGGGTTTTTATACCCGTTACATTAGAACACGCTGTAACCGAAGCAATCTTTAAGGTATAGTCTTTATGTTCTTCAAGCAATTGCTTAAAGCTGTCCAGGCAAATAAGCCCTTCAGGGCAAGCCGGGATAAGTACCACTTTAGCAATAGTCTCCAGCCATGATGTCTGATTGGAATGGTGCTCCATATGAGAAACGAACACGACCGGCTTTTTCTCTTCAGGAATATTGGTAAATGCTTTCAGGTTCTCAGGAACCTTAAGTCCTAATATACGCTGGAATTTATTTACCACACCAGTCATACCTGTACCATCGGTAATAAGTACATCATCGGCACTGGCGTTTACATGATGCTTGATGATATGGCGTGCCTCATGGTAGGCATTGGTCATAGCCGTTCCCGAAACCGTGGTTTCGGTATGGGTATTAGCCACAAAAGGACCAAAATCGTTTAGTAACTTATCTTCAATAGGTCGGTACAGCCTTCCGCTGGCAGTCCAGTCGGTATAAACGATTTCCTGTTTGCCAAATGGCGAAACGAACTCCTGCCCTATACCTACAATATTGTTCCTGAATTTCTGGAAATATTGCTCTAATTCTCCTGTAAGCGTTTTCTCGGCTGTCTGTAACATATTAAATTGACTATTAACGTTGCAAATTTATTAAAAAGAAAACGATATAACTGAATATTCTTCATTGTATAACATTTTTACATTGTTTTATTAGAATTACATCGCAAGCTGTTTACAGTAGTTTTTTATAATTATTTTTCGGGTAAATTTGAAAAGGGAAAGATGTCCTGCTAATTCAAGTAAGCAAATAAAAATTATCAATGAATGAATTTTTACTAACTCTAAAAAAATATTTGTCGCTACATCGGGACAAATTTTACCTACACATGACTATTTTGTTTTTTGTAGTCTGGATAGCATTTAAAGGACCATTCAGGTGGTTTTTAAAGAGCGATAATGAGTCTGCAAAGTATTTTCTTGGAGTGGCACCAAATTTTTTTGCTGCAATTACCTTAATGTTTTGGATAACTTATGCTACTAGTTCTAAAATAACAGCATCAGTTATTTTTGTTATGGCGATACTTATCACAGGAGAGGTAATTCAAAATTTTATACCTACCCAAACTGTGGACGTTGCGGATATCTACGCAAGTTTAGCAGGATGCGGCATTGCTGCAATAATTATCAGATTGCGCTTAAAACAGGTTCCTAACATCAAAAATGATTGAATTAAAACTCACTCAGTCTTTTCCAGAATAAGAGAAGCAGGCGTTTCTGTAAAATTTAAATTTAGATAAAGCTTGTCTTCCTTCAATGTATAAGGTAATTCATCAACTACTATTTCGTTAAGTGAGTTTTTACTATTTACAATAATTACATTACGCTTCACATCATTTTTATATTTCGCGTCTATTACAAACCCTGACATTAATTCCATTTTTAAAAGTTCACCTTTACTAAATTCAAAAACAGAGTTACCATATAACATTTTTACATTCTGTTTTAGAACGGCTATTTTTGATTCATCTTTGTACATTTGTTTTAAATCATCAGATAAAATAGAAATAGAGTCTGTTTTGAAATTATAGCTGACCTCCCCATTATCAACCATAACAATTTTCCATTTACCAGTTAATGAATTGGTTTGAGAATACCCAACTTTAGTAAAAAGCAAAAAAAGCAAGATCAAAGCATATTTTGACATAATTGAAATATTAAAAAAACTAAAATAGTACTATTCATTTGAATAGAGCCCGATATTAATAAAAAAACCTGCCGAAGCAGGATTTTGTAACTTATATTTTTAGAACAGTCAGATTACTCTTTTATGAACTTTTTGCTTTCGCTGCCCACTTTTACGATGTAAATGCCCGCTGGCAATTTGCTTACATCAAAACTTGTATCACTCAATCTTTCGCAAAACATCTGTCTGCCTGTAAGGTCATAGATTACAGGAGTTGCATGGTCCATATTATCACTGATCTTTATATTCAGTTCATTTTTTGCGGGGTTAGGATAAATTATCCATGTATTTGCTTCAAAGGTAAAATCAGGATTATCAAGCGTTGCAAATTCAAATCTTGCACTTACCGGCAAGTGGTTAGAGGTCGTATCATAATAATCATCAAATACATAAGATATTTCTACTTCCTGTTTAGCGCTGTTAGCAACGTAGTTTGCTGAAAGTTCGTTAGAAATTATCATATTCTCGATAAGCGGATGAACACCCCAATTGGTATTTACATCTGTCATGTTTTTCGTAATACCATTGTAGTTGACTGTATCGTCAATAAAGTTCTTATATGGCGAAGTGGTACACTGACATGCATCACTTGTTGTCCCAACCAGGTAATCGTTAAAATCCCCAATAATTATAAGGTTCTTTGTGTTGTAGTTAGATCCGTCCATCATCATTTTCAGCCCTTCAGAAGCTCCCTTCCTGCGTGTGTAAGACATCGCGTTATTATCTTCCGACTTTGCGTGGATGTTTATCAGTGACACAGGAACCAATCCGTTGCCAACAACCACGTTTATATTATATAAGGCAGGAAAACGCCCGCTTGACCAGTTGTAAGAATATGAATTACCCTGTGCCGAGCTTCCGTTGCTTAACTCAACAGAGTTAACAAGCTGTACTTTTGATTTTTTATAGATAATGGCCTGTCTTTGGTTACACTCGCCTGTGTTAGTCGGTACAATAGCCCCTCCCCACTCGGTGCTCCCCAAAAGCGATACCAGTGTCTGGATAGTAGGGTTTGTAGTTGTATTTGAAACTTCCTGGATACAATAAACATCAGAATCCATGATTGTCATCGCCGAAGCTACGTTATTTATCTGCGCTTCATCATCCCACGGAGATTCTGCAGAACAGCCAAGCCATTCCGTATTCCAGTTGGTAACTTTTAAAGCGGTGGTGTTACCGGGATTAGTACCGCCCGGACCGGCTATAACTTTTACATCTTTTACTTCCCACATGGCGCTTTGGGTATTGCTGCTTTTGTATCTAAAAGCTATGCGCGACGTTGCCGATTTTGCCGATGCCGGAATTGTAAGTTCGCCGGAAGATATAAACTGCCATGCAGTCGGAATATTTTGGTTAAGCCCTGTAAGCTCAACCCATTGGGTAGTAGCAGGATTTCCCGTATAATTAGCTGTGGCAAATGCCTTGTACCACCCTTGTGATACACCAACATTCATTACCGCAGAAGTACCGCGGGTATGGCTAAAGCTAAGCTTTACATTTTGTGCCTGCGAAAGATTCATAGCCGGACTGATAAGCCAGTCTTCGTTCTGATAATTCTGTCCACCTGCATATCCGCTGCAAACGGCACCATACAGAGGATTAAAATTCCAGGTTTCAGATCCTGCAACACTATAAGTAGTAAAGCTGGTATAACTATTCAGGGTTAATAATGTCTGGTCGAGGATTGTAGTTTGAGCCTGTACTGTAAAGCAAAAGCCAGCAAAAGCCAGTAAAGAAAAGAGTTGGCGTAGTTTTTTGATCATAATTATGTGCTTATTTTCGCATGCCAAAAATACTTAACATTCAGCACCTTATAACTGCTTATCAGGTATTTGACAATTTCTTAACCCCCGAAACATTCAGTTGATTTTGTGGTAACATAGCTATATAAAAAAACCTGCCGAAGCAGGATTCTTTATATATAATCAAATTATATACCTATCTCCACCTGGAAACGTACATAATAATTATGTTTAGTGGTATTGTCAAAATAGTTCAGCTGATCATACGTAAATTCAAGCTGTGCCTTAAAGGCGTGCTCCCATATATATTTGGTTACACCCAGGGTATACTGGTTAGCATCCGGAGCCAGCATGGCAATATCCTTATCTGTTTTTTGTGTTGATACACGGCCTATCAGCTCATAGTTTGAAGGAAAAAGGTAACTCAACTCATAATCAAATCCGTGTCCTGTAGCAATGAACCTTACATCGGTTGCATCGTCTGGGTTAACGGTAATCGGGTTATCAGCCATCCTTTGCATGTATGCCGTCATAAAAGCCCAGCCATTATATTTAAACATACCATCTAATAATAGTGTCTGTATGTCTCTCTTGTCATAAAGGTCAAGCCCAAGCTGTCCGCCTGTCCTTCTTGCCATGTCATTGTACTGGTACGCACCTGACACCATAAATTTAGGCTTAGGCTCTCTTTTAAGGTCGCCCTCAAAAAAAGCACCATCTTTAGTAAACGCCCCTAACGGATACAATTCCAATTTTCCTGTATAAGCCAGTCCATTGTCAGGCTTATCGGTAGAGTTCCTTCCTTCACCTGTACTTATGGCACCTCTCATTGCATAAGAGAATTTATTCAATTCTTCTATTTGATGGTGCACCTGAAAACCAAAGTCCCTGTCTATATTAAACCTTGCATTATTGATACTCCTGTCGGTAAGCTGTAAACCTCCTGATGAGTTCACACGCTGGCGGTTACCCGGCAGTTTTGTCTGCCCAAAACCAAAGTTCCAACGTTTGTTAGGCCTATAGAATACAACCGCATCACGGATAATATTAATATTTTCACCAGGTTCAACAGGGCCTACATCGCCGGGAGCAAATGAAAGCTGAATAGCATAAATGAAACGTGGATCGCCCACATAACCATCAAAACGAAGCCTTAATCGGCGAATTTCTCCTGTTATCGCTCCGTCTTCGTCCTCATTTTGTATGTAAGTCGCACGGTTCTGCATCCTGAAGCGGATGTT
Organism: Flavobacterium hauense; assembly: GCF_054457175.1. Lineage (NCBI taxonomy): Bacteria > Pseudomonadati > Bacteroidota > Flavobacteriia > Flavobacteriales > Flavobacteriaceae > Flavobacterium > Flavobacterium hauense. Next base: position 206,565 of record NZ_JBTKVX010000003.1, read on the forward strand.
GAACTGGAAAATACTATCCGGAGAGGTTAATCCCACACCCTTACCATAATTATAATACGGAAGTGCAGAAAGCTTAAGGTCGTTATCGGTAGTAGTCTTTTTGATCACGGTTTCCTGCGCCGCTGCACTAAGGCCAATAAAGATAATAAGTAACGTAAAAATGTTTTTCATTTAATACCTGTTTGAAAAATTTGTTCGTGTTTTGCGTAAAAACGATACAAGCTCCGTAATAATCGTATTAAAGCGGGGGCAAAAATAGCCTTTACGGAAGCATTGTAAAGTTTGCGCAAACTTAATATTAATTATTACCAAGCAATGTTACGTAAATGTTACCTTTGCAAAAAATTAAGGTTATGTCAAATATCTATATAGGATATCATTTTACTGTAGAACCCAAAGAGTTAGGTTCTGAAATACTAATCGCAGAACTGGGTGAAACACCTTTTGAAAGTTTTATCGAAACCGAAAACGGACTATCGGCCTACATTCAGAAACAATACTGGAACGAAGATATACTGAATGATATACAAATTCTGGAATCGCCTGAATTCAGGATCGAATATACTTTTGAAGAGATCGAACAGGTAAACTGGAATGAGGAATGGGAAAAAAATTTCGAGCCTATTGATGTAGACGATACCTGTCGTGTGCGTGCTCCTTTCCATGAAAAGACTGCAGCCAAATATGATATCGTTATAGAGCCGAAAATGAGTTTTGGCACCGGGCATCACGAGACTACCTTCATGATGATACAGCACCTGCTTGAAACTGATGTTGAAGGCAAAAAAACCCTTGATATGGGCTGCGGAACGGCTATTCTTGCTATTCTTGCCGAGATGAAGGGCGCACAACCTATCGACGCAATTGACATTGACAACTGGTGCTACCTGAACTCTATTGAGAATGCAGAGCGCAACAACTGCCACCACATAACTGTTTATGAAGGCGATGCTGAACTGTTGAAGGGCAAGCAATATGATGTTATCATTGCCAACATTAACCGTAACATATTACTTAACGATATGCAGCAGTACGTTGACTGCCTGAACAAAGGCGGGATTCTCCTACTGAGTGGATTCTATGAAGAAGACATTACTGCAATTGATGCTTCATGTACTGAAAAAGGGCTTACCTTTGCAAAAAAATTTAGCAGGAACAATTGGGTTTCGCTAAAATATGTAAATTAGCATTTTTAGATTAAGCATTTGAATATGAGTACCAAAGAAAAAGTATTAGAAGAGGTATTGGTTGAAGAAGCCATTGGCGCAAACAACGAGATTGTGTTATACAATGATGAAGTGAATACTTTTGACCACGTTATAGACACACTAATCAGGGTATGCCGCCATACGGCAGAACAAGCCGAACAATGCTCGCTTATTGTTCACTACAATGGCAAATGCACTGTTAAGACAGGCGAATTTAAAGACCTGAAGCCGCAATGCACCCAACTGCTTGAAGCCGGCCTCAGCGCCGAGATCATATAAAAAATGGATGCCGTTTGGCATCCATTTTTATTTCATAGCAATTAATCTTATTATTTCTCGTACACATACTGAGTACTTCCCGGTACCATAACAGCAGCACCATCATCGTTTCTGTCTGGATATGATGAGATGATCGTTGCATCGCTCCATGTAAGCTTATCGCCTACTTTGTTAAACTGGCGTGTTACGGTTTGTCCGTTATTATTATACGTTAGCGTGATTAACGCATTTTTAGGATCAGAGGCAGATTCGGCAGTGTAAACACCTGTTACAGTTTGTGTCTGTGCGCATCCGGCTACACCATCATTAATAAGGATACCTGTAATTTTATACTCAAAGGTATTATCAGAATTCAGGATAACCCTTCCTCCATCATAACAGTCTGACTCTTCCATTTGGTCAATGTGCGAATCGTTATCCTGATCGAAGTCAGTAGCAGCCGCAGTATTAACCTCATCAAGGTTATACGTTCCTTCAATCTTTACATCATTGTTTGTTCCTTCATTGTCGTCATCACTACAAGATGTAAACCCTAAGCCTGCAATGGCAAGCGAGCAAATAAATAAATTAATCTTTTTCATGTCTTTTAAAATTTAAATTAAGTAAATGTTAGTGAGGCAAATCTATGCCTGCATACTCTTAATAATATTTTAAAAACAATTATTTAATCTTATTTTAACTCACTTGCCAGAGTAAAAAACGTCACAAATCTTTATTATTCAGGCAACTTAGCGTTTTTAAATAATTATCCGTTTTTATTCCTTTAACATAAACATTTAACATCTTTTTTAACAGCCAAGACCACAATATTGCATAAGTATCAATAAAAACACTATAGCATACCTATTCACGACATATTTATCTCCAACGTTTGCGTATAGTGGCTTTATATTATTTTGCAGTAATTGTATATTCGTAGAATTCTATTCTAAAAAACCAAACCCTTGATACGAAAATTACTTTCGATATATGTCTTTTTTGCCGTATTATCAATACATGCACAAGAGCTTCCCCCAATAGTAAAATTTAATGCCGGTACTTATAATGCGGGTAACCAAAACTGGATGATATCGCAGGATAGCAACCGTTTTATATATTTTGCCAACAACGAAGGCCTGCTTGAATATAACGGGATGACATGGACACTGTATCCGTCGCCCAATGAAACAATCCTACGCTCGGTAAGAGTAATAAATAAAAGGATATATACCGGCTGCTACATGGAGTTTGGCTATTGGGAAAGACAAAAGGACGGTATACTAAAATATCATTCACTGAGCAAACCGGTAAAAAGCAAAATACTGGATGACGAACAGTTCTGGAATATTGCCCAATATGACCACTGGGTAATCTTTCAGTCACTGAGCCAGATATTTGTTTATGATACCAGAAATAAATCGTTTAACATTATAAAGCCAGAAACAGGCGTGAACAAAGTGTTTATGGTAAACAGTAAAATACTGTATCAAACCTTTGGAACCGGACTGTATGAAATAGAAAATGGCAAAAGTAAGCTGCTGACTGCCGATGCTGCTGTTACAAAAAATAAGATCGTCAATATCTACGACCGAAACGAAGGTCTGCTCATACAGACCCAGCTGAACGGCTTTTTAGAATATAAAAATGGTATTGTTTCTAACTGGTCAACAGAAGCTGACAGCGAACTTAAAAGCAGTAGCATCTATAGTGGCCAAATGCTTAGCGACGGAGGCCTTGCCCTTGGATCGGTATCAAATGGTATATTTATACTGAGTAAAGAAGGACGCATACGATATCATATTACCCAAAATAAAGGACTGAGCAATAATACTGCATTATCACTATTTGAAGATAAAGATAAGAATCTGTGGATAGGGCTTGATAATGGTATTAACTGTATCAACCTGCAGTCGGCAGTAAAGAGTTTTGTTGATGATACCGGTTTTTTAGGCACAGTATATACCTCTATCCTCCATAATGGCCTGTTGTATATAGGCACAAACCAAGGACTTTTTTATAAAAGTTATACTACCAATGAGGATTTTAAGTTCATTCCCGGCACAAAAGGACAGGTTTGGTCTTTATATACTTATGACAATACCCTCTTTTGCGGGCATGACTCAGGCACTTATATCATAAATGCAAACAGAGCTTCTCAAATATTTTCGGCATCCGGTACCTGGAAACTCGAAAAGCATCCAACAAACGCTAACTTACTATTACAGGGTAATTATCACGGCATATCGGTACTTGAAAAGAGTGCAGGAGGCTGGAAATTCAGGAACTGGATCAAAGGATTCGATTACTCCAGCCGCTACTTTGAGACACTGGGTAAAAACGATATTTACATAAGCCACGAATATAAGGGCGTGTTCAGGATCGTTACTGATAAAGACTTTACAAAAGCCATAAAATTTGTTGCTTACAAATCTCCTGAAAAAGGTAAAAATGCCAGCCTTAGCAAATTCAACAATGATATTTACTATGCCTCTAAAGACGGATTCTTTAAGGTTGATGCCAAGACAAGGAATTTTGTAAAGCAGGAGCAGCTTTCAAAAGTTCTAACCAAAGATGAGTATACTTCGGGTAAGCTTACACCCGACAGTTCCGACAAGCTATGGTTCTTTACAAAAGATTATATCAATTACTTTTCAGCAGGGAAGCTCAATGCCGAACTAAAGCATAATATAATATCTATCCCCTCTTCACTGACCAACTCAATGCTTGGCTTTGAAAACATAACCCAGATTACACCAAGCATTTACCTTGTAGGTACCACAGACGGTTATTATACCCTTAATATTAACGAATTAAGCTTTAACACCTACAATATAAGCATAACTAATATCGCAATCAATACCCTTAACCAAAGTGCCGTTTCAAGGGCAATCAGTACTGAAGGGAGTTTTAAATACAAGGAAAACAACCTTAATTTTTCTTTCACAGTTCCTGAATACAGCAAATATGTGAGTGCCGAATTTCAGTACCTTTTAGAAGGCATGCAAGACGAATGGAGCGAATGGAGTACCAAGTCTACTGCTAACTTCAAGAATCTGCCTCCGGGGCATTATGTCTTTAAAGTAAGGGCTAAGACCGGCAACTCCATATCGGCTAATATTGCTGAATATTCGTTTACCATATTAAAGCCATGGTATGCCACCAATGTGGCATTGTTTATTTACCTGATCCTATTTGCAATTGCCGCCTATATGATAAACCGTGCTTATAAAAATTACTACCACAGGCAAAAAGAAAAACTTATCGAAGAGAATAATAGGCTCCTGGAAATAAAAGAACTGGAAAATGAGCAGGAACTCATGAAAGTGAAAAATCAGCAGCTTGAGCAGGATTTTGAAAGCAAGAACAGGGAACTTGCCGTCTCTACTATGAATCTCATCAAAAAGAATGAACTGCTGTCCATGATCAAAGATGATCTTAAGAAAACATCTGAGGGCAATGAACGCAGTGTCAAGTCGGTCATAACTACAATAAATAAAAACATTAACGAGGATGATACCTGGGATATGTTTAAAGAAGCTTTTAACAATGCCGATAAGGACTTCCTGAAAAAAGTAAAAAATACCCATCCCCTGCTTACGCCAAATGATTTGAGGCTTTGTGCTTACCTGAGACTCAACCTTTCGTCAAAGGAAATTGCCCCCTTGCTTAACATATCTGTTAGAAGTGTTGAGATAAAACGATATCGTTTGAGGAAGAAAATGGAATTATCGCATGAATTAGGGCTTGTTGAGTACATTCTATCGATATAACAAACTACAACAAAAACGAAATTCACCTATACAACACCTCAACAAAACCACTATTTACAAGGTTTTCGTAACTATTTCACATAAAGCAACATTATCTTAAAATGCTGTTAACAGTAGCTCTGTGCCATATTTCGACCTCAAAACCAAAATAATTTCGAATTGTATATATTTTGTAGGGGTTAATTTTATTCTTTATAATTAATTGTGATATAATTTTAGATTATCACAAAAAACAATTTTATATGAAGTCAAAACTATTCTTGATTGCTTTTTTGCTGATTTCAACTTTTGGCTTTGCCCAAAACATAGAAGTTAGCGGAAAGGTAAGCGAAGTGGCAACCGGATTACCTATGCCCGGTGTGAATGTCACGGTAAAAAATTCCACAGTAGGAACAGTAACAGACATGGATGGTAATTATACCATAGCTGCCCCCAAAGGCGCAGTGCTTGTCTTTAGCTTTGTGGGCTTTAAACCTCTTGAAGCCACTGTTACAGGCCCAAATGTAACAGTAAAACTGGAGGAGGATTCTAAAATGCTTGAAGAGGTCGTTGTCATCGGCTATGGTACCCAAAAGAAGAAAGAAATAACGGGTGCTGTAGGCGTTGTAGACAGCAAAACAATTGACCAGTTAAAACCTGTTAAGGTAGAACAGGCTTTACAGGGAACTGTTTCAGGTGTAAATGTAACAACCACATCAGGAGCGCCCGGTGCTAACCTTAGTATTCGTATAAGGGGTATCGGTACAAATGGTAATGCCGACCCTGCAGTAATCATAGATGGTTATTTGGGAGACATTAATTTATTGAATCCAAATGATATAGAAAGTATTACTGTATTAAAAGATGCTCAGGCAGCTATATATGGTACTATTGCTGCTAACGGTATCATATTGGTAACAACTAAAAGAGGTAAGAAAAACAGCAAAACATCTTTTTCTTTCAACTCGTATACCGGTTTCCAGGAAACTTCTAAAAAAATGAATCTCCTAAACGCTACCGAATATGCATTGTTGCAAAACGAAAGGTATGCTAACGGAGGTAAAGCACTGCCTTTTACTGATGTTTCAGGTATTGGCGTTGGGACCGACTGGCAGGATGAAGTATTCAATAAAGGTGTACCTGTAATCAATCACGATTTGACGATCTCCGGTGGTGGAGAAAAAATATCATATAGCGTGAGTGGTTCGCATGTTGACCAGGAAGGTATTATTGGCGGTAATAAGTCGAGTTTCTTAAGAAACACAGCACGTTTATCACTTAACGCTGACCTTACTGACAAGATTAAATTAAATACAAATGCTACATATACTTCTTTTGACAGGAATTCGCTTAACGAGAATGTACTAGGCTCTGTATTATTTAATGCCATCAATACACCATCAATATACACTCCTTATGATGCAAATGGAGATTTTACCGTATTACCTACAGGAGGAAGTGCACCGGGAAGCAATCTTGGAATAGAAATTATCAACCCGCTTGCACAAATAGCAAACACCTATAACGACTACAACTTAAAAAAACTGAATGGTACATTTGGCCTTGACTATGAAATCATTAAAGATTTAGTCATTACAGGCCGTATCGGTTTCAATACCCAAAATGCAAGACAAAAGGTATTCAACAAAATGGTTAATTATGGAGGAAAAGTATTTGACACGCCCAGAAGCAGCGTAAACCAGAACTCTTTCCAGGATAATGATTATTCTTTTGACCTTTATGCGAACTACAAAAAATCGTTTGCCGAAGCACATAACTTTACCTTTACCCTTGGTATGACAGCATATAAATCTTGGGGAGAAGGATTATATGCTACCGGCTTTGACGTACCTAATAATGATGTACACTTTGCCGACATTAGCCTGACAACAGGATTCTCTGAATCTAAAACTGTAGGTTCTTATGTCTATGACAACAGAAGGCTATCACATTTTGCACGTTTACAATATGACTACAAAGGAAGGTATTTGCTTTCGGGTATGTTAAGAAGGGATTTGTCAACGCGATTTGGCCCAAATAACCGTGTGGCGTATTTCCCATCGGTAACCGGTGGTTGGATAATTTCTGATGAAGCATTCTACAAACAGTCTAAAGCTGTAAGTTTTGCAAAATTAAGAGCGAGTTATGGTGCATTAGGTAACGATACAGGTTTTGGTGATAATCCATATGTAGGGTTATTAAATGGTGAGGCAACATACCTTTTTAATGGCCAGCTGGTACAGGGAGCCGCAATTGGAGCACTTCCAAACCCTGATATCAAATGGGAAGAAGCCCGAAAGTTTGATGTTGGTGTTGATTTAAGATTTATCAATGATAAACTTGAATTTACCGCTGACTATTTTATAGATACAAGAAAAGATCTTATCATCCCAGGTATTCCTGTTTCGGGTATCATAGGTACTAACGGACCAGGCGGATTAAATCCTGCTATCAATGCTGGTAAAGTAGAAAACAAAGGTCTTGAGCTTGCTTTAACTTACAGTGACAAAATTGGCGATGACTTTAATTTCCGTGCCAGTTATAATGTTACTTTCCTGAAAAATGAAGTTCTTGAAGTGAATAATGGTACTGGCTACATTGAGGGAGGAAGCTTTGGCGTAGGCCAGCCTTCTATGACAAGAATGGAAGTAGGCCAGCCAATAGGTTATTTCTATGGTTATAAAACAGATGGTATATTCCAGAATCAGGCTGAAATAGATGCTCACGTTCCTCAAACGGGAGTAAATAATACTGCCCCTCAACCCGGAGACATACGCTATGTAGACGTTAACGGCGATAATAAAGTAGATATTAACGACAGAACCAATGTTGGTGACCCTATTCCTGATGCAACAATGGGCTTTAACCTGCAGCTTAACTACAAAGGATTTGATCTTGCTGCCTATGCTTTTGCTTCTTTAGGCAACGATATGGTAAGGAACTACGAAAGAGATGCAGCCGATGTTAACCGTTCTAACTATCTTTTAGGAAGATGGCATGGTGAGGGAACAAGCAACTCAGTCCCGAGGGTAACTACAGGTAATACTGCTAACAACGTATTCTCAGATTATTTTGTTGAAGATGCTTCATACTGCAGGATACAAAATGTACAGCTTGGATACTCCATCAATGAAAATTTCATAAAAAAATCAGGAATCACTAAATTAAGATTATACATGGGTGTAAATAACCTGTATACTTTCACCAAATACAGAGGATATGATCCTGGTGCGAGCAGTGGTGCACCACTATCATCAGGAATCGATTTTGGTTTCTATCCTATTCCGAGAACTTATCTATTCGGTGTAAATCTAAATTTTTAAAAAATGAAAAGAAAAATAACAACCGCAATACTGGCTTTAAGCCTTACAACAACAGTATTGGTTTCGTGTACCGACGATTTTATCGAGAGAGATATACCATATTCAATAAGTTCAGACAGTTATTTTAACTCTGAAGAAGAATACAACAAAGCGTTAATAGCCACTTATGACATACTTCAATCAACGTATGTAAACGCCATACTTGGCGAGATTGCATCAGACAATACCTTTGCCGGTGGTGCCGACGCCAATGACGTAGTGGGTTGGCAACAGGTTGATGACATGACACATAGTTCAGTAAATTCAAACCTTAGGGATATTTGGAACTGGATGTTTGCAGGAGTTAACCGCGCAAGTTATATCCTTGAATTTAAAGACAAAACCGAATTTCAAGGCAAAGCACAGATTATTGCCGAAGCACGTTTCCTTCGTGCCTATTACCAGTTTGAGCTTGTAAAATGGTTTGGTGGCATCCCAATGAAAGGTGACGCACGATTTGCGCTTGGCGATGAGCTTACAATACCAAGGTCAAGCGCTGAGGAAGTATATGAAGCAATTGAAAACGATTTATTGCTTGCTATTCCTGAACTTGCATTAGATGCTCCTCAGGTAGGAAGGGTAACAAAAGGTGCAGCCCAGTCACTACTTGGAAAAGTATATTTATATCATGCGACAATTGGCGATGGCCATTCAGAAAAATATGGACAGGCAGCAGCAATATTTGATATAGTGATAGGCAGCGGAAAATTCTCCCTAAAACAAGGTAATGATTATCTTAACCTATTCGAAGATGCTCAGGAAAACAGTACTGAATCTGTTTTTGAGGTACAATATACCGATGTTGAAGGTGCCGGTTTTGGCTGTCTTCAATGTAGTGAAGGGAACGTAGCAGTAGGATTTAGTGGTCCAAGGAGTTACGAAGGACCTTCGTTTACTTCCGGATTTAGCTTCAACGTCCCGGTTCCTGAAGCTGTAGGGCTTTATGAAGAAGGCGATAACCGTCTTGCTGTAACACTTCTTAATATGGCTAACTGTGGGTGTACTTATGCCCCTGCACATGAAGACACTGGCCTGTTTAACCGAAAATACATACCAAGAACAAGAAGAGATGAAGCTGCAGGGGATAAAAACCTGACTAACCCTAATAACTACCGTGCAATACGCTATGCCGATGTTCTCCTAATGGCTGCAGAAGCACATGCTAATGCAGGTAACACAGGTGTAGCAATGGGTTATGTGAATGAGGTAATAAGAAGAGCATATGGCAATACAAGCCATGATATCACCAGTACTTCTAACCTTATTCAGGATATCCTTAACGAGAGAAGAAAAGAACTATTTGGCGAAGGCCACCGCTTCTTTGACCTTGTGAGGACTAAACAGGCTAAGGATGCTATTGAAGGGTTTGAAGAGAATAAAAATGAGCTATTCCCTATCCCTTTTGAGGAAATTCGTTTTTCTAATAACCTCTGGACACAAAATCCGGGATATACAAACTAAGAGATCATGAAAAATATAAAGATACTATTACTGTTTATGCTGACAGCTTTTGCAATTAGCTGTTCAGATGACGAAAACAGCCTTAATGATGTTAATAATGGGGCACCGGCAAGTAACATCTCTGCCTTGTTTACCATTACACAGGACAACTCGGGACTTGTGACCATTACACCAAATGCCGACGGTGCCATTCGTTTTGAGGTGTATGATGGCGATGGCGCTGTAGAACCTGTAGCGCTTGGTATTGGACAAAGTATGCAACATACCTATGCCGAAGGCATTTATCAGATAAGGATTGTGGCTTATGACATTACCGGTAAAAGCAGCGAAGCAACCCAGGAACTTACTGTAGCCTTCAGGGCTCCTGAAAACCTTGAAATTATTGCTACTCCTGTAGCAGGAAATTCACTGGCTATGGATGTGACTGCCAAAGCAGATTTTGAGACATTTTTTGAAGTTACCTTTGGCGAGGCTGGCGAAACCCCGGTTCCTTTTAACGAAGGACAAACTGTAAACCATGTGTATAGTGGAGTTGGGACATATACAATTACTGTTGTAGCATATAGCGGTGGTGTTGCTACCACTACAGCTACCAAAGAGGTTACTATCCTTAACCCGCTTATCCTACCCCTTGACTTTGAGAATACAACAATTACATACACTTTCAGCGATTTTGGAGGACCAGCTACAAGCGTAATTGATAACCCGCAATCTACGGGTATCAATACAAGCTCTAAAGTAGGTCAGCACATTAAAAATGCTGGGGAGACATGGGGAGGAACAGCTATTCAGCTTGACGAGACACTGGATTTTGTAACCTACAAAAGCGTTACCATGAAAGTATGGTCGCCGGCAGCGGGTATACCGGTTATACTAAAAGTAGAAAATGCAGCCAATGCAGGAATCAATTTTGAGAACCAGCAATACACTACAGTTGCTAATGCATGGGAAACCCTGACTTTTAACTACGGTAGCATTGACGACACTCAGGAATTCTCTAAACTGGTACTGTTCTTTAACTTTGGAACAAGCGGTGCAGGCGAAACATATTATTTTGACGATGTTAAGCTTTCTATTAACCCACTGCCACTAAACTTTGAGAGCCCTACAAACATAGTTAGCTTTGGTGATGCAATAGGTTCTATTGACGTGAATCCTGACCAGACAGGCATTAATACCAGTGCCGGTGTAGGTAAGCTTTTTAAAGCTAACGGATCACAAACATGGGCTGGTGTAGCTATGCCTCTTGTTGCCCCAATCGACTTTAGCATACAGAAGAAGTTAAAGATAAAAGTATGGTCGCCGCAGGCAGGTATACCGGTATTGCTGAAAATTGAGAAAGCAGGAGACAATCAGGTATTTATGGAAAAAATAGTAAACACTACCGTTGCTAATGCATGGGAGGAACTTACATATGATTATGAAGATGCTATTGACAGCTCTGTAAATTACCAGACAGTTACATTGTTCTTTAATTTTGGTGTTAGCGGAGACGGATCAACTTATTATTTTGATGATATAAAACAATCGAACTAAGATTATGAAAAAGATAAACAACATTATAAAATTCCTGCTGGTACTTGTATTGGTAAGTGGCTGCCAGGAAGAAGACCTTAGCTTTGGCGATATCAATGCCCCGACAGAACTGGAGGTAACAGCAGAGATCGTAGGCGTTTCATCTCCAGAATTCCCCGATGGTGATGGTTCAGGACTGGTAAACATTACTGCTACCGCTAAAGGCGCAATGACCTATCAGTTTAAATTTAGCGATGGTACTCAAAGCGAAGCCGCACCTTTGGGCAAGGCTACAAAGCGTTTTACAAAAACAGGTACACATACTTATGTTATAACCGCAATTGCTTATGGCAGCGGTGGTGCACCTACAACAAAATCAATAAATGTTACTGTTTACAGCAGCTTTACAGATCCTGAAACAGTTCAGAAATTAACCGGAGGCACAAACAAAACCTGGTATTGGTTTGCCGCTAAACCAGGACATCTTGGTGTAGGCCCTAATGATGCTACCGATAATGGTGCTATACCTCAGTATTATGGTGCTGGCCCTTTTGAAAAATCTTCAGGATCGGCGGCTTGTTTCTATCAGGAATCGTTAGTCTTTACCAAGGATGGCGATAATATGAGACTTAAACTTAATACTGATGGCAATATATTCTTCAATGCGACCTTCAACAGTGTTGGCGGTAGCAGTGCTCCGGATGATCAGTGTCTTGCTTATGACACATCGGCTGACTATATGGTAAGCCTTATGCCTACAACCTCACTGGTAGCTCCTGATAAAACGACAGGAACATCAATGAGCCTTAACGGCGGTACTATGGGATACTATATAGGTACTAATGTAATCTATGAGATCATGAAGATTACTGATACTGAACTCTATGTAAGAGTAGTAATGCAGG
>NZ_JBTKVX010000004.1:0-218586 GCF_054457175.1 Flavobacterium hauense
TTGAGCCGATAGAGGGACTCGAACCCACGACCTGCTGATTACAAATCAGCTGCTCTAGCCAGCTGAGCTACACCGGCGTCTCAATACGGGTGCAAATATATAGTGCGGTTTTGAATTTTGCAACTATTTATCGCCCCATTTTACTGATTTTTTCTGCTTACAGCGCGTTGATTTTCTCAACTAATTGTGTAGCAGATTCTTCAAGCTGTTTGTTGATAGCCCTGAAGTGTTCTTTTTTATTTTCAACGTTTTTCTGATTTACTTTAACAATAAGGTTGTCAAAAAGGACAATAGCCTCATCTATAAGCGCTTCTGTTTTTTCAGTTGGTTTTCCGCCTGTAGCTATTTCCCAAACGTAAACCGCTTCGATAATGTCTCCTAATACGAAATTGATGTCTTTCTTTAAGTTTTTTACGCTTGCCATCTCTATTTTATTTTTAATTTGTTTGCAAAGTTACGGTTATTCTCCGACTCTTTTGTTAAGAAATGCCTATTTCTAATAACGTAGCCTCTCCCGAAAGGATGTAAATCTTTAATGAAGCCGGTATGAGTACCGTGTCACCTTTTTTGAAATTGTGCTTTTCGCCATTGGCTTCCACGGCAAATTCGCCTTCGGTACAAATGTAAACCGTAAAGCTGCTGCCCTCTTTGCTTACACCTGTACTGCCGTTAAGCGGCAGGTAGCTCGTAGTAAAATACGGGCAGTCCACCATTACATTAGGCTGGTTTTGTAATGTGGTATAATGTTTTTGGGTCTCGGTAGTGTTATAGTTCATCGCATCGAGTGCAAGCTCAACATGCAGTTCGCGTGAATTACCCTGTGCATCTACCCTGTCCCAGTCGTATATCCTGTATGTGATGTCAGATGTCTGCTGTATCTCGGCAATCACTATCCCTGCTCCTATCGCATGAATGGTTCCTGTTTCAAGAAAGAAAACATCGCCTTTTTTTACCGGTACTTCATTCAGTATCTCAATAAGGCTTTTGTTTTCCAGATGCTCCAAATATTCCTCAGGGCTCGATTTATGCTTAAAACCTACAATGATGCGCGCACCCTCATCAGCCTGCATAACATACCACATTTCGGTCTTGCCGAAAGAATTATGGCGTTTTTTAGCCAGTTCATCATTAGGGTGCACCTGAATAGAAAGATCGTCTCTTGCATCAAGAAATTTAAACAATAACGGAAATTCATTTCCAAACTTCTCGTAGACTTTATAGCCCAACACCTCGGCAGGGAATTTCTCAAGCAGCCCTGCGAGGTCCTGCCCTTTGTAGTCACCATTGGCAACTACGCTCACATTGCCTTTTACATCACTAAGCTCCCAGCTTTCACCTGTAGCTTCGGTAGGCAGGTTGGTCTTGCCAAGGTCGGTTCTTAATTTGGTTCCGCCCCATATCCTGTCCTGCAGGATGGGCTCAAAGACCATTGGATACAATTTCATTATATATGTTTTTTGGATTGGACTTAGTTTCCCCTGTACGTAACAAAATTGCGTGGCGTCTCGTAAAGCACCACTTCAATATCCATTGCGCTATCTATGCGCCTTCTTACCCTGTTCCAGATCACAACGGCAATATTCTCAGCCGTAGGATTCAGGTCGGCAAAGTCAGGCACATCAAGGTTAAGGTTCTTATGGTCAAAAGGCATTTCTACCTCATCAACAATAATATCCTTCAGTATTTTTATATCAATAACATAACCCGTCTGCGGGTCTATCTCTCCGGTAACGCTCACTATAAGCTCATAGTTATGCCCGTGGAAATTAGCGTTATTGCATTTGCCGAAAACAGCATTGTTCTGCTCCTCGCTCCAGTCTTTGCGGTACAGGCGGTGGGCAGCATTAAAATGGGCACTTCTGCTTACGGTTACTCTCATCTTTTGGTTGTTGGTTTCTGGTTGATGGTTGCCGGATTATCTGACAACTGACAACCGTCAACTATTAAACTATAGTTTATGGTCTTCTAAAAAATGGTAAAATTCATCAAAAATGATCCTGAACCATACAGTATACAGTTCGGGCTGCTGCTGCATGTCTTCTTTAACAGCGTCAATGCTCATCCACTTCCAGCTTTCGGCCTCATCCCTGTTGATGTTTGGCTCTTCATTATAGTAGCCTATCATCACATGGTCCAATTCGTGTTCGGTCAGGCCGTTATCAAAAGGTGCTTTGTATATGAAAGAGAAAAGCTCTTTCAGATCGGTCTCAAATCCCATTTCCTCCCTTAGCCTGCGTATTCCTGCTTCGATATTAGACTCGCCTTCGCGCTGGTGGCTGCAGGTGGTGTTTGTCCACAATAGTGGTGAATGGTATTTTTGGGCTGCACGCTGCTGCAGCATGACCTCATTGTCTGAATTCAGTATAAAAACCGAGAAAGCACGATGTAGTAAGGCTTTTTCGTGAGCCTCCATTTTTGGCATAAGGCCTATCTGCTCATCCTTCTCGTTTACCAGTATTACTTTTTCTTCTGTCATAACATCCTAATAGCTTCCAAAAATAAGAAAAACTTTGCGGATTACAGGCCGTTTAACTTTTTGATAGTAGTAGTTGACAATATTATACAGCATGCTTTGATATGAAGACATAAACTTAGGCTATTTTAGTTATTTACTTATTTTTACATCAAATAACCAACCATGAAACAAACCATTAAAGCTGTACTTTTTATTGCCTTTTTTATCCTGGCCGGATGCAACAAATATGAAGACAGGCCTGTTGCAGTAAAAGAAATTGAAGGATTTGACTACGGCCGCGTAAGAAACAATACCTACACCAATACTTTTTTTAATGTTAAGATGGACGTGCCAAAAGGCTGGCAGGTACAGGATGAAAAACAGAAAGAAGAGCTTATGCAGCAAGGCCGCGATGCTGCACTTACCGATGATACCAAAAAAAATGCAGCCATAAAAGCTTCTGAAATTACCACGGCCAACCTTTTTACTGCTTTTGCCCACGAACCCAATACAGTTCCCTTTAATCATAACCTGATAATGATTGCCGAAAATGTAGGCCAATATTCTTTTGCCGTAACTCCTGAGGTATATCTCAATAAGTTAAACAAAGGACTTAGCAGCGGCACTATGAATATTGTTCAGATAGATAATTCTTTTCGCAAGAAAACACTGAACGGAATGGATTTTTACCAAATGAATCTTGTTACCTACCTGGAAGATATGCGCATAAGTCAAACCTACCTCATTACTATCGAAAAAGGTTTTGCTTTTGGTTTTATCTATACCTATGCAGACGATGCACAGAAAAGTGAGATCGAAAAAGCAATAAACTCATTAAGGCCGTATAAAGAGTCTTAGCCAATATGAAAACCCTCAAAAACATACCCATAAACAAACAGGATGCCCGTGCGGTTGGCGGTATCGACCTGGACTATGTTTCGTTTGAGGATGCAAAAAAAGAAATAGGCCCCGAGCACTATATGGAAGAACACATGGACGACCATTATATCTTTCTTATAGTCCTCGAGGGCACAGCTACCTTTCACTGCGACATGGAAGACTTTCATCTCTCGTCAAAGGGGCTGATGGTTGTAAAACCTTATCAGGTGCACGCCCCAAAAGATGCAAGCAATGATGTCAGGGGCTTTTTTATGACAGTAGAATCTTTTCTTGCCCCCACTCATTTGCGTGAAATGCTCGAAAACCTCTCGGCACAGCAACAGTATATAAAATTTGAAGAGAACGAAGGAGCCGATCTCGAAGGAACCGCTGCCCTTCTCTACAGCACCTTTACATCGGATAATCCCTATAAAGCAATTATCCTCAATGGCCTGCTTACTGCTTTTCTTAGTCAGGCATCCGCTTTGTATTACAAAAAAGGACACATAAAGCCACAAGCCAAAACACAGGCGACCATCATAACTGCCAAATTCAAAAATTTGCTGGAGCAGCATTCCTTTTTACACTTGCCATCGTTCTATGCCAAAAAACTGAACATCACTACTTCTCACCTCAATCACTGTGTCAATACCGTTACCGGGCTATCGGTAACGCACTGGCTGCAGGACGCCATGATTACCGAAGCCAAGAAACAGATATATTATACTGATGCCGACATTAAGGAAATAGCCTATACGCTCGGTTATGACGACCACACCTATTTCTCGAGGCTATTCAAAAAAATAACGGGTCTCACTCCACTCTTATTTCGAAAAAAATTCCGCGAATAGTCCAATAATTTACATTATTTGTAAAATCAGAATTTAAAGCTCCTTACGGTACTTTGCACAAGCAAATCACCATAATATGAGCTTTATACAAACTATCATCAACAAGACTTTCCGCAGTGCGGAGCTTATCCATAAAGAACAGATAACACCCACGACCTATCATATCAGGATAAAGATCAGTGGCGACATCTTAAAGAACTATATCCCCGGCCAGCAACTCAGGGTCCTGGTAGGACTTGACAACATCACCTCGCTGACTAATCTTGTGCGCACCTACTCTATTTGGTATTATGACGACCTGACCAATGAGGCCGATCTTGCCATCTGTACCTTTTCTAACGGGCAGGGCGCCAAATGGGTACAAAGCCTGGACTGCGGAGACACCATATATTTCCGCGGGCCTGAAGGCAAATTCACCCTGAATCCGGATGCCCACAATCATTTATTCCTGGGAGATATCTCATCTCTTGCCCACCTGTATGAGCTTAACCGCCATACCGGCTATAACAAAACAGCAGCAGGAATAGTATATTCTTCCAGCAGGGACCATCACTTTGAAGACATCTATCCTAAACGTAATTTTGGTTTCCTGGAATCGTGCGCCAATACGCTTGAAGATCTTATTTCAGAAATATCGTGGAGTGGCATCCGTAAAGAAAGTACGGCTGTATATATAGCCGGAGAAACTTCCATATGCGTGGGACTGAACAATTACTTTAAAAAAGAACTGAATTTCTCCCCTAAACAAATAAAGACCAAACCCTTTTGGCACCCAGACAAAAAGGGACTTGAATAGTCCCTTTTTATGTACCTTTGGGTATGCGGTTTGACAGATACATACCCAGCGTTAGCCTTCAGCCTTATATAAGGCACTTTGTTATTTCTGAAAATAGCGAGGCCAAAGAATATAAGGTGCTGCCGGGAACCTCGGCGGTTATAGGGTTTCAGTACCGCGGGTCGCTGCAAAAGATAAAGGGATCGGGAGAAGGAAACCTTTCCATTTCCGGAATAACCGGACTGCTGGATTCATATCAGATATTTAAAAATTCTGCAAACATAGGTACAGTACTGGTTTTCTTTACGGAGACCGGCGCTTCCCACTTTTTTAAGATTCCGATAAACGAGATCTTCTCCGAAAGCCTTTCCCTCGATACTTTCATACCAAAATCAGTCATTGAAACAGTAGAAGAGCAATTAGCAGAAGTCGAAACGGACAATCAGAGAATAAAGATCGTTGAAGCATTCCTCCTTTCGCAATTGCAGCACAGAGAGTCTGACCTGTTAGTATCGCAGGCACTTAACCTCATCATCAATTCTAACGGTACGCTGCGCATTAATGAGCTGGCGCAAAGACTTTACATAAGCCAAAGTCCGTTGGAAAAGCGATTCCGCAAAACTGTTGGCGCTACGCCTAAAAAATTCTCATCTATCATCCGTATCAATTCGGTCATAAATAACAGCAGCAACAACAGCTTTACCGAGCTTGGCTATGCAGCAGGCTACTTTGACCAGTCTCACTTTATAAAAGACTTCAAAACCTTTACCGGCGAAACTCCCGAACAGTTCTTTTCGGCAGATACCAGATAAACGATTTTTTACAATTACAGGATTGCTGCCTTTTGAATATTTGCAGTGTATTAATTCTTAATTTATTAAATCATGTTTACCATCGATCAGATTAAAAATGCGCACAGCAAAGTAAAAAGCGGCGCCGATTTTCCTCAGTACATCCAGGATATTAAAGCACTGGGCGTTACCGACTACAGCACTTTCGTAACAGACGGACACAGCATATTTTGCGGTGATAACGATCATATGGCACAATCTCCTGTCAAGTATGAAACTCTTGAAATAGCAGAGACCTCTTCAGTTTCACAACTTGGCAAAGCCCTGAAGGTACATCAGGCCGGAGGAACAGATTATATGACCTTTTGCAGGCAGGCTGCCAGCGCAGGAGTAGAAAAATGGGTAACCGATATTACACGCATGACCTGTACGTATTATGACATTGCCGGCAATGCACTCATTGTTGAAGATATTCCGCAGGCTTAAGCAAAAGCACCTGATCATTCAGGTGCTTTTTTTTTGTAAAAAACTACATTACAACATTTTATACCATCTCTAAAAACACCTAACCTTAAAATTTTGTACCTTTAGTATCCTAAAATTGACGAGTATGTTTACTATTGACCAAATCAAGGAAGCACACTCAAAAGTAAAGAGTGGCGCCGATTTTCCGCAATATGTACAAGACCTCATAAAGCTTGGGGTAATACATTATACAACCTATGTAAAAGACGGGCATACCGTTTACTGGGGCAGTGATAATTTCAGGGTGCAATCGCCTGCAAAATATGATCTTAAACAGATTGCCGATAAAAGTGACAAGAACCAGTTCATCCATCAGCTCAATGCGCATCAGGCCGGTGAAACCGACTATGCTACTTTTTGCACCCACTGTGCCGAAAACGGTGTTGAAAAGTGGGTAGTCGACATGGTTGAGATGACCTGTATCTACTATGATAAGACAGAACACAATTTGTTGGAAGAAGAAATTCCGGTTCCTTAACTAAAAATCTCCTGCCGAAACAGGAGACTTTAATAAGAGGATTATATTTTAGATATATATCCGTTATAGGAACTTACATCTATATCTGCCTTTAGATCAAAGAGTAAGCTATACAAGCCAAAAAATGTTCTGTTTACATAGATAAAATGTTTAGAACCACGATTCCCATTCATTTTTCTCAATGTCTTATCATTGGCAAATTTTTCGCTTAGCCCTGCAATAGCATCACTAAACTTCGTGTCTGAAAAATCAAAGCGATCCTGCTGGAATGGCTCGGTAAACACCGTAAGCAAATCATGAAATAGTGTAGAAAAGAACGCAATCTCTTTTGGTGAATCGTTAGCTTTCAATATTTCCAGTTCATATAGTTTATCGTTAAAGAAGGCTGCATTATTCAGGTTTTCTTTTTTAGCCAGGTCAAAATACGGCACATAGAAATCGTCAGGTATCTTTTTCATACAGCCAAAGTCGATAGCCATCAGGTTAGCTTCAGTATCTACAAGAAAGTTTCCCGGATGCGGATCGGCATGAAAATTTTTAAGTTCGTGTATCTGATACATATAAAAATCCCATAGCGCCTGTCCTACCTTATTGCGTTTATCCTGTGAGGTCTCTGTTTTACAGAATTCAGAAAGATGTATACCTTCCATCCAGTCCATTGTAATGATCTTTTCAGAAGAGAACTCAGGATAGTATTTTGGAAACTTCAGGTTGTCAATATGGGCGCAGGCAATACGGATGGTTTCGCTCTGTTTAAGTTCCAGTATGTAATCAGTCTCTTCCATCAGCTTATCTTCAACTTCCTGAAAATATTCATCAGAAGCACCCTGAAGATTAAACATCCTTATAGCAATGGGTTTTACTAATGCTATATCAGTACCTATACTCTCCCTTACTCCCGGATATTGTATTTTTACGGCAAGGTTTTTCCCGTCTTTTTTAGCGCGGTGCACCTGCCCTATACTTGCGGCATTAATAGAATCTGCGCTAAATTCGTCAAAGAGCATATGTGGTTCCTTACCAAAATAGCTTTTAAATGTCTTAATGACCAATGGCGCAGAAAGCGGCGGCACCGAGAACTGGCTCAGCGAAAACTTCTCTACATACGATTGAGGCAGCAGGTTTTTTTCCATACTCAGCATTTGTGCCACTTTAAGCGCACTGCCTTTCAGTTCTTTTAGCCCGTCATAAATATCAGATGCATTGTCTTTATGCAAAGTATCTTTTGTCAAATCAGGATTTACCATCTTCTGACTGTAATACTTCAGATAATTACCCCCTACCTTCACACCTGTTGTAACCAGTTTGGTTACCCTCTCAACCTTATTTGTGGGAATAGAATCCAGTCTTTTCATTATGCAGTAAATTTTTCTTTCCAAACAAATTTACCAAGGTCTAAAAGGCTTTTTAACGGACTGTTATAAACCAGGTCTGTTGATGCCTTAACCGATTTTTCGATGTACACATCTGTCTTCTCAAAGCCCGGCGAGGTATCTTCCATCCAGAATTTGAAGATAGAAAGAAACTGGAGCCACGCGCCTTCACGCAGCGCTTGCCCCTGTATCTTATTGGCATGTTCATTTTCTATCTGCACCGGTTTTTCCAATACAGTTTCGGCAAAATGAATGAATTCATTACGTAGTGCTTTCAGCTTTTTAAGGTTTTCTAATTTGTTTTTGCCTTCTTCCATAGTATAAATCACAAAACTCCTGTTGGCCGTAGCCATCTCGAAGAACGTAAAATAGAGCGCTGAAAGTTTTTCTACCCCTCCATATTCTGAATAAGCAGTCGATTGACCTAATGCCTGAAGCGTACAGTTGAACATTTCTACAAAATAGAAATTTTCGAGTGATTCAAAAGAAGTAAAGTGTTTATAGAACTCCGCTTCTTCAAAACCATTTTCTTTAGAAAATTTATATACTGATGCCGGTTTTTGCCCATTCATCAGGCAATAATCTGAGTATTTATCTATAATATCAGATTTAGAAAGCTGTATTATTTTTTTTGTTGCCATGGCAATAAATTTAATCCTGACAAATTTGACCTGTTTCAGAAACCTGCAGGACGGTTAATAATTTTAGATACAGGTAAATGTAAACAAAATCCATGCTAAACTATCACAAAGTTTCATTTTTTTCTGAAATAAAAAAAACTTTATGATTTGCGACAATTTTGAAAATTAACACGACAAATGTCGTAAGTTTTAAAATGTTTTGTAACTTTGTCATTATCAAAAACTGAAGCCCCATGGAAGCGATTGACCTTTTCAGTAAAAACATCAGTTACAATGCCATAGACGATCAAAACATCATGTCTTTGATATCTCTGGTAAGGCAGGGAATACAATTTCCCGTGTTTGTAAACTTTATGGAGAAAAGCCCGTTTGACCTTGCTGAATGGTCAGGGTTCCTTCACGTGTCAGAACGCACCATGCAACGCTACAAAAAAGAAGAGCGCACCTTTGATGCCCTTCAGTCAGAAAAAATACTTGAGATAGCCCTTTTGTATAAAAAAGGAATAGAGGTTTTTGGCCACACCACAAACTTCAACACCTGGCTAAATACCCTAAACCTTGCCCTTGGTAAAATAAAACCAAAAGAGCTTTTTGACAGTTCTTTCGGGATAGGCCTCTTAAAAGATGAGCTTACAAGGATAGAGCACGGCATACTGGCATGATAGTTTTCCGATTAAGCAAAGCGGCCTATGCCAATGACCTTAGCGGACGCGGTGCCGAGAAAGCCGGCGGTCGGTGGAACAGCAAAGGCACGGCTATGGTATACACCAGCGAGTCGCGAGCCTTATGCACTACTGAGATTGCTGTACATACTCCATTAGGAATATTACCTTTGGACTATGTTATCATTGCCATAGAAATTCCGAATACCGTACAGATAACCGAATTGAAACCAGCCAATCTTCCTGAAGACTGGAAGTCGCTTCCGCATGCCCATTCCACACAGGAAATAGGAGATGCTTTTGTAACCAATGAAAAGACTGTGGTGTTGAAAGTACCTTCGGCAGTAGTACAGGGCGAGTTCAATTACCTAATCAACCCTTCTCACAAAGATTTTAAAAAGATAAAAGTAAAGTTGGTCGAACCTTTTGATTTTGACGAGAGGCTTTTCATCCGATAACTATATCTTCTCAAATTCAAGACCCTTAACCCTTGGATGGTCAAGGGTAAAAGCTGTTACTGTTCCTTCAGCATTACGGTGGTAAGTCACTTTACCCTGTTCAATTGTAACCGTGTCTTTTTCGATCACGCCAATAGTCGCTGCTTCTTTTCCGTTTATCGAATAAAAGAATTTTCCGCCTTTAGCATAAAAATCATATTCAGCATTTATAGATTTACAAAGAAAACGTCCTGCATAAGCACTGTTATCTGGCCCTTTATAACTATTGGTACGTTTCAGTTCAAGCGTCTCTCCATCCTGGGTCAGTTTCATTAGCTGTGCTTTACCGTCTATGATATTTTCAAAGGCAAAATCGGCTCCTGCCTCGGCAAAAGTAAACGAAGCCTCACCTGTAACCTGAGCATCATAACTTTCCCCGTCCCATAATTGCGTTACATTGATCGTAGTATTGCTTACCGATATCTCAAAAAACATCCCCATCGCTTCATATATCCCTGCATACTTTTCAAGAACTTCTTTAGACAACTGCACAGCTGACTGTAGAGGCTTAGCCGATGCAGGCCAAGCAAACTTAAACCCAAAAAGCTGGCTTGCGATAGCGCCCTGCATATTCATTACATTAAAGTCACCCATGTTAGTAAAGACAATGATATCCAGCTTTTCCTCAGGAAAATAACTCATAACCGAATGATATCCACTAAGATCTCCACCATGGTATATCCACTTTTTACCTTTGTAAGGATTAAAGAACAAAGCATTTGAGTAGAAGGCATTTCCACCTATTGCGTGCTTTTGCCCGTTAAGCATAGCGTCCCAAAAGGCAGTACCCAATTTCTTTTTGGTGTCCATCTCATCAAGCCATTTCAGCATATCGTTGGACGTAGAAAACATTCCGCTACCACCAAACACACCGGTATCCTTATCACTTTCGGCATACGCATTACCCTCAATGGCATAGCCTATAGCCCCATTATTTAGCTTTGTTACATCGCGATGATAACGTGTATCTTTCATCTTTAAAGGTTTAAAGATGTTTTTATCGGCAAAATTACCGATAGGCATACCCGATAACTGCTCAACGATCTGAACCAGGCACCAATAGTTGGAGTTACTATAGCTCCACTCAGTTTTGGGCTCAAAATTTAAAGGAGTCGCCTTCAGCATTTTCCTTATATCCTCATTAGACACTGCATCTAACTCCTTACCTGCTATCCAGAAAGCAGTTCGATAATCAACCAGTCCGGCAGTGTGGTTCAGCAGGTCCTGGATAGTGATCTTTTGGGCATAATCCGGGAACTCAGGAAAGTATTTTGACAGCTTATCGTCGAGCTTAAGCTTGCCCTTCTGTTCAAGCATAATGATACACGAAGCTGTAAACTGCTTGGTATCAGAAGCCAAATTAAACAGTGTCTTATCGTTTATCGCTTCACCTTTTTCTATATTGGCATAACCGCCGCTCTTTTGGTAAATTACCTTACCCTCTTTTCGAACTAACACCGTAGCCCCCGGCGATCCGGGTTTATTGAAGGATGCCAGCACCGAATCGGCAACGCTGAAATTATATTGTGAGTGAGCAGTAAAAGAAAGTGCAAAAAAGAAAAAGGCGAATAATTTTTTCATTAGATTGGTCTGTAGGAATTTTATTATTTGCGAAAATAGCCGACACCATCCGAAATGAAAAATTTAAATTCTTAAATTTTCGATTGGGCAGAAAATAAATTTTTCAGAAGTAAAAAAACAGATTAAAAACAGCAAAATTCTAAAAAACCAAAAGTGCAATATTAATTTACAAACTTTTGATTTTCAATATTTTGTCTTTTTTAATTTTACGCACCAAAATGGCGTTTTTGGCACTTTTGGATGACGTAAAGTGCAATATTAGGCAAGGCTTTCTGCGCACTTAATGGCACATTTTTCGCCATCGATCGCAGCAGAAATGATACCTCCGGCATAACCTGCACCTTCCCCACAAGGATATAACCCTTTGATTTGCAGATGCTCAAGTGAGAAATTATCGCGTGGTATACGTACCGGCGAAGATGTCCTCGACTCCGGAGCATGTAAAATTGCTTCGTTGGTAAGGTAACCGCGCATTGTTTTGCCAAAATCGACAAATCCCTGACGCAAAACCTGCGTAATGAACCCCGGGAATACCTGTCCCAGCTCAACCGAAGTAGTACCCGGAACATAAGAGGTTTTTGGTATATCAGCCGATACTTTAGATTGTGTAAAATCAATCATACGCTGGGCAGGAACACGCTGTGTTTCACCTGCTAATCGCCAGGCTTTCTGCTCAATAGCCTTTTGGAATTCCATTCCGGCAAGGGCACCGTGTTTAGCAAAAGGAGCAAAATCTTCAAGTTTAAGTTCTACTACAATACCTGAGTTGGCTGTCTCCTGGTCACGTTTTGAAGGCGACCAGCCATTGGTCACAACCTCTCCCGGACTGGTAGCACATGGCGCTATCACCCCACCGGGACACATACAGAAGGAGTACATTCCGCGCCCATTTACTTGTTTTACAATAGAATACGGTGAAGGAGGAAGGTATTCTCCCCTGCCGGTATTGTAATCGCAGCTGTATTGTATGCTGTCTATAAGAGCCTGAGGATGCTCGGCACGAACGCCAAGGGCAAACGGTTTGGCTTCTATAAATATCTTTTTACGGTCTAAAAGCTCAAAGATATCACGGGCAGAGTGGCCCGTAGCCAGTATAATTTTAGAAGCGTTTATAACATCATCATTCTGTGTTACAACGCCTTGTACTTCATTATTTTTAACAAGAATATCAACGACACGGGTATCAAACAGCACCTTTCCACCAAACTCAATGATCTTCTCGCGTATTGACTTGATGATCTTCGGAAGCTTGTTCGTACCTATATGCGGATGGGCTTCTACCATTATATCTTCGTTGGCGCCAAAGCCTACAAACAATTCAAGGATACGGTCTACATCGCCTCGCTTTTTAGAACGGGTATAAAGCTTACCATCAGAATACGTTCCTGCTCCACCTTCGCCATAGCAGTAGTTAGAGTCCTCACCTACGATATGGTCAACGTTAATTGCTTTCAGGTCACGGCGGCGTTCCTGCACGTCTTTACCTCGTTCAAGCACAATGGGTTTTAAGCCAAGCTCAATAAGCTGCAATGCTGCAAACAGACCTGCCGGGCCTGCACCAATGATAATCACCTCCTGTTTATTGGAGACATCTTTATAATCAGGTAGCTGGATCTTGGTTTCGGTGTAGTCTTCATTCCAGTACACGGCCACTTTAAGGTTGATCTTAATGCTCTTCTGGCGGGCATCGATAGAACGCTTAATAATGGCCACATGCCTAATCTCCTCAGGCTTAACCTGCATGAGTTTAGCGATATGGTCAATAAGTAATGACTGTTGTGCGGCTACTTCCGGAGCCACCTGTATCTGAAGTTCTCTTGGCATGGTGCAAAAATAGTAATTATTTTTCAGTCATTGCGAGGACATCAATCAATACAAAAAAGAGAAATTTTAATTTTTAAAAGAGAAAACTATTAAAATTTATTGCTTTTACAATATCATAAATATATGACTTAGGGATAGTATATGTACTATCAAACGAAATTGGCTTAATTACTAAAATAATGTCGTTTTCAACACCCATCATTTCCGAATCTCGCTTAGCAATAATACCTCTGCAATAATTGGCTTTGATAACTAAGTACGAAATTTTCACTTTTTCATTGTATAAAGACGACCTAACATCAAGTTTCATAAGTTCATGCATTTTTGGCAAATTGCTTTTGAGTATATGATCGTACTCATTAAGATATTTCGTCTCATGTTCAAATGAATCATCTTTAAACAGAGATGATAAATTTATGGAATCCCTTTTTATGCAAGATATTATATTAGCATCAGTAAAACCATCAAAAAAAACACGCACTGATTTCAAATCATTACTAAGTTTTCCATCTTTCATTTCTAAAGCAAAATATCCAAAAGTTTCTCTATCAATTTGCAAATTCCTTTCAATATCAACTCTTAATAACAGTAACTCACCTGTGTTTTCCTGAGCTAAACCAAGAAATCCGAACAGTAATATTATAACCTTTATTAATTTCATAGTATCTTTAATTTTGCTACTCCTTCATCTCAAAAGCATACAAAGCAAACGACGCCAACCAGTGTTCGCCTTCATAATTACCATCGGTAATTGATGGAAGTGAATATCTAAAGTGAGTATCGGCCAAAAGTTTTAAGTGACCCAGCTCTTTAGGATATTGTTTTACAAGAATATATAAATTCCAGGCACGACTGAAATTCAATCCATCAAGATGTACGAGGTGCCCATCGGTACGGTCGGACACTTCTCCCGGCTTCCAGGTAAATTTCTTGTTGAATAGTTCAGGTGCAAATTCTTTCAGCCATTTCAGGAAATCTTTGGCAGGCATAACACGCTGCATGATACCGATCTCTTCCATACAGGGTGACAGAAAATCCGTTCCGCTTGGTTCCCATGCAAATGGGCAGTCGATATCATTCTTAAACAGGCGTAATGCATTAGTACGGATACTTTGCTGTAATGGCAGATTCTTAGCCTGAACTGCATAATCCCAGGCAAGGTTAAGTCCGAAAGCCGTACTGGTATGCGTACCGACACGGATAGGATAATTCAGTTTTGGCAAAAACTCGATATACCGCTCTGCGAGAATAGTAGTCAAAGGCTGTAGATTCGCTGACAATTCTTTAGCGAAAGGTTCATTATAGGTGTCCAGCTCCTGCTGCAGTTTCAGCAGCCACGCCCAACCATACATACGTTCGTATGATTTCTCGTGTTTCTTGTTCAGATAAGCTACTTCCCGTGCTATGTTCTCCTTAGATAGGTTTACTTTTAGTTTGGCAATAATATCTTCCCTACCTTCCAAGTTGGGGAATTTCTTTAGCAGATATACCAAACTCCAATGCCCGTGAACCGATGAATGCCAGTCAAAACAGCCATAAAATGCAGGGTGCAGCTGTTTAGGTGATTGTATCTCTGAAGCATCAACTAATAGCTGGCTTAGCTTGTTTGGGTATTCCTGCTGAAGGCATTTTACAGGGAGTTTGGCAAGAGCATTCGCCTGTTGCAGGTTAAGCTCCTGTGCCGATGTTATCGCTATTGAAAATAATAAGGCGGTTAGGTAGAGGTGTTTCATAAAAGCATATTTATTTTGAATCACATTAATTTCCTTCATATAGTATTTCCCCTTTGTGAGTAAAATCTATGTGAAATCCCCAATCTCTTGTTGTATATCTATGAGTTCGCATAAACTTTCCTTCACTGTTATTTTGTAAAAACTCTCCAACTGGTTCAGTATTTGCAAATATCATATCTAATTCAAAAGTCAAAGGGTATAACTTACCAGAAATTGAAATATATCGATTTGTGTGTTTAGCCCAATTATCATTTTCCTCATAATGTTCTAAATAAATCCTGTATTTAAAATCTTCAATTTTTTCCAAAAAAAAACAAACATTAGATGTATCGCCCATATCAATTAATGCCAAGCGTTGGGTAACCTGATAAGGTAATACATAAACGATGCCGTTTAAATCAATCTTATTATCTACAACTTTCCTTTTACTGGAGCAACCAGTAAAAATTAATATAATGACTATCAAATTTAAGTATCTCATAAATTAACATATTACTAATGTTAGTTCACTGCAATGTTTCAAAACCTTGTAGGCATAGAAAGGCTAAATATAAATACTTTATAATAATTAAACCTACAAGGTTTCAAAAACCTTGCAGGTTGGCGAAACTTTGTAACTTTGCCCCTCTGCCACTTTGCAGCTTTCAAAAAAATGAGAAAAATAAAACTGATATGGGATTTTCGCGGTGAGGCCGGAGCCAAAACTGCCGAACACCACGAGATTCACCTTAAAGAGTATATCGCAATAGAAAAACTGCCGCTAAACATCACAGGATTTGACATACTGTCTGATATGCATGCTATTGCCTGGATGGTCGTGACCGATGAGTATATGATTCCGGTAAGAGATGCACTGAAACCGCACAGAGGCGAGCTATACGAGCAATAGTTTTCAGTCGCAGTCTCAGTTTTCATCGAAAACAAAAAAATCCTGAAACAGTTCAGGATTTTTTTTATCTTTTTCTTCGTGTGTTATTGTGTGTGTTACAGCAACTGCGACTGAACACTGAATACTAGTTGGCTACTTCACTGATAAACTTGATTCGCATCAATCGTAGCTCTTCGGTATCATAGTCGCCATCAAATTCTTTAAGGGCATCTTTGATACTATCCGATTCTGAGTCCATGTAGTAGTCATGAATCTCTTCCTGCTGGTCTTCATCCAGTATGTCATCAACCCAGTATTTAATATTCAGCTTGGTACCTGAATATACGATCTGTTCCATTTCTTTCAGCAGCGTATCCATATCAAGTCCTTTAGACTTGGCAATATCATTCAGCGAAAGTTTTCTGTCAATGTTCTGAATGATATATAATTTCAATGCCGAGTTGGCTCCTGTAGATTTCACTACCAGGTCATCCGGCCTCATAATATCATTATCCTCAACATAACGTGCTATCAGCTCTACGAAGTCCTTGCCATATTTCTTAGCCTTACCTTCGCCTACACCATGCACATTGCCCAGCTCATCAAGATCGATAGGGTATTTAAGCGCCATATCTTCAAGCGATGGATCCTGGAATACCACAAACGGAGGCACTCCCAGTTTCTTCGCCACTTTTTTACGAAGGTCACGCAGCATAACCATCAGCGCTTCATCTGTAGTGCCCGATGATTTAGATGCTGTTACCGTAGCTTCTTCCTCGCTTTCGTTATAATCATGGTCTTCGCTCATCATAAATGACTTCGGACTCTTGATAAAACTTTCTCCTGCTTCGGTCAGCTTTAATATGCCATAGGTCTCAATATCTTTAGAAAGATAACCTTCTACCAATACCTGGCGGATAAGTGCCATCCAGTATTTTTCGTCAAAGACAGCACCTGAACCAAAGAACTTCTGCCCATCGGTCTTATGCGCTTTGATCACTGCATTGATTTTACCTATCAGGGTAAAGATTATCTCTTTTGACTTATAAAGCTGATTGGTCTCTTTTACCACTTTCAGCAGGGTAACCACCTGGTCTTTGGCTTCCGCCTTTTTCTTCGGATTACGAACGTTATCGTCCATATCGGCACCCTCGCCTGTTTCGTCGTCAAATTCTTCACCAAAATAATGCAGCAGGAATTTTCGGCGTGACATCGATGTTTCGGCGTATGCCACCACTTCCTGAAGCAGTGCAAAGCCAATCTCCTGCTCGGCTACCGGTTTGCCCGACATGAATTTCTCGAGCTTCTCGATATCCTTGTACGAGTAGTAAGCCAAACAGTGGCCTTCGCCCCCATCACGGCCTGCACGGCCCGTTTCCTGATAATAGCTCTCCAGTGATTTTGGTATATCGTGGTGGATAACGAAACGTACATCCGGCTTATCGATACCCATCCCGAAGGCTATGGTTGCCACCACCACATCAACATCTTCCATAAGGAACATGTCCTGGTGTTTGGCGCGTGTTTTGGCATCAAGCCCTGCATGGTATGGCACGGCACTGATACCGTTTACCTGCAATACCTGCGCGATCTCTTCCACTTTTTTACGGCTCAGGCAATAGATCACGCCCGATTTGCCTTTATGCTGGCGAATGAAACGGATAATATCCGACTCCACGTTTTTAGTTTTTGTACGTATTTCGTAGTACAGGTTCGGCCTGTTAAACGATGCCTTGAACGTATTGGCATCGACCATATCAAGATTCTTCAGTATATCTTCCTGGACTTTTGGCGTTGCCGTGGCGGTAAGGCCAATGATAGGCACATCGCCCAGTTGCTTGATGATACTCCTTAAATTTCGGTATTCCGGTCGGAAATCATGCCCCCATTCCGAAATACAGTGTGCCTCATCGATAGCTACAAATGAAATTGGGACGCTTTGCAAAAAGTTTACATACTCTTCTTTTGTCAGCGACTCAGGTGCGACATACAACAGCTTGGTAAGCCCTGAAGTAATATCTTTTTTAACCTGGCTGATCTCCGTTTTTGTAAGCGATGAATTCAGTACGTGTGCAATACCCGCTTCAGAAGAAAGGCTCCGGATAGCATCCACCTGGTTTTTCATAAGCGCAATGAGGGGCGAAACCACAATAGCGGTTCCTTCGAGTGCCAGGGCAGGCAATTGGTAACATAATGATTTACCGCCTCCTGTAGGCATAATAACAAATGTGTTGTGGCCTGAGATTATACTCTTTACGACATCTTCCTGTAAGCCCTTGAATTTGTTAAAACCAAAATATTTTTTTAACTCTTTGTGTAAGTCAATTTCGGTCGATTTCATTATTTATTAATAGTAATTTACATAAATTTGCAGAACATAAAGATACAAAAATCTTTAATACGCACAACTTTTTAAACATTTCACAAGTTTGACAAATAGAGACGCAATACTGGCTTCTGCCAGGAAAACCATACTTTCTGAAAGTGAGAGCATTGCTAACCTGGTAAACTATCTTGACGACGATTTTGCCAAGGCAGCAGAAATAATCTACAGCAGCAAAGGCCGACTGGTAGTTACCGGAATAGGCAAAAGCGCCATTATAGCCCAAAAAATTGTTGCAACCCTTAATTCTACGGGCACCCCTTCGCTTTTCCTGCATGCCGCTGAAGCCATTCATGGCGACCTTGGCATGGTGCAGCCCGGCGATGTGGTTATCTGTATTTCTAAAAGCGGCAACAGTCCTGAGATCAAAGTATTGGCTCCATTATTAAAACGTTTTGGCAATATTCTTATTGCCATGACCGCCAATAAATCTTCTTTCTTAGGAAAAGAATCCGATTATGTACTTAATGCGTATGTAGAATCGGAAGCCTGCCCCAACAATCTGGCACCTACCAACAGCACCACCGCACAGCTTGCACTGGGTGATGCGCTTGCAGTATGCCTTATGGAAATGCGCGATTTTAAAAGCGAGGATTTTGCAAAATACCATCCTGGCGGCGCATTGGGCAAAAAACTGTTGCTTCGTGTGGGCGATATGCTCGACGGAACGCACAAACCACAGGTTAGCCCTGACAGCAGCATCAAGAAAGCCATCATGGAGATCTCTGAAAAGAGGCTTGGCGTAACAGCTGTTATTGAAGATGAAAAAATAGTGGGAATAATAACCGATGGTGACATCAGGCGAATGCTGAACGACAGGGACAATATTGCCGGTGTAACCGCTGCCGATATCATGACCCGCAGCCCTAAAACGATAAAAAGCACCGACATGGCTGCAGATGCCTTTAACACCATGGAAAACTACGCTATCACCCAGTTGGTAGTGGCAGACAATGGTGAGTACAAAGGCATACTACACCTGCACGATATCTTAAAAGAAGGAATAGTATAATGGCAAAAAATAAAGATCAGGTAGGCGAAATGTCGTTCCTGCAACACCTGGAAGAACTGCGCTGGCTATTAGTAAGAAGCTCGGCAGCAATAATTATCGGCGGATGCATCGCCTTTGCTTTCAGCAGTTTCATTTTTGACGAGATCATCTTTGCCCCGGTTAAAGGCGATTTCATAACCTATCGCGTTTTTTGCCAGTTAGCCAACGAATACGACCTCGACAAAAGCTTCTGTATCCAGAAACTTCCGTTCGAGATCCAAAGCCGTTCAATGGATGGGCAGTTCACAACCGATATATGGACATCCATCACTGCCGGTTTTATACTGGCTTTCCCATACATCCTATGGCAATTCTGGAGATTCATAGGTCCTGCTTTATACGATAAAGAAAAGAAATATGCCGTGGTATTCATTATCACGACATCCCTGCTGTTCTTCATGGGGGTATTTTTCGGGCATTACCTTATCACACCGCTTTCGTTAAACTTTTTGGCAAATTACCGAATAAGTGAAGTGGTTAAAAATGATATTGACCTTGACTCTTACCTGAGCCTTGTAAAAACTACTGCCATATCTTGTGGCCTGGTTTTTGAGCTGCCTATCATAATGTATTTCCTTGCGAAAATTGGACTGGTTTCAGCTTCTTTTCTTCGTAAATACAGGAAATACGCATTAGTTATCATACTTATCATAGCTGCAATTGTTACCCCTCCCGATGTGGTGAGCCAGACAATTGTTACCATACCGCTTGTTATACTCTATGAAGTAAGTATCTTTATTGCAGCGAGAATGGAAAAAAAGAAGGCTAAACTAGAACTTGAAAAAGAAGAAACCAATGGCTAACATAGTAGAAGAATTTAACGACTACCGCCAAAAAATGAACGATAAGCTTCTGGCGGACAATAATAAAGTTATCAAACGAATCTTTAATGTAGACACTAATGCTTATATGCCGGGTGCGCTTGATGTTAAGACCAAAGAGCTTCTTGGCCTTGTGGCTTCGGTAGTGCTTCGTTGTGACGACTGCGTAAAATACCATTTAGAGACCTGCCACAAGGAAGGCCTTACTAAAGAACAGGTTATGGAAGCACTTAGCATAGGTACTGTTGTAGGAGGAACGATTGTTATTCCTCACCTGCGCAGGGCTTATGAATTCTGGGAAGCACTGGAAGAAAACGCAGGCAATACTACTGTTTAATACAGCACAGACACATGAAATTAAGAGCAGAGAACTTAATAAAGACCTATAAAGGCCGAAGCGTTGTAAAAGGCATTTCGGTGGAAGTGAACCAGGGTGAGATCGTAGGGCTTTTAGGCCCTAACGGTGCAGGAAAAACCACATCATTTTACATGATCGTTGGACTTGTAAAGCCTAACAGCGGCAAGATATTCCTTGATAAGACCGAGATAACCGATTTCCCGATGTACAAGCGTGCGCAGCATGGTATTGGCTACCTTGCACAGGAAGCATCAGTTTTCAGGAAACTGAGCATCGAAGACAACATCCTGAGCGTATTACAGCTTACCAATCTTTCTAAAAAAGAACAGGAAGCGAAAATGGAATCGCTTATCGATGAATTTTCACTACAGCATATACGTACCAACCGTGGTGACCTTTTATCGGGTGGTGAGCGCCGCCGTACAGAGATTGCACGTGCACTGGCAACCGACCCGAAATTTATCTTGTTGGATGAGCCTTTCGCAGGGGTTGACCCTGTTGCGGTTGAGGACATTCAGCGCATTGTAGCACAGCTAAAAGATAAAAACATCGGTATCCTTATTACCGACCACAATGTACAGGAAACCCTTGCCATTACCGAAAAGAGTTACCTGATGTTCGAAGGAGGCATCCTTAAAGCCGGTGTACCTGAAGACCTGGTACAGGACGAAATGGTGCGTAAGGTTTACCTTGGGCAAAACTTTGAGCTTCGCCGAAAAAAACTGGATTTTCACAAGGAGCCAAAAGCTTCGGAAATTCCGGATGAGGAAAAATTTTAAGACAACATACAGCGCGGGTTTATCCCGCGCTTTTTTATTTACATAACCATGATACGATTAGTACGAACCGACTCTTCCAATCCTGATTTTAAAAATCTCGTAAAACATCTTGATGCCTATCTCGCCGACCGCGATGGCGACGACCATGCTTTTTATGACCAGTACAATAAAACGGACACCATTAAACACGTTATAGTCGCTTATGAAAATGAAACTGCGGTGGGTTGTGGAGCTTTCAAAAAATATGAACCGGGTACAGCTGAGATAAAAAGAATGTTCGTTCCCGAAGAGAAAAGAGGAATGGGCATTGCCTCAAAAGTACTCACAGAGCTTGAAAAATGGGCTAAAGAAGAAGGTTTCAACAAAACTGTACTGGAAACCGTAGAAGACTCAGGAGCGGTAATGCTTTATAAGAAAAGCGGTTACAGCATCATTCCCAACTACGGGCAATATGCCGGAATGGAAAAAAGCTGCTGTATGGAGAAAATGATAAAATAATGTAAAAATACCCATTAATGGGTATTTTTTGATAATGACTAACTCGCTACTTTTGGCTTACAAACCATTCGCAACCAATCTAATTTATTACACGAGCATCCCTTCAACCAGGATGCTTTTTTTTTATTTATGCCTTGGGGGAACTTTACCTTTAATACTATTCACAGATCTATCTACAATTTCAGATTGAAGTAAATTTTCTACGATATCTAAAATTTCAAAAAGAGTCTCTTTGTCAGTCTTGTAACCCCTATGGGCTGACGCATTTCCAGCTTCAATCAATGCCTCTAAGACATTAGCCTTTCCAGACGTTATTACACCCTGACCGACTAATCTATTTAGTTTTTGCTTAAAAGATCCAACATCACCAACCTTTCCAACAATAAATATATCTAACAAAGTTCGGATACCTGTTACTGCTAGAATATGAAGCCCTTCATTTACGCAGACGTATATCTCATGAACAATTTCTAAATATTTTACAGGTAATTTCCTCACCCAATATGGTATTTCCCTAATAGGCTTCCGAGGAAAATAAAACACTACATCTCCACTTTTATCGGGTGATTGTCTTGATATATGTTTAAAATTTATTTTCTCACATCCTAAGCATTTAGAAACTAACCATAACCCTCCAACTAACATCCACATTGACTGACTTTCGTCACCCTCATCATTTCTTTGAAGTATTTCCTGAGGATTCAATTCAAACTCATCTAAAAGTTTTTCCTGATTAGTTTCATTATTGCAATGATAACAATGTGTTTTTACTTTGTCTGACATATATCAATCATTAAGTATATTGAATCAAATATAAAAATTTACTTACACATCCCCTTAAGTTCCGTAAAACTTCCGTTATAAATATCTACATCAACCATGCCCTTTATACCCTTTAGTTCACCCTTATCGGTAAACTGCCAGATGAGCCATTCTTTGCGAATCTCGTCTTCAAAGAAACTGTAGTTGGCTATCCACAGGTCGTAGCCTTCGAATTCTTTCTTGAGGAAATCGGTATAAAAACTTTCACCACTATAGATGATTGGTTTCATGCCATAGTGTTTTTCCACTTTGGTAAGCCATCGCTTCAGTCCTGTTTTCAGGCTATCAAGACTCTGCCCGTTAGGTATCTTTTCAATATCCAATACCGGAGGCAGGTCGCCTTTGGAAAGCGTTACGTTCTCAATAAAGTTATCAGCCTGCATAACCGAGTTCTCATCTGGCCTGTAATAATGATAGGCACCCCGCAGGTAGCCATTATCTTTAGCACCTTTCCAGTTGTTCTTAAACTGAGTGTCGACTTTGTTTTTGCCGGCAGTCGCACGCACAAAAACAAATCCCAATGGAAATTCAGCGTTATTGTTTTTCAGGGCTTCCCAGTCGATCTTATCCTGATAATGCGACACATCGATTCCGAATACCTTATCCTTATGGCGTTCTACTATCTCATAGATGCGAAGGTTCTCGATCTTGCGTTCTTCTTTCGAGAGGGCTTCGACACGCTTGTCGGTCTTAAAGCCCAGCCAATATAGGAAGCCATGACGGTACTGATACCCCATTGCGACCAAAAAAGCTGAAAGCAACAAAAGGGCAGAATACTTTAGTATTTTGCCCTGAGTTATTTTTTTAGAAGTCTTTCGTGATTTCGTCCTCCTTACCGGTCGTGACGGCTGGCGTGCCATATATTAATGAGCGGCTGGCTTAGTTAGAAACTTGTTATCTATTACGGACAGCAGCACATAAGACAATATGATTAGCGGTATGCCTCCATACTGGAAAACAAACAGCAATAGTACCGATAGTATAAGGAAGATGATCTGTATCTTATTCGTTTCCCAGTTAAAGTATTTTACTTTAAGAGAAAACAGCGGAATTTCAGCATTAAGCAGGTAACCGCTAACCAGTGATATACCTACAAGCACAAATGGATTACTCAGCATTTCGAACACGATACCCGTACCGTCAGAATGTGCCTCAATAACCGGAAGGCTCAAAATAAGCAATGCATTAGCAGGTGTAGGAAGCCCGATGAAAGAATCGGTCTGGCGTTTATCGACATTGAATTTTGCAAGCCTGTAGCATGAACCCAATGTTATGATGAAACCTGCAAAAGGCAATATCCCTAAATAGAAATTATCCGGGCTAAGATTAGACTCTTCCTGATTGATGGCAATATCAGATAACATTTGGTACATTACCAGTCCCGGAACTACTCCGCTGGTTACCATATCGGCAAGGGAATCAAGCTGAAGGCCCAATTCACTTTGCACTTTTAGTATCCTGGCAAAAAAACCATCCCAGAAATCAAAGAAAATACCCAGACACACCCAAACGAAAGCCATTTGGTAATGTGTATTGAATGCATACATCAGGGCTATAAGCCCGCATGAAAGATTACACAGTGTAATGAAGTTAGGAACATGATTCTTAAATGCCATAGTTGGTTTTATTTTTTATAAGCACAAAGTTAACACAATAAGTTAATAGAATTGGAGTTTAGTAATTGAGAATTTTATATCATATTTGCACAAAATAACAGCATTGAGAAAGATATTTTTTATTTTATCCTTTTTATCTACCGTTTACACTTATAGCCAGACAGTTAGAAAGTACTCCAATGAATTCATGAATATTGGTGTAGATGCTGCAGCACTGGGTATGAGTAATGCTGTTACGGGGCATACCGCCGACGTAAATTCAGGCTATTGGAACCCCGCCGGACTTGTAAATGTGGAAGATAAGCAGCTTGCCCTGATGCACGCCAGCTATTTTGCCAACATTGCCCAATATGACTATGCCGCATTCGCAATGCCTATAGATGATAAAAGTGCCTTCGGGATATCTATCATCCGTTTTGGTGTAGATGATATCCTTAATACTACACAACTTATAGACAGCGAAGGAAATATTGATTACAACCGTATCAGCCTTTTCTCTGCTGCAGATTATGGTGTTACCATATCTTATGCCCGTAAGCTTCCGCTAGATGGTTTTAACTGGGGTATGAATGCCAAAGTGATCCGAAGGAATATTGGCGATTTTGCCAATTCATGGGGCTTTGGATTTGATGTGGGTTTTCAGTATGAATCTAAAAACGAATGGAAGATCGGATTGATGCTCCGTGATATAACCACAACCTACAACGTTTGGCAGATTGACGAAGATGCTTACAACACTATAAAAGATGCTGTCCCAGGAGAAAACCAGGAATTACCGGCAACTACCGAGATCTCACTACCAAAAGCACAATTCGGTGTTTCAAAGAAATTCGTTTTCCATTACGATTACAGCCTTTTGGCCGCTGCCAACCTGAACATGCAGTTTGCCCAGACAAACGATCTTATCTCTACTGAGGTGGTGAGTATTGACCCCGCGATGGGCTTTGAATTTGGTTATATCGACCTGGTATATGTAAGGGCCGGCGTAGGTAACTTCCAGAATTTAAAAGATATTGACGGTCAAAGCTCCTTAAGTTTCCAGCCAAACATAGGCCTTGGCTTTAAATACAGAGGCATCCAAATAGATTATGCCCTGACTGATATTGGCGACCAAAGTGCTGCACTATA
Organism: Flavobacterium hauense; assembly: GCF_054457175.1. Lineage (NCBI taxonomy): Bacteria > Pseudomonadati > Bacteroidota > Flavobacteriia > Flavobacteriales > Flavobacteriaceae > Flavobacterium > Flavobacterium hauense. Next base: position 25,390 of record NZ_JBTKVX010000004.1, read on the forward strand.
CTCCAATATATTTTCGCTTAAAGTAGATCTAGGAATTTTCAGAAAATAATACCATGCACAACATTAAAGTTTTAACCGTATTACTACTCACACTATTTATAGTAACCGCTAAAACTTATGCACAGGTACCGCTCTCCCCACAAGCCAACGTGAGCTTATTAACCTGCGGCCCCGGTAATGAGCTTTATTCCGTTTATGGACACACTGCCATCAGGGTTTCCGATCCCGCCACACGTTTTGATGTTGTCTACAACTTTGGCACTTTTGATTTCGACACTCCCAATTTCTACCCTAAATTCGTAAAAGGCGATCTGCAATATTTTGCATCAGCAGGTTCCTATGAAGACTTCGTATATACGTATCAATATTACAACAGGGATGTATTTGAACAGCCGTTAAATATTACCCTACCACAAAAACAGGCTATTGCCGATGAGCTTGCTGACATACTGGTAACCGACAAACGTTTTTACAACTACAAGTTCATACATCGCAACTGCACTACCATGGTGGCCGATATACTGAACAGACATCTGCCGGGAAAAATATCACTTAAGAATTCAGATAGCGGACTGACTTACAGAAAAATTCTGCATAAAAAAGTAGAAGGTCATTTTTTTGAAGATCTAGGTATTAACCTTGCTCTTGGTGCACCAACAGATAAGACCTCAGAAAAATTATTCCTGCCTCATGAACTTATGGAAGGCGTAAACAATACCACAACATCACTTGGTCCGCTGGCCATATCAACCCAAACAGTTTATAAAGCAACCGAAGAGCAGCTATCATTCAGCTTCAATAATTTTTATGTTTTTGGATTACTGTGCTTACTGTTAATAGCCCTTACTGGCAAGAAACTATTCCAGCGTTCTTTACTGGCCATTGGAGGACTGTTAGGCATTTTCTTTTGTATATTAGGCCTATACTCTTCACATACAGAGCTGATGTACAATTACAATGCACTGCTCTTTAACCCGTTGTTCTTAGTATTGCTGTATTTTATTTTTGCCCACAAGGCAAAAGCCATTATACTCACATCTTACGTATGTTTTGCATCTATTGCAGTCTACATAATATTCACACTAAATAAGCCCACACTGTTGCTTGTATCGCCTTTACTATTATTGTTTACAATAACGTTGGCAAGGATTTATCTTGCCGCAAGAAAACAGGTATAATTAAAGCATAAAAAAAGAGCAGACTGATCTGCTCTTTTTTTATGCTTTAAGTTCCTTTTTATCGAGAAGCTCATAACTTGAGTTCATACTTATATACTCAGGGACTATCATTTTCATTCTCGATACAACGTCCTGCGCTTCGTAATTGTTGGCAGCCTCTATCAAACCTTTAAGGTTTGATGTCAGATCGTTAAAATCTTCATATTCCTCCTGAGCAATCATGATCTTGTCATGATGGGTAGGAAGTGTTTTAGACGTATCGTTAAGTAATTCTTCGTATAATTTCTCGCCTGGCCTTAAGCCTACAATTTTGATGGCAATCTCTTTTTCTGGAACATAACCCGCAAGCATGATCATTTTTCTGGCAAGATCTATAATCTTAACCGGTTTACCCATATCAAAGATATAGATTTCGCCTCCACGGCCCATTGCTCCCGCTTCAAGCACTAGCTGGCAAGCTTCGGGAATGGTCATAAAATAACGAATAATATCAGGGTGGGTAAGCGTAATAGGCCCTCCGTTTTCAATCTGTTTTGTAAACAATGGCACCACTGAACCATTAGAACCTAACACGTTCCCAAATCTGGTAGTAATAAATTTTGTTTTACAATTACCTTTCTCAATGATAAGGTTATTATGGAGCGACTGTACGAATTTTTCAGCAATACGCTTGCTTGCCCCCATAACATTACTTGGGTTCACAGCCTTATCAGTAGACACCATCACAAAGCTATCGGCATTATAAGCGCAAGCCAGTTCGGCAACATTTTTAGTGCCCTGTACATTTACAAAAATGGCCTGAGAAGGATTTTCTTCCATCAAAGGTACATGCTTATAAGCTGCCGCATGGTATACTACCTCCGGCCTGAACCTGTCAAAAATCTTATCGAGAGCAACTTTATCCCTTACATCTGCGATTATGCTGTATACATCAGTATTCGAATCCAGCTTGCCAATCTCAAGCCCCAAATGATGCAAAGGTGTCTCTGCCTGATCCAGCATGACAACAGTACTGGGATTGAACTGGATAACCTGCCTGACTATTTCACTTCCTATAGAACCTGCAGCTCCGGTAATAAGAACAGTTTTACCTTTAAGCTGAGATGAGATCGATTTATTATCAAGCACTATAGGCTTTCTTTCCAACAAATCCTGAATCTGGAAATTCTTAACCTTTTTGGAAATTTCTTTCTGGTCTTCCCAGTCAGATATTAACGGTACGGTATATACTTTGTAATTAAACTCAAGACATTCATCAACAAGCGTCATCTTCTCTTCCTTAGAAAGGCTTTTATCGGCAATTACCAAAGCCTCCGCATTAAAGATTCGCATCAGCACCGATACCTTTTTCTTATGCTGCAGGATAGGCAGCCCCAGTATCATTTTGGATTTGTTATGGCTTGATTTATCAATAAATCCTACTATTTTAAATCTCGCAGGAAGTTCAGACTTAAGCGCATTGGCAACAGCAATAGCATTAGCGTCTGAACCATATATAATCGCCCTTACAAGCTTTTGACTGTTATTAAGGTTGAAATAATTCTCAAACAACTGCTTCACCATTACCCTGTAAAGGAAAAGGCAGCTGAAAGAAAAAATAGCATTGATTAGTATACCAATATTGAGGTAAAGTAAATGCCCGGTAATATTATTAAATAATGTATTTACTGACAGCAATAAAAATGCAGTGGTAAACTGCGAAAAAAAGATCTTAACCGCATCAATATACGATGAGTGGCGTATTATCCCGGCATAAATCCTAAAAGCCCTGAAAGAGAGTGTACTGACAATAAGATATAGCGGAATACTTATGGATAAATTTTCCTGTTTTATATATACAAGTCCTGTACGGTATATCAAATAATAAGAGATAGCCGCTGTAAAGGCAACGACTATAACGTCAAGCATAAGGATAATCCATCTGGGCAGATATCCTAAACTCTGCAAAGATTCCCAAAATTTATGAGAATTCATCTTCTTCTTCTCGCTCACAATATCATCAATTATCTATCAACAACCATCTAGTCCGGCATTTAATTTACTAAATTAAAGTAAAAAGCTTAAGACTTAACATTTTTTTAAACATTTTAACTAAAACACCGTATAAGTCAAGTGCTAAAAGCAACAACAAACTAACTACCAGTCGGTTACAATAAAAATAACCAACAGATGATTTTTAAGGCAAATGTAAGATAAAATCAACCATTTTTAACAGACAATTATCCTATAAAATAGCCAAATTTTATCAACTTATTATTGAGGTTGTAATTACTGAATCATCTTCAATCAGGCATTTAGTAGTAATGGCGCAATTTGCGGTTATATAAACACCGCTACCTATTGAAGCACCCCCCGTAATCCTTACTCCCGGCATAAGCACTGAATAATCTCCTATAACTGTATCATGCTGTAACGAACAAGCTGTGTTGAGGAAACAAAAATTTGCGATATGAATATCTGTAGTAAGTATACAGCCATCAGCTATATATGAGCCTTTTCCTATTTTTACGGTTTGCTCATCGTGTATACTTACATTTGGATGAATAACCTGAGGAAACGACAACGACACATCACTTAAAGCTTCGGTAATTTTTTTTCGTACTGAAGGGTTTCCTATTGCAATAACAGCACCTAAATCAGTACTGTTTTCTTTTATCCATGAAAGTCCGCCCAAAACCTTAAGTCCATTGATGATAGTACCAGGCTCAACACCATCATCTACAAAGCCTATCAGTGCATAATCTTGCAAAGGATATTTCTTAAGGACTGCCAAAATTTCACGGCCTACCCCTCCGGCACCTATTATTACCAGCTGCTTATACATTGGTTATTCCAATTTTAGCTATAACTGATTTCCTTATTGCAAAATACAATACCGCAATAATAGCCAGTATACCTAACATCATAAAGACAGACATTTTTTCATTAGCGATCAACCATATAACCAGTCCGTTAATAATCAGCTGCACAATAGCATACACCAATGAGACCATAACATGAGGCCATTTCATTTCATTAGCCAGGTATTGGTATAAATGACTCCTGTGTGGCTGAAAAATATTCTCTTTATTCTTTATCCTGTATATTATAGTTATAACAGCATCTACGCCATATACACTAAAAAACAAGATATAAGCAGGCTCATTAGTCTCAAAGATTATCTTGATCATAAAATAAGCCAGAAATAATGCCATACTGACACTGCCCACATCGCCGGCAAAAGTTTTTGCTTTTTTGCGTACATTAAAAAAGCCAAACACGATACATGCCAGTCCCATAACAGCAAGGATATTAAATGACGAATCATCTTTAAGAAGCCAGCCAAAAGAAACAATGGCAACAAGGGCATAAAGTACCGTAATCCCATTGATGCCATCCATAAAATTAAAGGCATTTATCCATCCGATAGCCAAAATAAAGACAATGGGAATCAGGAATAACAGACCGGTATGAAGCATATTAAGATCGTACAGCACCAATGTTACCGCTATAAGGTGAGACCCAATTCGCGGCAGCTGATGCAGGGGCTTTATATCATCTATGAAACTCACAAGGCCTACGAGCACAACCGCAACAGTAAAAGCTACTGATGCATGCCCCAGAATACAGGCAATAAGCATAGCTATTGGAAAAATAATCCCTCCACCCCTAAGCGTTACAGATGTGTGCGACGACCTGTGATTGGGTTTATCAATTATATTATAGCGTTCGGCAACATTAAAGTACACTAACTCTAAAACAAACAGGATGGCTATTATTATACTATAATACATATTTATGATATAAAACTCCTGATGGTTTTATCTAGACCTTCCTGAGCAGTTAATGGTAATTTTTGAATTTCAAGCATTTTTTTTAGTGCTGTATTAGACACCACAAGATTTGATGTCATCTTTACCAGTCTTTTGGAGTTTAAAGGCAGCCTTAAAACATCCCCTGTTTTGGCCAGCAGTCGTATCAGACCCACAGGAACTCTCAGTACCCTTGACTTTACAGCCGTCAGTCCGCTAATGGTTTTAATAATCTGAAGTGTGGAAAGCGGTGAATCGTCAGCAACATTGTAAGCTCCCGAAGTTATTGTGTCGCCATTTTCAATTATTTTTTTTATCAAAAAGCACAGATTATCAATCCCTGTAAATGATCTGTTGTTATCAAAAGCACCCAACGGATAGGGTATGCCCTTATTTATAATTTTATAAAGCAACATAAGGTTACCTTTATCTCCCGGACCGTGTATCATTGTAGGCCGCAGTATTAAAACCTTTTTACCTGTGGGCAGTTGCTGCGCCAAAAGAAATTCTTCAGCTTTTCTTTTGGACCTGCCGTATGCTGACACCGGATTAGAAATATATCCTTCTGTAACTACTGAATCTGAAGATTCTTCTTCAAGAGCCGCAATAGAGCTAATATGAATAAACAGAGAAGCACTACTATTTAAAAAGTAAGCAAACAGCTGTTTGGTAAGTTCATAATTAGCATAAAAAAAATCATTCTCAGTTGCTACTCCTTTATGGTCATGTGCTTTACCAACAAGATTAATGATAGAATCAACTTGCAATTGCTTATCCTTCCACTGATTCTCTCTCAACGATAAGCTGCTTACATCATAATCATCTTTAAGAAATCGCGAAAGATTGCTTCCCACAAAACCTGATGCTCCGGCTATAAGTATCTTTTTTTTCATGGTTAAAGAATTACATCAGACCAGTATTTTGAATCATCAATAAAAAACAAGGCATCAAGCCAGCCATCAATAGACATCGCCCTGTAAATATCCGAATCAATGGGTTTAAAGTCCGATTCAAAAAAGTCTTTTTCAAATTCAAATTTCTCCCTGTTAATAACAAGAATATTATTACTGTTATAAAAAGGATATTTTTTAATAAGATCATTAGTTGTTATTATCTTTTTGCCAGCACCTAATGCCTCAAAGGTTCTCATTGTAAGTCCTCTTTGCCCGGGGTGGTTTATATCCAACACAATCTTTGATTTTTTGTAAAGATCAACAATTGCTTTGTGACTTAAACTTTTAAAAGAAATCTTACTATAATCGAATTTCTTAAACGACGCATCAAAAGCTTTTTTATAAAGAAAAACCATTTTGCTGGGCGAATAGTAAAAAGTAAATGACTTAAAGCTATTTTCCTGTGCCCACTTAGCCATTTTCTCGCTAATCAGGTACCTGTCGGAGTGTGCTGTACCAACAAACATGACATCGTAGGCCACATCTTCGCTTTCATTGCAAATTTCAGAATATTCTTTTGAAAAAAACAACGGCCTGAACGTCATATCATATTTTTTTGTATCCGCACTATCAAAGGTATATTTTCTATCAAAGTATGAAACTACATCAACCGCATTAGGGTTATTCTCAAAAGAATCATAGGTATAATAGATCATTGTAATTGCAGGGTTTAGCACCTTCAGCTGTTCGATAAAAAACAACGGCACTACTTCACCTTTTATTAAAAAAAAATAATCAAGCCTTTTACCTTCAATACTTTTAAGTATGTTATAGTAATACGCTTCAATTTTTTTTTTGTAAAGCTCTCTTTTTACCCTGATGATACCCTTAGCAAAAATTGAATTTGAAGGGCGCTCGTCGAAATAAGCAACGTCTGCGCCGTAAGACTTCAGAGTATCTATAATAATATTCTCGTAATTAAAGAATTTTACTGAGATAAAGAGAATCGTTTTTCCTTTAAAATCATTTAACGCCATAAGTTTATTTTAAAAGGCCTTTCGCTTTCATTTCTTCGAGTGACTGAGACAGTTTGTCTTCCTGTATTTCCTGCTCCAGTACCCAGGCAGTGAATTTACTAATACCCTCTTCAAAAAACACTTTGGGCTCAAATCCTAAAAGCTTGTTTATTTTAGACAGATCAGCATAATTATGCCTGATATCACCAAGCCTAAACCTTCCTGTTACAGTTATTGGGACTTTAATTTGATAAGCATCCGTAAGTGCCTCTGCAACAGTAATTACATCCGTAGGCACTCCTGTCCCTACATTAAACACATGACCGTTAGCCTCTTCCTTTTCAATTCCAAGAATTGTGGCATCTATTACATCATCAATAAATACAAAGTCACGGGTTTCCTTACCATCTTCAAATATTTGTATTCCGTTATTATTTCTAATCTGTGTAGAAAATATGGATAAAATACCTGTGTAAGGATTAGACAATGACTGCCCTGGCCCGTAAACATTTTGATATCTAAAAGCAACAGGGGCAATTCCAAGTGTAGGACATACCGTCATAATCATCTGCTCCTGATTTTGCTTGGTAATACCGTACACAGATGAAGGATGAATTTTAGACTCCTCATCTGTTGCAAGCAATTCAAGTTGTTGATTATCTCCGTATTTGAGTTCAAAATCGCCCGAAAGCATATCTTTTTCACTTCTATGAGACGGATAAACAAGACCTAATTCAGGATGCCTGTATTTCCCTTCCCCATAAATTGATCGTGATGAAGCAATTACAATTTTTTCTACTGAGTGATCCTGGTTTGCCAAAATATCAAGCATTATTGCTGTACCCTGTATATTTACTTCAGTATATTTTTCGATACAGTACATCGATTGACCTGTCCCTGTCTCAGCAGCAAAATGAACAATAATATGCTGCCCTTTAAGTGCCTCAATCCAATTTTCTTTTGAGGTAACTGTGCCTTTTATAAATGTGACCTTATTTTTAATACTATTGTACAATGGTGATGTAACATTTGGTTCTTCACCATGAATCTGAGGCGATAGATTATCTAAAACCGTAATATTATGACCTTTTTTAATTAGGGCAAGTGCAAGATTACTACCTATAAAACCAGCTCCTCCAGTTATAAGAATATTTTTTATTGAACTATTTTTTCCCATCGTTTTGTTTCGAAATTATATTTTTTAATCGGCTTCGCCGGGCTTCCCACAGCAATAACATTTTTTGGTAAATCTCTTGAGACTACAGAATTTGCACCTACAATGCTGCCTTGACCTATAGTAACTCCGGGAAGCACTGAAACGAACTCTCCAAGCCAAACATTATCTTCAATTACAACAGGTTTTGAATGCATTTTTCTTTCTGCTGGAATACTATCCGGTGCACTGTCGTGTTCATTACCGCTATAGCTTCCATGAGAACAGTCAGAGATATAAATTTTGCTTGCCATGAGTACATTATTGCCAATGACCACCTTCTCCATAGCCGTAATATGCACATAATCATTCATCTGTACATTTTTCCCTATAAAAAGTACTTTTTCTTTATTAAGGGGATAGGCTTCGAGCCTACAGCCAAACCCTGTAGTAAAACCTTCGGAGACATCAATATACTTTTTGCCTCGCAAGTCTAACGGGAAGCGTATAATTCTTGCTTTTCTAAAAGTCAGCTTTGTCCTGACCAATGAAATGCATAAATGAATATAACCTAAAATAGTGTATTTACCCATTGTAAATGTTTTTATAGAGATCAGAAGTCTGTCGGTAAGTTTTATCCCAACTAAACAGTTCAGCCTTCGAAAAGCCCATTTTAATAGTTTCTTCTCTTAATTTACTGCTTCGGGATAATTCTTTTAATAAAGCAACAACATTTACAGCATCAGGCTCTGCAATCATAAGATATTTATTAGCAGTGACTTCAGGTAATGATGAGCTGTTAAAAGTTATAACCGGACAGCCTGCCTTTTGAGCTTCAATAACCGGTATCCCAAACCCTTCATACAATGACAGATACAACAAGCAGTAAGCTCCGTTATAATATAAATTCAGGTCTTCTACACTTACATTTTGAAGTGCCTTAAAATTGCCGCTCCCTAACTTAGAATCAAGTAAATTGATTTCAGTTTCATTTAATTGCCCCCCTCCTATCATTAATAAAGGAAAACCAGACATTGCGCAAGACTCAACCGCTAATCCAAAGTTTTTATATGGTGTTCTCCTGTCTCCTACATACAATATATATTCTCTCCCGTTAAAGGGATGCCCAATACTATCATTGTTACTGAGAGGCCTAAAACTATCATCAACTCCGTTGTATATAACATGGATTTTAGCAGCGTCAGCCTGAGGGATAAATTTAATCAAATCTCTTTTTGTGCTTTCTGAAACGCAAATAATAGCTTCGGCACCCAATATCGCATTATTTTTTTGATATGTATGTACCTTTTGTCTTATCCCGGTAACAAAATGTTCGTATGTAAAATCATGGACAGTAGTAATATTTAAAGCAGATTTTGCTTTATTAAGCCTGTAATGTGACGAATGAAATATATGCCTTTCATTACCACTAACCTTCACGTCTAAATAACGTTTCACATTTAAGAACTTTGAAGACTTGCTTTCAATATTCCCTTCATCTATCAATAATTGTCTTCTAAAGAGATTTGTGTCAGCGGTAGTATACTCAATAAACGTACAGGCAAAATCAGGATCAAGCAAAAGTCTTTGAAGATGTTGTTGCCAAACGACTGAGGCTCCCCCCGATTTTTGTAATGAAAAAATTATATTATCTAAAACAGCATTCATATCTTTTTATGTAAGTCCTGATCAGTTTTCTATAGCACCATGAGTATCAAAAAAAGTTCATAAAGAAACGATACAACTCATGTATGCAGCAAAAACCACAATTTTTATTTATAGCTAAATTAATCCGATTATATTATATTCAGGTAATATTCCATGATTCTTTTTGATTCAAACTCATGTAAAGACGGAAACTCATTATCTTCAAATTTTTTATCCAGCATTCTGAGAATCGCATCTATAAATTTATCCTCATCAAATGAATCAACAATTTCTTTTGTTTCAACGTTTTTTAAAATCTCTTCAGCACCACTATTAGTAACCGTTACAACAGGCACTTTAAGAGCAAGCGCTTCAACATACACAAGCCCCATAGATTCGGTAAGTGAAGAATGAATGAGGAGATCGGCATTCTTTAAAATCGGTAAAGGATTGGCAAAAGCCCCCAACATGTGAACCGAATTTTCAAGTCTCAAATTTTTTATTTCATTTTGAATTTCTGCCTTTTCAGCTCCTTCACCCAAAATAATCAGATTATGGTCAAACGATGGCACTGACTCTTTTATCTTAGAAAAAGCCCTTAGCATAAAAGGATAATTTTTTACCGTTTCCAGCCTCCCAATAGCAATTATATACTTTTTTGAAAGCAGGGCGGAAATAGAATCTTCAATTGGCTGCTGTGCCTTTTGAAAAAAATCATTATTCACTACAGCATTATAGATTGTAATAACTTTATCCGCTTTAATAGAATAATTTGTAATTAAATCATTTTTAATCCCTTCTGAAACAGCTACAACTTTTGCGGTATGGTTATATGTTCTCTTTATGAGAAAAGGAGCAATCCTGCCTACAACTCCCAGTTTATCCATTTCAATATCTTGATAACTGTGCTGATTCGCTATTATACGCATTTTTTTAAAAGCAAATAAATTACATATAATAGCTATGATATTAGGATATGTAGGTCCGGAAATAAGACAATCAGCTGATGAATGCCTGATGTAATTGTATAAAGGCTTGAAACATTTACGAAGCCTGCTGTCCTTAAAAGCAATTACGTTTATTCTTTTATCTAATTCACCAGTTAATTCGCCTTTATATTGACAAACAATAAAATCTACGTTGTGCCCGGCAGCGACAAAACTATTTGCGAGATTTACGAAAGCACGTTCTACCCCCCCAATATTTAAACTAGCAACAAAAAAAGCAATATGTTTAGCCATAAAAACAGTTAACTTAAGAGTTTATTTACCCAATTAGAAATTTCAAGCCTTTCAATATCATTATACTTTTCATTAAAGCTGAAAAAATTTGAATCTAATTTCACCTCTTTTCTATCAATAACCTGTATCATTTTAGGATTATAAAAAGTCTCAGACGTTATATAAGAATTAGTTGTAATGAGCTTTTTCCCCTTACCAATTGTTTCAATTGTCCTCATCGTTAATCCTGATTGCCACGGATGGTTAATATCAATGATACACTTAGCCCGTTGATAGTATTTTATTGTTTCCTCAAGAGGTACAGGCTTTGAGGTGAGAAAGGGAGATGGAGAAATTGTTTTTTTTATATGCACCAGGTAGAGGTAGCTATACCAGGGATAGTACACCTTAAAATAATATTTTAGATTGTTGGCATTAGCATATTCCGCAATTTTATCCAGTATTTCGATTCTGTCGCTATGCCATATACCAATGAACAAAAAGTCAATATCCTCCGCCACCTCGCTCTTGTCCTTTTGTTTATAAAACAAGGGCAGATAAGGTATATTCAATTGCAATGCATCTTGACTATCAAAGGTCATTACGCTATCAAAAGACGGAATCATGGAACGATAATCAAAATTTCTGACCGAATCCCATTGATACAAAATCTTCTTAAATTTATAGGTTTGGTTTATTCTTTTCCAGAAATCACTATCAGGAGTTTTCCCACCTATAACTATCATGCAATCATAGTTGCCTTTGTCAAGGCAGGCCAGTACTTCCTTTTCATATTTTTCTTTATACCGCTTCAATAAGAATTTGGATTTTGTAGATAAAATATATGAAAGCCCCGAATTCTTATCTTCTAAAAAATCGACTGTATGCCCTTTTGCCTCTAAAGACTTAATAATTAAAGTGTGATAATTAAAGTATACAGGGGCTATTAAAATTATACGGCTATTGGAGTTCATGTGTATATTTATTATTTATCTGATCTTTATGTGTATACATTGCTAATGCAAATAATAAGCAAAAAACGGGACTTGTGTAATTTGCCAGGCGTATAAAACCCACCAACAAAACTATAATTGACATTCTATTGATTGACTTTATATGATCTACTGTGCCTCTATAGGTTATGTACCAATAAAGGCAAAACATTAAGAACAAACCAACAAAAGAATATTCAGACAAAACCTTAACATACATTGACGATCCATCTAATTTATTAAGAACAATTGAATCCTCACTAATCACATAAAATTCGTCAATATATCTGTCATAATTATTTTTATGCGTAAAAAAACCCGTACCAATAGGATTATCATTAGCAGCACTCCATGCAACCTGAGCATTTGAGATCAGCGCAAATGCAGATAAATTTTCTATCGACTGCAATTCAGAAGCGTCTGCAAAAAGGCTTTCCCTTTTTTTACTGATATTAGTATCTAAATAAAAAAGAAAAAGAAATGCAAATAAAACAACTAAACCCAACAATATTATATTCTTAAAACTAATCTTAAATGCAGCAAAATATTGGTACGCAAAAATCAATATTATTGACGTATAAGCTACAAAAGAAAAAGTTAGACAATATGCCAATACTATAATTACAACCCTTGTTTTAGTAATATTATATGTAGCATAGGTTCCAGGAACAAAGATACCTTTAACAATAAAAAAAATACACGGTAATAAAAGCAGTGCAAAATGTGCAGGCTCAAGTGTTAATGAATTGATTTTGAATATTCCGTATACAGCATCAAAATTTCTTTCATGTCCATCTAAATATGAAAAATTATAAAGAAAACTAAGATTACTTGCATATCCGACAATCTGTATAAAACCTATGATTGAAAAAATTGTACATAGGTAAAAATATTTCTTTATTACATAATCAATCGATTTAAGTCCTATTATACTCAAATACATATAATAAGCAGTCATGTAAATGAATAATCTTATAAATTCAATGATGTTAGCTATCTCAAGGTATTTATATTGCACTATACTGATAACTACAAAATACAAAAGCACTGCCAGCAATATTTTACTGATTCGGAATTTGGTTACATAACTGGTTAATGCAAAAAGAAGGATTATACAAATTTGGGATATAGAAATAGGAAGGAATGTCATAGGCATCCCCGACAAAAAAACACCTCCTAATGCTAAAAAATGTAAAACCTTCGTTAACTTCATTTCATCAAGCCTTTTTCCTTCATTTCCGCAATAGAGGTTTCATATTTGCTCACTTCTACTTCCTGGGTTAATACCCATTCAGTGAATTTTTTTATACCACTCTCAAAATTATAGCTAGGAGAAAAACCTAATAGGTTTTTTATCTTTTTCATATCAGCATAATTATGCCTGATATCACCTAACCTGTAATTACCAGATATAACAACATCCGTAGACGATTTATAATTTTCTATCAACTTATCTGCTACAGTAATTACATCTGTTGCTTCGCCTGTACCTACATTAAATACTTCTCCGTTGGCTTCATCTTTTTCAAGTCCCAAAATAGTAGCATCAACTACATCTTCTATAAAAACAAAATCTCGGGTTTCTTTACCATCTTCAAAAATATTGATGCTTTTTCCGTTTCTTATAAGAGTAGAAAAAATAGATAAGATACCTGTATAAGGATTAGATAAAGACTGACCCGGACCATAAACATTCTGATACCTGAAAGCAACCGGGGCTATACCAATTGTAGGGCATACAGTCATGATCATTTGTTCCTGATTCTGTTTCGTTATGCCGTAAACAGATGAAGGATGTATTTTAGACTCTTCATCCGTTGCTACTAATTGAAGAGGTGTTGATACGCCTTTATATTTTACTTCAAAGTCACCTGCGGACATGAATTCTTCAGTCCTGTGTTTAGGATAAACATAGGCTTTTAATTCATCAGACCAATACCTGCCTTCACCATAGATAGATCTGGATGAAGCCACAACTATTTTCTTCACCGAGTGTGGCTTATTGGCGAGTGAATCGAGCATAATTGCTGTTCCACCAATGTTTACTTCACTATATTTCTCAATTAGATACATTGACTGCCCTGTTCCTGTTTCTGCTGCAAAATGTACAATCGCATCCTGCCCTTTTATTGCTTCAGTCCAGTCTTCTTTAGATGTAACAGTACCCTTTATAAATCTTACTTTACCTTTAATCTTTAGATAAAGAAAAGAATTATTTTCCGGGTCTTCTCCATGTATTTGTGGCGACAAATTGTCTAGAACTGTAACCGTATAACCTTTATTGACTAGTTTAAGTGCGAGATTTGAGCCTATAAACCCAGCTCCTCCGGTTATTAATATATTTTTCATTTTTTAATAATTCTTTAAACTTTTAACCGCAAAGTAAGTTAAAAGCATCTTTATATTTAGTTGGTTTTAATCCATTGGTTGGTTTCAAAGCAGTAACGCTTAATCACTTTGGCCGGGCTACCCACAGCCACACTATAATCAGGTATATCTTTAGTTACTACAGAATTAGCTCCAATCACACAGTTCCTGCCTATTTTAGCACCAATTACACAAACATTTTCTCCCAGCCAGGAGCCATCACCAATGACTACGGTTCCAATTTGCTTAATGGGCTGTTTAATGATTGGCAAAGATACATTTTCATATCCATGGAGATTATCAGATATATAAACTTTATCTGCAGTAAGGACATCTTTGCCTATAATTATTGATTTAGTAGCATATATATGATTTAGATTTCCAATACTGGTACCATCTCCTATTATAAGTTCACAACCCTCTGCACCGGTAAGGGGCATAGCAGCCAGCCATGACTTATAGGCTATATTTACATTATTACCTACACTAATATTCTTTATCCCATTAATATTTAAAGGGAACAAAACATTTGAATTGGCTCCATAACTTCTAAAAGACCGTTTATAAAACAATCTAAAAAACCGAATATAAACACTGTTAATTACTCGTAAGTATAACATATTCTTTAATTTGAATGTTTAAGAATAAATTGATCGATATCGTAGAATAAATGTGCATTTTCTTTTATTTTTTTCTCATCCCAATTCCACCATTGTATCTGCATCATTTTAGCAACCTGCTCTTCGCTAAAACGATATTTGAGATGCTTGGCAGGCGTTCCGCCTACAATAGAATAGGGTTTTACGTCTGATGTCACTACAGATCCTGCTGCCACCACTGCACCATCTCCTATAACGACACCACGCATTATTATCGAGTTTAAACCTATCCACACGTCATTACCTATAATAGGCTTATCCCTTTGAGGTTCAGCCATGGGTGTTTCTATAAATTTAAATTCGGTAGATGTAATTATGGGACTGGTTGTAACCCATTCATAGTTATGCCCCGATACACCTATAACTACCTGTCTCGCTATAGAGCAATACTTTCCTATTTCAACTTCTTCGATATAGCTTCCCGGCCCACTTATGTAGGAATAGTCTCCCAAAGAAATAAGCCCGATTTCGGTACCTCCACGTACCATAACTTTCTTCCCAAGCTTAGAACTGGGAGATAAACGATAGTTGTATATTTTTAGCCCCTGGGTTAAATTCCTGTAGTTCCAATAAAGAAACAAAAGAACCCTTATAGCAAAAATCTTTAAAATCCGGTAAATATTAAGCATATCCTTTCTCTTTTGATTTTTTATAGACAATAAAAAGATAACAAAATTTAAAAATATAATATATATTAAAACATATAATCATATTTAATAGCGAAAATCTATTAAATACAACAAGCGTTAAAACACATAATAAATAAACTATTATTGAGAATAATTCACTCCACAGAATAGGCATTAATTTGACAATGCTATTAAGGTATAAAGCCATGGGATCAGCCAAAGTCCTAAAAACAAATCCGGGCAATGCAGCTACAATCAAAAACACATAGGGTTTATGCACAGGAAATACAAATCCTACAATAATTTCCAATAAAAAAAAAATACTTAAAGAAGCTACAGCACAATAGCAAAATGTAACTATAATATTCTTTCTTATCATATCATGAAAAGCTTTATAATCTCCTTCAGAAAAAAGCTTTATGGTTTTAGGAAAGAAAAGATTCAATACGGAAGAGGGAACTAATAACCAAAGTGTAGTAATTAACATATATAGGTATAGCTTACCCAATTCACCCTGTCCCAGATAAGAAATAATACTCCAACGCTCTATCTGTGTATACATCAATATAAACATCCCAGATAAAAAAGGGATAAAACCAAAACTCAAAACATATTTTATATATGCCAGGTCAAAATCAAACTTTGTAGGCAAAGCTACCCTGTGGGTAGACACTATTATAATTAAAAGAAGGCAAGGCTGAGCCAGAATACTTATTAATGCGCCAGACAGACCATAAAAATAAGCAAGCAACAAGCATAGCAAACTTATAAGAGCACTAATACCATTTGCTGCATTCAATTTTCTATATTCCTGTGCTCCAATTAGCATATTTGTCAGCCAGTTCGTTAGCAGCATACAAAAACCCATAACGAGGCTAACCGCAAGAATTAAGATATTGTCAAAAAAATCAAAAAAATAAATCCCTGAACATATAAGGGTAAGTACACAAAAAAGACATCCAAAATATGAAAAAAGGACATTATTGACTTTCTCTTCCGATTCAAGTTCACGTAAAGCAATAATTCTATAGCCCCCGTTTATTAGTCCAATTTGAAAAAAGCCAATAAATGAGGCAGCTGTACTTACCATGGTAATTGTCCCCAACTCACTGAAATTAAAAAACTTCATAAATGCGAACGAACGAACGAACCCCAAAAAAGCAACGAAAATATTGATTACAACAAAAATGAAAGACTGATTGCTAAAATATTTTTTCAGCGTTACTTTTGACAAAACTGGATTCATTAAACCTCACAATTTTAAATTACATTTAAATTAATCTTCTACCTCTACACGGATTTTGGATAATTTATAAAAAAAGCTTCTAGTCCTGAAGCCGCATTCCTGAGGTTTTTGTCTTTGTCCAAATCAATCTGATCGGCTAAGCCGATATAAAAGTCTGTAAATCCAACCTTAAGGCTCCTTAAATATGCAAGCACAAACCTATCTAAGTCATAATCATCATTAAAGTCACCATCTTGCATAGTATATAAAACCTCCCTAAGATCTTTTATGTTCTTAACGAACTTTACTCTGTCAGAGACCTGATAAAATGCAGATCCAAAGGTAATAATCTTTTTATTAAGTAATAATGCTTCAAGTCCTGCCGTACCGTTCAGTGTAATGACCCCTTTAGAATCCTTAACAATTTTTTTTCCGGGCATGTGAGGCGGAAGCAATTTAACATTCGGTATATCTTTTATAATATCATAATCGCGAACATCCCTGTAACCATACAAATGTGGATGATCCTTAACATATAAAAATGTACCTACAGGCAATTGACCTGCAATATTTTCTATGAGTTTAACCTGATTTGTGTAAATACCATCGGCCCAATACAATACAACCGCTTCCGGTTCTAAATGCAGAGGGTAAAAATAAAAACTATCCTCAGGATTATATTCATCATATTTAACTCTCCTGTAATCCAGGAAGTTTTTAAGCCTCCTGCTATTAAGCCTGTCATTAGAAAGAAATACCTCTATATTTTCAGAGAGTGGATCCAGCTTTTTTGAGCGTTTACTTATGATACCCTCTTTAAGAGACCTCTTAAAAAGTTTTAAATAAAATGACAATCCGGGTTTTTTAGGCTCAATTATGCTAAAAAAAACATCGTATGCTGCCCTGAAGCTAAGTAGAAACTTTTCAATCCTTTCTTTCTCACCTGCAATGTCTTCAGGTGTAATTTTATCATAAACAGACTTTAGTTCAGTAGGATAGCCGCTATCATGATCTAACATAATAAAATTGTACTTATCTTCTCCCTGAACCATGATATGTGTCGAATAAACAGCACCTTTTTGCCTGCAAAGCATTGCAGCCATATGGTTTATCATTAAAGACGTAGGCTCATGTATAAAGAAGTCGATTTTACTAGCAGAGAAAATTTCATCCCAGGCATGATAATATGCAGATGATATTTTCAGAGTCTCGGAGTACTTAAGCTTTTTTAGAGTCCTGTCGCTTTTTATCGAGCTGTTAAGGCTAAAACGTCCGTTACTATTATTAATAAATAACTCATCCAGCATTTTAAAAAATGCTGGGTGAGAATCAATACTTAGTTTTTCTTTATAAATTTCTTTAAATGTAATTACACTATCTATTCCGTATTCATTTCTTAGTATATCGGCTTCCAATTTTGAGTAGGCCACATGGACAATATTTAAATCAGAACTAAGATATTTACCAAGGGGGCCATACAAATGAACTAAATCACACCTGCTAAAAAATAAAACCGTTTTCTTCATACTTTCTGAATACATTATAATTTATGTAAAAGCTAAAAATAGCTTTTAATCATCTAAACCATTTCCGGCAACATTATGCCTTAATTTCCATTGATCATTTTCATCTTTACCCCATAGGTGTGGAGATCTGAATTTATCAACTAATTCATGGAAATATGCAGGTTCCATATCCAGGTATTCCATCACTTCATTAAAGTAACGATCCGGGAATTCACCGTCAAAACGGCTAACAAGCGCAACACCCTCTTCTCTTGTCAGGTGCCTGTTCCTGATTTCCTGTGATGCATCATAACTAGCCCTGCCTATACCAAATTTAATAAACGTTGTATAGAAGTGAAGGTCATCAATTTTATCATCAATACCGCTGTATTTGCTATAAGTTCCCTGCGTTCTGTGTGGTCTTGCTTTAAATCCTGTGTTTTCTACAGCATAGTAATATACTTCCTGAGGAATCCATTTTAAGTAATAACCAAGATAATGTACCTCAATATTTGCTTTTTCAAGATCCTCAAGCTTAGGAGGCAGATATGCCATAAGATCGCTTAACCTTACATCATATTTCTCCATAAGTTCTTTGATAGATACACCTGCTAAATATATTTCGTCAAGGTTATCAAAACTGTAGTATGATTTATCCCTTAGCGAACTCATATTGTCTGCAATTGGATTACCATATTCTGCTTCGTTCTCTCCGTAAAAAATAAGATTTATACCATGTTGAGCAGCTATTTTAGGAGCAAGGTTTTTTTGTCCTAAAATAAATGTCTGGAACGGGTGCATTAAGTTTTCGATAGACAGCTTGGTAAGTAATTTCATGACCTTACCATTCCTGTAAAAAGATATATTGTCAAATCCGCTGTCAAGCCAGTTTCTCCAGTTTTTCAAACCGTAGTCAGTATAAAGGATAGGAGGCCATGTAACCGTTAAAGGATTCATTCCATACTTATATTTAAGCACGTGAGCCTGGTATGCACTGTCTTTACCTCCACTACCCGGTACAAGGCAATCATAAGACCCATCATTTTTTCTATGCTTATCAAGAAGTTTTATTAGCTCTTCTTCACGCATACCCCAATTAATATTATCTTTAATCTCAGCAGTTCTACACGCATCACAAACTCCTTCTTCATCAAAGTTCATGGTTACTTTTTTGCTGTCAATAGTATGTTTAAATTCTATTGCCGAGGCAGGTCTTTGGTTAGACATTATACATCTTGTGCAAAATTTCACCTCATGTGGTAAGCCATAATAAGCTTCAAGTGTTTTTTTATCAGACATTACAGTAAATTATTAATTAGAGCCCAGTTTTTATAAATCGATATTCCCTTTTCAGCACTCTTTTCAGGGTGAAATTGGGTTGCAAAAATATTTTTTTTACGAACGGCAGAACAAAACTCAATTCCGTCATAATCTGTTTTAGTTATGATACATGAGTCGTCTGTAGGTTTTACATAATAGGAATGGATAAAATACATAAAATCGTTATTTTCCAGTTCCTGAAGTGGAGAGTCAGACCATTCCTGTCCTGCTGGATAAATTTTATTCCACGCTATGTGCGGTACTTTTATCTTTCTATCCTCAAACTGCTCCGGAAACCTTTTAATTGTACCCGAGATAAGATCAAGTCCATTTCCGGCACCAAACTCTTCACTTTCGGTAAAAAGAAGCTGTTGCCCAAGGCAAATTCCAAAAAGAGGATTGCCCGCATTTACCTTATCTTTAATGGCAGATATTAAGTCTAATTTCTTAAGGTTTGTAATCGCCTCGTTAAAAGCACCAACACCAGGAAGGATAAGTGCATCTGCATTAATAATATCATTCTTATCAGAACTTAGCTTAGCATTCATTCCCACTGTATCGCAGGCTTGCTTTACGCTAAAAAGATTACCTAACTGATAATCAATTATTACTACTTTGTTTTTTGTATCGTTCATGATTATATCCTGCATTCTATTTGATTAGCAACAAGTTCCTTTTTCAGATCCAATATGCTGCATGGTTCAAAAGTATGGAAATTTCTTTTTTGTTTTAAAAACTCAACATTGCCTTCCTTGTCAGAAGCTTCCGATTCGTTTTCTTTAATAAAATTATAGTGAAACAACGACGAAATCATTGCTGCATCAGTATGTCCCTGTTTAAGCACATCAACAACGTCCTGCTTTTTACCGGGCCCTCCATGTGCTATCACAGGAATGCTTACAAGGCTGCTTATTTTAGAGATAAGGTCAATATCATAACCTTCTCCGGTACCTTCCCTGTCAACAGATGTGATTACAATTTCGCCGGCACCAAGTTCATCCACTTTTTGCGCCCATTCAAAAACATCAATACCTGTATATTCACGACCGTTATCAGTATATGCCAGGTATTTTCCTTCTGATTCTTTAATAGCTTCGATAGCTACTACTATTGTAGACGATCCAAACATTCGTGATGCGTCTCTTATAAGCTGCGGATTTTTAATTGCCGCAGTATTAAGGCATACTTTATCAGCCCCAACTCTCAACACTTCTTTAATGTCAGAGATTGATCTTAATCCTCCGCCAACAGTTATAGGTATAAATATTTTTTTTGCTGTTTCAGAAATAATATCGTGAAGGCTGTTTCGCTCATATAATGATGCTACAACATCCATAAACATTAGTTCATCTGCACCTTGCTCATAATAATACTTTGCAAAATCTGCCGGTTTACCTAAAACCCTCAGTCCTTCCAAATGTATACCTTTAACAAGATTTGGCCCCTTAATATCAAGCCTGGGTATAATTCTTATTCCTTTCATGACGTTATCACACTATTATTCTATCGATTGATTGATTTATGTTTAATCTTAATTATATTGCAGTCCAACCACCATCTACCGCAAGGTTTTGCCCTGTCACATAGCCTGCTTCGTCAGAAAGCAAAAATACTACCGAGGGAGAAATATCTTTTGGCAAACCCATCCTCCTCATTGGTACTTTTTTGTTGTAATTATTCACAAAAACAGGGTTTTGGTTATCAAATATGCCTCCCGGTGAAACAGTATTAACCCTCACTCCTACCGGCCCTAAATAAGAGGCCAGATAACGTGAAAAATTAATTATACCACCCTTAATCGCAGAATATGCGGCAGGTGTTGTCATTGGAGTTCCGTCATAAACTGTAAAATCAGGACCTACTATTCCATACATAGAAGCCATATTTACAATTGCGCCGCCCTCTTGCAGTTTCATGTGTTTAGATACCTGTTGTGCAAAATAAAAATAGCTGTTTAGTTGCCAGTCTACATTTTGCTTCCAGGAATTGTAATCAATATCTTCAAATTTTAATGCCCAGTCTTTAGTTCTGGGGTAAGCATTGTTAACAAGTCCGTCAATCTTGCCGTACTTGCTTATTACCGATGCTATACAGCTATCAATAGATTCTGAATCAGTAATATCACATTTTATCAGCGATAGGTCTTCAGTTGTTTCATGATTAATATCGACATTAATACACATGCCTCCTTCTTTCCTAATATTCTCTACTATCTCCCTGCCTAATAACCCATTACCTCCTGTAACAATTACAATTTTCCCTTTTAACCTACTCATTATCAAAACATATTTTTAAAACTTCAATTGATTCCGCAAAAGTATTCATTTGTTTTTTACTATTCTCTAAAGAATTAATAAAATAATCCATCTGGCTCGTGTAGGTTTGGAGAACATTAAAATCATCTCCCGAAAAAATTTCACGGCCATTTTTGCCTGTTATTCTGTTCTTAATAAGATCTACTAACCATGTTTCGTCGTCAAACAAAATCTCTATAGTACGTTTTGTATCTCTCCTGTAATAGTTCAGAGTAATATTTGCCACGAAATGCTCATACTCAAGAATATAATTAGCATAATCACAAGCAGGAATTTCCAGTGACGATTTATTTCTTCTTATACTTGTTACATTTTCAGGTTTACCAAAAAGCCAGTATGTATAATCAAATTCATGAAAAAGATCCAAATGCACACCTCCACCCATTTCAGGCCTGCTGCTGTAAATTGTCCTGAAATCTTTACCCGGTCTCCATTCCGGTAAGTAAGACCCACAGTATACATTCACTTCATTTATTCTTTTCCCCTGATTATTTTCCATCTCATTTTTTAAAAACTGAATGCATGGATGAAATCTCAGGTTACACGCAACATAATTTACCGTATTATTATCCTCAAGCTTTTTAATAAGCGACTCTACATTATTCAGTGAACTTACAGGAGGTTTCTCAATAAACAAATCTATCCCTTTGTTGGACAGTGTCTCTATTGTGGCATAATGTAAATTGCTGGGGTTGGATATTATTGCAAAATCAACTTCCTCCTTCAGATCGTTTAGATCATAAATATTAATTACACCTTCAATTGTTTCGGCATCAGCCGATGATCGCAAAGCATAAATATCTGCGTTAACATCAATGCCCTTAAGCGCATTAATGTGTTTGGCCGCAATAGATCCTAAACCAATAATTAATATTTTCATAGTTTAAAATCCAGTTTGTCATTTTGAAGTAAATACTCCATAAACAGGAAATCCACCGGATGGTCAAGATCAAAACACATGTGCGGCATTACATAAATAGTAGATTCATCTGTTATTGCAGCCTTTATGCCCGAATCAAAAAACGACCTTTTGTACCAGTAAAAAGAAGCATTTAGGTCATAAACTTTAGGTGCAGATTGCCTTGTCATTACCGTCCCGTCAGGATTTGTCTTTATCAAAGAATAGAAACCGTTTTCTTTTTCTTCAACCATATTAAAGTAAGGATTCCTGCCCGCAGGATTTACAGAGAAAAGTGTCTTTGCCCCGGATTTAATAAAATGATCCAGCGCCAGTTCTATATCCTCAAATGTTCTTAAAGGAGAGGTAACATCAAGATCCAGTATATAATCAAACTGGTATCCTGCTAACGATTCTTCATAATGCACAAGGTCTTTTATAGTATCTATCTTACC
This sequence comes from Flavobacterium hauense, assembly GCF_054457175.1. NCBI lineage: Bacteria > Pseudomonadati > Bacteroidota > Flavobacteriia > Flavobacteriales > Flavobacteriaceae > Flavobacterium > Flavobacterium hauense. The sequence goes on from NZ_JBTKVX010000004.1 coordinate 48,653, forward strand.
TGCCGTATCAGTAGCAAGATGTTCGGGTCTGGTATAGTCAGTAACAATACCGCACGCAGCAGCAGCTTCTTTTATGCCCTGATCATCAGTTGACAAAGCTATTACCGCATTGTATTTTGCAGCAATTTTTTTAGCAACATCAACAGAATAATCTATTAGTGGCCTGCCTGCAATAGGTCTTATGTTCTTTCCCGGAATTCCTTTCGAACCTCCTCTTGCACAAATGGTAACTAGTATTTTCATTAGAATTTAATATTATGGATATCAACCTGAGCTTTCTCAAAATCCTCATGCTTTCCTACATCAAGCCAATAGCCTGAAAACGGATATGAGATAACCTTTAAGCCATTATTAATCATGTGTTCCATAAGATCGGTTGCATTATAAAACGAATCTTTAGGTACATGCTTAAGTGCATCCTTCTTTATCAGATAAATTCCTCCATTACTATAGTAAGTATAAGTAGGCTTTTCCTTAAAGCTTTTTACCTGCGTATTATTTACGGTTTCAAGAACAGCATACGGAATATTAACCTGGTATGGTATTGTTAATACGGCAAGATCTGCATCTTTATTAATAAAATCCAGGAAAAAATGTTCATAATCAACATTAGTAAGCAAATCAGAATTAGTTACAAGGACGTAGTCATGCTTAAAATTATCAATTTTAGAAACTGCCCCTATAGTACCTAATGCATCTTCTTCCCAGATATAGTCTATTTTTATATTTCTGTCACCACCATTGCCAAAATGATCTTCAATCTGTTCTCCGAGATATTTAACACAAAACCAAAAATCGTCTATACCATACATAGCAAGCCGATCTACATTAAGTTCCATAATCGCTTTTTCACCTACTTTAAGCAGTGGCTTGGGAACAGAATCGGTAAGCGGTTTCAGTCTTTGCCCCCTGCCGCCAGCCATTACAACAGCATCTATAGGAAGGTAGGATTTGATATTCCTGAAATTAATAATATTTACAATTTTGTGGTCTTCATCCAGTACAGGTACTATCCTGAAATCCCCTTCTCTGTATTCAATTATTTTTTTCAGGTTATTTTCTCCTTTAGTAATATACCTTGGATTTGACTGAATAATTTCATCTATAATACTTTCTATAGTAAAGCCTTTTATAAGCCCTCTTCTGACATCACCGTCAGTAAGTGCCCCAATGAGTTTATCATCCTTATCTACAACAAATAAGATGGCATCATGCGAGAGTTCATCAAGAAGCAGTAATGCTTCTTTCACTGTGCTCCCTGAAAGGATAAGATGATCTCTATATATTCTCATAAAATTTTTTTATAATTTTCACAATCGCATTTACAGCCCCATTTTTATAATAGGCATTATCTCCTTCATACCTGCCAAGATCCAACGCCTGCCTCGTAGCCTCATACATCTTTTCATCATCAAATGGGCAATTAAGTACATTCATACTTTGTACACGGCCCTTTTGTCTGTCGCCAACATTAACCACATATTTTCCAAACGAAGCAGCTTCAATTATACCGCTCGAGGTATTGCCAATCAAAAGACTGGAATAATGCATTGCCGAGAAATAATTAGCTTTTCCAAAATTTTCAATCAACAGTATCCTGTCTGGAAATTCGTTCTTTAATTTAATAATTTCTTCTCTGAATATTGAACCCAAAGTGTCTGCGTTAGGCATTGTAATAACCAGAAAAAAGTCTTTGCTTATTTTTGCCATACCCCTTCTCATAGCATCGGCATACTTATAATTTTCACCAGAAGATACTGTTTCAGGATGAAAAGTTACCAAAGCATACTCCTCATCAGGAATAGCAAATTTATCAAAAAACACCTGTTTTTCAATTGGTAAAAAAGAAGGCATATTGTCAAGGCTTAAAGAGCCTACACTATATATTCCTTCTTCACTATCAAGAAGCATTTTTATTTTTTCTTTGAAACTATCCGCGGCAGTAAAATGAAGTACAGACGCCTGCGTAATCTGGTGCCTGTAAATATTATCTATTGCTCCCAGAGTAGTTTCTCCTCCGTGTATATGTCCAAATTTCACTCCAAAAGGTATCCCTGCCTGAACAGCAGCACTCATTTCAAACCTGTCTCCAAGGCATAACACCAAATCATATTTATGTAAAGCCCAAAAATCAGCAAACTTTATAACCGTGAGTCCGTAAGATGTAGTTATAGCCTGCTCATCATCGTTTGATAATAAAGATGAAATCTCATGGATACATGCATACCCGTCTTTTTTTATATCATTTAATGTATAGCCATGACTTTTTGATAAATGAGTTCCAAAAGCAATCACTTCTAAAGAAAAAAAACTTTCTGTTTTTAACTTCTCTAAAAGTGGCAGGTAAATTCCATAATCTGCCCTTGAACTTGTTAATACACCTATCTTCATATAATATCCGATGGTATCAGTTTATCAAATTTACTCTTATCCGCTGTCAACTTCTTGCCAACAACATTATTCCACTCCATCGGAGAGATACCGTCGCCGGGTCTAAGTGCAATTATATCAGCATCAGTAATAATATGCCCAGCAGGCAAATCGTTGTTTAAGTGTATGCTTTTTCTTGCTATAGCAATATTTTTTGCCTCACTCTCACTAGGCTTCTTTGTACCGTCTCCACTAATGGCAAGTTCAATATTCCTGATAGCTTTTACCATTGCTGTTAATTCATCCGGTTCTAATGATGCAATATGGTCAGGCCCGGGTAAAGTACGGTCAAGCGTAAAATGTTTTTCTATAATCTTTGCCCCTAAAGCAACAGCAGCAATAGGCACTTCTATACCCAGAGTGTGGTCAGAATAACCTATTTCAACATTAAACATCTCTTTTATAGACAGCATTGCCTTAAGATTTACATCTCCCATAGGTGTGGGATATTCAGTATTACAATGCAAAACCGATATTTTGTCTCTCGTCAATCCATGTTCCAATAAAACGTCGGTTGCCTGTTTTATATCCGACTCCGCGCACATACCTGTAGAAAGTATAACAGGTTTGCCAAAAGAAGCAACTGTTCTCAGATAGGGATAATTCGTTACCTCACCGCTGGGAACTTTAAAAAGAGGCAGCCCAAGACCATTAAGATAATGAAGGCCATCAACATCAAATGCTGTTGAGAAAAAGTTTATTCCTCTTTCTTTACAGTACTGCATAAGCTCAAGATGATTTTCATGGCTTAGTTCCAGTTTTTTAAGCATATTGAATTGTGAGTCGTCTCCATCACCAATATTCTTACTTTGGTATTCAGCTTTTTTAGCATTTGGGCTAACAAGCTTTTCAGCCACGAAAGACTGAAATTTTATATAATCTACTCCGGCAATAACAGCAGCATCAATAAGCTGTTTCGCCATATTTAAATCTCCGTTATGGTTTACGCCCGCTTCGGCTATAATAATTGTGTGTATGCTCATATCCCTAACTTATCTCCTACTCTTACTACTATATCAGATTCTATTTCTAAAATTTCAATAAAACTATCTACGGTTTTTATCAAAAAGCCATCTTTAGTTTTGGCAAGCAACTGCCCTGGGGTACAAATGTATTGCGGAGCATTTTCAACCAACCTCGCTCGGTTAATCCTCACTTCACTGCCATTAAGATGTGTTGTAGCCATTGGCCCCGGTTTATTTATAGACCTAATAAAATTAAACAGGGCTCTTGAGGTTTGATTCCAGTTGATTATTTCATCACCCGGACCTCTTCTTCCGCAATAAAATCCAACAGGATGAATTGTATCCTGAACGATTCTCTTAGAGTTTCCTCCCTGAATTTCTTTTATAGACTGATATAAAACCGAAGCACACTCTACATAAGCAACCTCAAGCAGTGAGTTATAATCATCATTATCACTAATAGGATAAACTTCCTGTTTTATAATATCTCCTGTATCTATGCCCTCATCTACATAATGTACAGTTATACCAAATTCCTTCTCATCATTAATCAGTGCCCAGTTCAAAATATTCCTCCCCCTGTAAAATGGGAGTTTCCCGGCATGACAATTAATAACACCAAGTCTGGGAACTTCCAGAATAGGTGCCCTGAATATCTGATTAAAGCTCATCGAAACCAAAAGATCTGCATTATAAGATCTGGCTGTTTCAATAAATTCCGGAGAATTAATCTTAACAGGGTACAAATAATCAATTTTATACCTCTCAGAAAAATCCTTCAGGGTATTATCATTTGTATCGGAACGTGGAACTATAAACACTATTTCTATAGTTTCGTCTTTTATTAATTTTTCAAAAGCCAGATGTGACCACGGCCCATCTGCTAAATATCCTATTCTTATTTTTTCCATTCTGCTATCGAACGCTGCTCGGTATATTTACAATTCTTTCTTCTAAAAATAATGCATTTTGCTGACTATCCTTCTGGCAGTGTGCATACATTGGCAACCTGAACATCAGTTGCCATATAGGCCTTGTCATTACGCCACTTTTATTCGTATCGTTCAAAAACAAATCCCTTTCCTGCCTGTTTTCAAGTTCAACACACATAAGCCAGTAATTAGCATTAGTATCGGGAGTTTCTGTTCTGAAATTTATCCCTTTATCTGCAAAAAATGACTGGTACTCCTTTGCAAGGCTTCTTTTGTCTTTAAGAAATCCTTCGAGCTGTTCAAGTTGAGCGCATGCTAAAGCTGCGTTTAAGTTTGGCATCCTGAAATTATACCCCATCTCATCATGCACAAATTCATAAGGATGTGGCACTTTAGCTGTGGTAGTAAGATATTTCCCTTTTATGCCCAGCTCAATATTGTTAGTAACGATAGCACCGCCACCGCCACTTGTAACGATTTTATTTCCATTAAAAGAAAATGCACCAAGTTCTCCTATGCTCCCTGTAGGCCTTCCTTTGTATGTACTGCCTAAAGATTCTGCAGCATCTTCTATAAGTATTATTTTCCACTTATTACAAACAATCAAAAGTTCATCCAGGTGAACCGGAAAACCGAAAGTATGCATTGGCAGGCAGGCACTTATTTTTTTTCCTGTTATTTTATTATAAGCCCCATCATCCTTTAGTTCGGCATTTTCAGTAAGAAATGCTTCCAGAGCTTTAGGTGACAGTCCCATTGTATCAAGATCAACATCTACAAAAACAGGTGTAGCGCCATTATAAACAATCGCATTTACGGTTGCAATAAAAGTCAATGCCTGTGTAATTACTTCATCGCCGGCTTTAACACCTACAAGCCGCAAAGCTACCTGTATTGCTGCTGTACCATTTACTACCGCAACAGCCTTTTCTGTTTGGGCAACTGTACACATCATGTCTTCAAATCGGTCTACATAGGCTCCAACTGATGACACAAATGTAGAATCGATGGTATCAAGCAAATATTTTTTCTCATTCCCGTTAAAAACAGGAGCGTGAAGCGGCGTAAAATCTTTATTATTATGTTGCGCCTTTATAAATGATATAACAGAATTAAAATCGCTCATGATTACATTTTTGAATCTAAATATTTACCAGTCTCCTTATGTCCGAAGTTGGGTATCATTTCGTGAAATAAATCAACTATCTGATGTTTATCCCATAACCCGTCAGCTTTCAGGCTGTTAATTGACTTTGTAAAATACTCAAGTTTGTCTTTATCGAAGATCTCCTCGTTTTTAATTACTCCAAGGTTTTTAAACCTTTCCATGTCAAGCACTTCATTATCAGTAAAAAATTCCTCAAAATCTTTCTCTCCGGTCGTGTCACTGCCTGTAAACAAACACGGCCATTTCTTTTGAGCAATAAGATTTTCTACATTATCCCTTGCTTCATCTTCCGTTTCACATAAGTAGGGTTCATAGCCAATTTCATTAAGATACTTTACCGCAATATCTGCAAAAGAGATCAGGTGTAAGCTTTCACTCAGTTTTGGAAAAAATATATCTCTGTTTTCTCCAAAAATGCAGGACATTAAGCATAGTTCTCCTGATTCTTTTGGAGTAACGAAATAACGCTTTATATCATTTGGAGCTACGATAGGCTGCTTTTTAAGTATTCTTTGGTTAAACCCATGCAACAAAGAACCATCAGAGAAAGCAACGTTAGCAAAACGTGCAGTAGAAATCTTTATATCCCTGCTTTTTCGCATAAGATACATTTCCATAATACGTTTAGATGCCCCCATCATATTTACAGGATTGGCAGCTTTATCAGTAGAAACACAAAAGTATTTTTTTGCATTATTATCTATAGACTGCTGAAGTGTCTTTTCTGTATTAAATATATTTACTTCAATCATTCTCATCAAAGTAAACGGATCCTTCTCACTCCTTACATGTTTAAGTGCCGAAAGATTTAAAACATAATCATATTTACCGTCAGACTTTATGAACGCATCATATTCTACTGAACCAATATCTAAGGCAAAAGTTTGAAAATCGCCATCAATATAACCATAGGAGCTTCTCAAATCCCTGACAAGCTCTACCATATTATTTTCACTTATATCAACAACATGCAGTTTAGAGGGATTCCTTTTAAAAATCTCTTTTGTAACCGCCTGTCCAATAGATCCTGCGCCTCCAATTACCAAAAAAGAAGAATTTCTAACAATAGTATTCAGTTCATCTTCATGATTAATTATATCCGTCTCAAATATTTCGGAGTTTCTCCCTATAAGTTTTAAAATATCCATATCCAATTTTTATTTCACCTACTCTGCCATCAAAATTTTATACAATCTTCTTACGATTAAATATATAGCTGCAAGAAAGCCACCTATAAACCCACCATATATAACTCCCATCGCTTTACCAAATCTTTCTTTTTTTAAAGGATAAATTGGTTTATCAATGACCTGAATTAGAGGAGTTTCTTTTCTTAAGGTAACTTTTGCAAGTTCGGTCTGTCTTACCAATTCTGTCAAAATAGCAGTATTAGTCTGCACATCAACATTTTTTCGAACAGAGGGCACTCTTTTTACATTTAATGCAGGATTCAGACTAAAAGTTCTGTCATTAGCAAGGGCTACACTCTGAATAGACCCATTCAATTCACCTCTTATTGAATCAAGCTGCTTCTGTAATATGACCATATTAATTTCGGCCTTTCCACTTTTAATTTCAATATAAAAATCTGACACAACACCTACCAGGGATTCTGCGAACAGCTTAGAAAATTCTTCATTTTTTGTTTTTACCTCAACAGAAATAATACTCGCCTTTTTATCTTTTTGGGAAATATTAAGGGCATTGCCAGACAAATCCTTATACATAACCTCAAGAATACTATCCTGGTCTCTGGTAAAATTTATTCTCTCGGCATTTGGTACAAACTGTATTGATCTAAATTTTGGTTTTCCTTCCCATCTTTTCCTCCATTCATTTTGCCTGATATACATCTCTGCCAGAGAAATATTTTTCCCTTTAACATATACGGGAGTCAGAAGTGTCTTTTCAACCATACTTCTGGATTTAAAAAGCTCTATAAGGTTAGAAGCCGAAAAAACACCTCCGCCTCCACCTCCAATGTCAATACCAAACTGTCCTGCAAGCCCTAATGCACCTCCCATTCCTGAAGATTTCTCATCTTCCAGTGCAAAAGTAAGTGTAGCAGTATAGATTGGCTTTTTCATATATGAATAAGCGACTCCAAGGCACGCACCCAAAAAAGCTATAAGCATGATTATCTTAAATTTTGAAAGCAAAAAAAGATACCAATCCTTAATGATAGCTATAATACTCTTTAGGGTAATTTCATCACTATTTTTAATTTCTTCCATAATCCTATTTAATAGTTAATATGGCTATTACAACCCCGGCAAGACTCGTTAGCACACTGGCAATACCTACAATTTCACCCGTACTCATTTTTCTGCTCTCCGGTTTAGCAGGAACAACAATCTGAGACCCCGGCTGAACTTCAGGATACGACCTGAAAAACAAAAACGAACTTGCAACGTCTGCCTTACCATTAGGATAAATAATATAAGATTTCTTCTTCCAGCCTTTATTATCTACACCTCCAACAGAATTTATATAATAGTTAAACCCTTTCCCTTTCCTAAAAGGAATTTCAGAATTTAACAGTACATTACCCGATATTTTAACCGACTCTTCGAAAGCTAAGACTTCAATAAGATCACCCGGCTGTAATATTACGTTAGAATAATGCTTTTCATCTTTCCGTATTCTTTCCCAGTCAACCGGAATGGTCGCATATCTAAGCTGAATTACCTTATCGGTTAATTTCTTTTGTATTGTGTCACCTTCACCTAAATTCAAATCAATTCTGCTTAAATCTTCTACCTGGTCATTTTTTATAGGTCTCTTTATTTTAACTCCAAGAGTATTTGCCTGGGGTGACAATCCTCCTGCTCTTTTGATAACATCTGCAATTCGTTCATCTTTATTCTCAAGAACATATTTTCCCGGATATACTACTTCACCTTCCAGAACAACCATTTCAGGTTGTTCAAATACAGGCATTTTCCTAATGTTAATTACATCATAAGGAAAGAGTGTTATATTAGAAAGCTGTTCATTATTCCTTGCATTTATCTCAATGTTTAATACCTCGACTTTACGTGGGTTTGTATTATCAATATCCTCAGATTTTATCATTCGGGCAATCTCCACTTTTTTAGAAGCTGCTCCGGTAAGTCCGCCTGCCTGAATTATAAGATCATTCAGTGTAAGATTTTCAAAATAACTATACACACCAGGTTTCTTTATTTCTCCTTCAACGCTCACATTGTAATTCTCCTTAAAGTCCAAAAGCGAATATATTGTCAGTACATCTTCTTTTTTGAGCTCAAGATTAGAAGCCGGGTTACCTGCAATTGCATCTGCAAGATTCACTTCTACAATTTCAGAGGTAAGATCATCTTTTTGTCTCAATATTCTTGCCCTGGGCGTATAAGCATCTTCTCTTAACCCATCAGCTTTAGCTATAAGGTCAGATATCCTCATTCCGGCGATGAAAGAATATTGATTAGGCCTGAAAACTGCACCTTCAACAGTTATCCTGTTCTCAAAACGACTAAGAATTTTAGAAACACCAAACACATCTCCCGATGTAGGCTTGTAAGTTGCATATTCAGATGAAGGTATATCGCGCACTTTGTATTCCTTATCTGTTTTTTGAACAACATTTACTGAAGCAGTATAGGCAACTTCAGTAAAACCGGATGCAAAAGAGATAAGGTCAGAAAAAGTTTCCTGATCTTTTATCTCAAATATGCCAGGACGTTTTACTTCACCTTGTAATGTAACCCTGTTCGTGTAAACCGGTATCCTTATTACGTCATTATCTTTAAGTCCCACATTATCCGATCCGTCTCCGTTTACCAAAAAACGATAAAGGTCAACAGTCCTTATAACTTTATTGCCTCTTATCAGCTGTATGTTCCTGTAAGTTCCGTTATCAGCAGGACCTCCTGCTAAATGCAAAGCGTTATACACGGTTGCAAGCGAAGATATAGAGTAATTGCCCGGAAGCTTACTGCCAATAATTGTAATTTTTATTGTCCTGATACTGCCCAGGCTTACCGAAAGTTTTGACTGCCCTGAGCCCAATGTACTGTATACTTTCGACATGGCATTTTTGATCCTTTGTGTTGCTGCTTCAATGGTTATTCCCGAAACGGCAATCTGTCCCACATAAGGCATGCTTACTTTTCCTTCAACATTAACCGGCAACGTAGCATTATATTCCTGCACACCATAAAGGCTTATCTGCAGTTCGTCGGTCGGGCCCAATACATAGTTTACGGGAGTAGCAAGCTTAAGATTGGGTTCAAAACTTAAGTTTGGATTATTAAATAATTCAGACCCAAAAACAAGCGGGTTCCCTGATAAGGAAGCCATCTGCTCTGTCGTCGATTTTTTAGTAACTTTTGCTACACTTTCCTGTACCGGAGGAGTTGAAATTACGCCCGGCTGAGCAGCAGACAGACGTGACCTGAGTTTGGAAAATTCCGCCACAGACATTCCTTTTTTTACTGCAATAGCTTCTGCCTGATCTACCGAAACATTGTTTGTTTTTAGCTGCGATTGAATCTGAGCTATCTGCTGATCAGACAACTGATCTACATTTACAGACCGTAAATCACCGCTTCCCAATATATCCTGCGCAAATAAAGACCCAGTAAAAAGGATCAAAAGAAAGCACAGAAAGAAAGTAAGTTTATTCATTTTTTTATGTATATCTCTTATAAAACAAGTCACTACGCAACATCATTGCAAGCATACTATCTATTAAACACAACAATCCTACTAGCGTAAAATGGCTATTTTTTTGAAGCCAGCCTTAGTAAATACTGACCGTACTCATTTTTTTTCAAAGGCGTTGCAAGTTCAATTAACTTTTCCTTACTTATGTAGCCCATTTCATAAGCTATTTCTTCAAGACACGCTACTTTTAAGCCCTGTCTTTTTTCTATGGTCTGTATATAGTTAGAAGCTTCAAGGAGCGATTCATGAGTACCCGTATCAAGCCATGCATAACCACGTCCCATTAACTCTACTTTCAGATCTTTTGAGTGAAGATATTCCTGGTTAACAGTTGTAATCTCCAATTCGCCTCTGTCACTTGGCTTTATCTTTTTAGCAACCTCAACTACTGAATTAGGGTAAAAATATAATCCTACAACAGCATAATTACTTTTAGGATCTTCGGGCTTTTCTTCAATTGATATAACATTACCCGCAGCATCAAATTCAGCTACGCCATAACGCTCCGGATCCTGAACATAATAGCCAAAAACAGTTGCTTTTTTCTGTTCAGTTACATTTTTAACTGCAGTTTTTAAAAGGTCAGTGAGTCCGTGGCCATAAAAAATATTATCTCCAAGGATCAGGCAGGCATCATCGCCACCTATAAATTCTTCTCCTATTATAAATGCCTGGGCTAACCCGTCGGGGCTAGGTTGCTCAGCATATTCAAGCTTTATTCCAAAATCTGTTCCATCGCCTAACAGATTCCTGAAATTGGGTAAGTCATGCGGAGTAGATATAATTAGTATTTCATTGATCCCTGCCAGCATTAAAACCGAAAGCGGATAATAAATCATTGGCTTATCATAGATAGCCATCATTTGTTTTGAGATCGATTTCGTTAAAGGATAAAGCCTTGTTCCTGAACCACCTGCCAGTATAATTCCTTTCATACTTATAGTTTTTTGATACAATTTGCAACACTATCAGTCCAATGATTAATAGTAATCCCTAAATTTTGTTTTACTTTATCCTTGCTCATTACCGAATAGTTAGGGCGTTTCGCAGGAGTAGGAAACTGATCGGAGCTGATAGGCTTAAGATTAATCTCAATATTGCTCAACTTAAATATTTCATACGCAAAATCATACCATGATGCAACTCCTTCGTTACTGTAATGATACAATCCGTAAGCAGAAGAATCTGAATTGATGATATGCATTATAAGACCTGCAAGGTCTACCGCATAAGTAGGAGTACCTACCTGATCATAAACAACTGATAGTTCATCCCTTTCATTACCCAAACGAATCATAGTCTTCAGGAAATTATTCTGAAACTCAGAATATAACCAACTGGTACGTATTATAAAATAGTCGCTCATGTTTTCAGCAATAAGCTTTTCACCTGCCAGTTTTGTAGCTCCGTAAACACCAGTAGGGTTAGCCTCCATTGTTTCTGTTAATGGAAGCGGGCTTGCCCCTTCGAAAACAAAATCGGTAGAAATATGTATAAGAATAACACCATGAGCCTTACAGGCTTTAGCCAGGTGTTCTGCCGCAGTTGCATTAATAGCATAAGCCAGGTCATTTTCAGACTCTGCTTTATCAACCGCGGTATAAGCCGCGCAGTTTACAACATATGCAGGCTTATATTTCTCTATAATCGCATTTACCTGGCTTTCGCTGGTAACATCCAAATCCTCAAGCGTAAGATAAACGTATTTATTACTTCCCCCAAACTGAGCCTCTATCGATTCTATCGAACTACCTAACTGCCCATTTCCACCTGTTACTAAAATATGCTTCATATTACTTCGTGTAAACTTCGCTAAATGTTGGTAAAATCAAGTCTTTTTCTGAAAGGCCTGCATCTTTTGCATCTATTAGCCAGTCAATATTTAGTTCGGGAGAGTTGTACATTACTCCTTTTTCTGATGCTGCATTATAATAGTTATCACATTTATATGCAAAAACAGCAGTTTCAGAAAGTACTACAAACCCGTGAAGGAATCCTCTTGGAACAAACAACTGAAAATTATTCTCAGCACTTAGCTTTACTGCTACGTGCTTGCCAAATGTTGGCGAATCCGGACGTGCATCAACAGCAACATCAAGAACTTCTCCCTGCAATACCCTTACAAGCTTAGCCTGTGCATGTTCACCGCTTTGCGCATGAAGCCCTCTAAGCACTCCATAAGATGAATATGACTGGTTATCCTGAACAAATTTGGTTTGTGTACCTGTTAATTCATTAAACTTATCTTCATTAAAGCTTTCAAAGAAGTACCCTCTGGCATCACCAAAAATCCTTGGTTTAAGGATTACACATCCCTCTATTGCTGTTTTTTCAATTTCCATTATTTCGATTCACTGTATTGGTTGTTGTAATATTTTTGGTATTCGCCCGATGTTACATTATCAAGCCATTCCTGATTGCCTAAGAACCAGTCAATAGTTCTCTCCAGGCCTTCTTCAAATGTTACCGAAGGTTTCCAGCCCAGTTCCTTATTGATTTTTGTTGCATCAATAGCATAACGAAGGTCATGCCCCGGACGGTCTTTTACATAAGTAATAAGTCCTTCAGAAGTTCCTTCTGCCCTGCCCAGTTTCGTATCCATAATTTTGCAGAGAAGCTTTACCAAGTCAATATTCTGCCATTCATTAAAACCTCCTATATTATAAGTATCATGATTCTTTCCTTTGTGGAAAACCAGATCTATAGCTACAGCATGATCTTCAACAAAAAGCCAGTCACGCGTATATTTTCCGTCTCCATAGACCGGAAGAGGTTTATTATGGATAATATTATTGATAAATAACGGTATAAGTTTTTCCGGAAAATGGAAAGGACCGTAATTATTTGAGCAATTGGTCAATACATAAGGAAGTCCGTACGTTTCGCCATAAGCCCTTACAAAATGGTCTGAGGCAGCTTTTGAGGCCGAATAGGGTGAATTTGGATCATAAGAAGTTGTTTCTGTAAACAATCCTTCTGCTCCCAGTGAACCATATACCTCATCAGTACTGATATGATAGAATCTTTTGTCTTGATAATTATCTGCCCATATTTTTTTGGCAGCATTCAAAAGATTCATGGTTCCTATTACATTCGTTTTCACAAAAGCAAGAGGATCTTTTATCGATCTGTCTACATGCGATTCTGCAGCAAGGTGAAGAACACCGTCAAACTGATGCTTTTCAAAAATACTGTCTAAAAAATCGGCATCTGTAATATCTCCTTTAATAAAAGTATAATTAGGCTTATTCTCTATATCCCTGATGTTTTCAAGGTTACCGGCATAGGTCAATGCATCCAGATTGAAAATTTGCGTATTCGGATAGTTATTCACAAACCTTCTCACCACATGTGAACCAATGAAGCCGGCGCCGCCGGTAATAAGAATTTTTTTCATACTCAAACTATTATGCTGTATAATCTTTTTAATTAAGTAATTCCGGTATATTTTTTTCTAAATGGCTATATATATTTTTAACCTCTTGCGACTGCTCCTTCTGTAAAATAAGGTTTGCATCATTTGTTTCGATAAATATTGTATTACGAATACCTATAAACGTTGTATACTTCGAGCTTCCAATAACCATATTACCTGATTCATCAACCGGATATCCCTGACTTACCAAGTAATCATATACTGCTTCAAACGAGCCTAAATCGGACCATTCAAAAACAGAAGATATAACTTTTATCTTTTTGCTACGTTCCAAAACAGCATAATCAATACTTATCGAAGGTATCGTAAGCGATAATTCTTCATCAAGCCTGCCTTCTTTATTATTTTGCCATACTTCAAGAGCTGACTTAAATACTTTTGGCTCGAACAATTCCAGCTCACTCAGAAAAACATCTACTTTAAAACAAAACATGCCGCTATTCCATAGAAAGTTACCTCTGTCTAAAAAATCCTGTGCAGTCACGTGATTCGGCTTTTCACGAAATGATATTACTTCATCACCCAAAAACTCAATATAGCCGTAACCTGTTTCAGGCTTTAATGGCTTTACACCGAAGGTAACTATATTATTTTCAGAAGCTTTAACAACAGCTTCTTCTATAGCTTTTTTATAATGATCATCCCCCTGAATAATATGATCAGACGGAGTTACCACTAAAATATCGTCAGGATCAGACGCAAATGCGGCAAAAGCAATAGCGGCGGCAGTATTCCTCGGAACAGCTTCGATTATATCGAGATAAACAATTCCTGAGCGGTCAAGCACTTTTTTGCTTAGATGGCAATTATCCCTGTTGCCAACCACAATAATCTTATCTGCAATATCAAGATTTCTTTCAATTGTCATTTCAAAAAGTGACTTTTCATTGAAAATCTCAAGATATTGCTTGGGCTTGCTTTTTCGAGACAGAGGCCATAATCTACTGCCAACTCCCCCTGTAAGTATTACATTAACAACTTTGCTCATATTTATAATAGCCGTTATTTCCCTATTTCCTGAAATACAAAACCTATTTCCCTCAGTTTTTCACCCTGGAGGATTTTCCTTCCGTCAAAAACAAAAGCCGGCTTTTTCATATTATCATATATGTTTTGCCAGTCATATGTTTTGAACTCATCCCATTCTGTCAGAATCGCAATAGCATGCGCATCTTTGCAGGCCTCATACGGATCTTCGAAAACAGTAACATTTTCTTTATTCTCTTCAGCACTTCTGGCACCTAAATAATCAAGATCCCTATAAATAGTTTCCTGCCTTACCTTAGGATCATATACCGCAATTTCTGCTTGTTCACTCAACAAATCATCCGCTACATAAATCGCTGCCGATTCCCTTGTATCGTTAGTATCTTTTTTAAATGCCCAACCCAGGAAAGCTATCTTTTTTCCCGAAACAGTATTGTAAAGCGTTTTTACAATATTAGATGCAAAACGCTTTTTTTGATGGTCGTTCATTATAATAACCTGTTCCCAATAATCAGCAACCTCATTCAATCCATACGATTTAGCAATATAAACCAGGTTTAAAATATCTTTCTGGAAACATGAGCCGCCAAAGCCTACCGAAGCTTTAAGAAATTTTGACCCAATCCTGCTGTCCATTCCTATTGCACGTGCAACCTCTTCTACATCTGCACCTGTTTTTTCACAAAGTTCAGACATCGCATTTATTGACGATACCCTTTGTGCTAAAAATGCATTTGCAGTAAGTTTAGAAAGTTCAGAAGACCAAACATTGGTCGTAAGTATCCTCTCTTTAGGAATCCAGTTGGCATATACCTCAACAAGAGCATTAATTGCTTCCTGTCCTTCTGCATCAGTGCCTCCCCCAATAAGAACCCTGTCCGGATCCAAAAGGTCAGTCACAGCTGTACCTTCGGCTAAAAACTCAGGATTTGAAAGTATTTGGAATTTCACTCCATTGCCTGTATTGTCAAGTATATTCTTTAGTGCTTCTGCGGTTCTTACCGGCAATGTCGATTTTTCTACGACTATTTTATCATTAGTTGCAACCGATGCAATTTGTCTTGCACATAGCTCTATAAATTTAAGATCGGCTGCCATGCCTTTTCCTACTCCGTAGGTTTTTGTCGGCGTATTTACAGAGATGAATATCATTTCTGCCTCATCAATAGCTTTTTCTATTTCTGTTGAGAAGAAAAGATTTTTCCCTCTTGCTGAAGCTACTATCTCGGCAAGTCCGGGTTCATAAATAGGAATATTTTTTACATCTGCATCATTCCATGCAGCTATTCTTTCAGCATTCAGATCTACTATAGTAACATTTATATCGGGACACTTATGTGCAATGACAGCCATAGTTGGCCCACCTACATACCCGGCTCCGATACAACATATATTCTTAATCTTACCCATTGATTACCAATTTCATACATTTAACCCTACTTAACTTTTACGTTAGCCGGATCTTTATCTTTTAACCTAATTATTACAGTCCCCAAACTTACAATCTTTTTCACAGTGTATGTAAGAGAATGTCTTATTTTATATTAATGTAAAGTTAAAAATTACTTTACAAGCCGCCATCAGCCATATTGCCCAAAACCCCTTTTACATCATACAGAACACTATTTTCTTCGAGAATAGCTGAATAATCAAGATTTTTAAATTCGTTATGCGCAACACCCAATACTACACCATCAAATTTTTGAGAAGGCAGCATATTTATAGTTGTCATATCATATTCATGCAACACCTCATCGGGCGCAGCCCATGGATCAAATGTTGTTACATCAATACCATATTCTCTTAACGCGTGTATAACATCGACAATTTTGGTATTTCGCACATCAGGACAATTTTCCTTAAAGGTAATTCCAAGCATAAGCACTTTTGCACCATTTACCTCTATTCCTTTTTTTATCATAAGCTTCACTACCTGCGATGCCACATACTCACCCATACTATCATTAAGCCTTCTTCCGGCAAGAATAATCTCCGGGTGATACCCCACTTCTTGTGCTTTTTGAGCCAGGTAATAAGGATCTACCCCTATACAGTGCCCTCCCACAAGCCCGGGTTTGAATGGAAGAAAATTCCATTTTGTAGATGCCGCTTCAAGAACAGAATAGGTATCTATATCCAGGCAGTTGAATATCTTAGACAACTCATTTACAAAAGCTATGTTTATATCACGCTGTGCGTTTTCTATGACCTTTGCTGCTTCAGCCACCTTTATAGACGGCGCCAGATGCGTTCCTGCCGTGATTACCGACTTATATAATTCATTTACTTTTTGGGCAGCTTCCGGTGTAGAACCCGAAGTAACTTTAAGTATCTTTTCTACCGTATGCTCTTTATCTCCCGGGTTTATCCTTTCAGGAGAATAGCCTGCAAAGAAATCTTCATTGAATTTAAGTCCACTGAAGCGCTCCAGTACCGGAACACATTCTTCTTCGGTAGCACCCGGATATACCGTAGACTCATAAATTACGATATCGCCCTTCTTTAACACCTTACCTACCGTTTCACTCGCTTTGTAAAGCGCTGTCAAATCGGGCTTATTGTCCTTATCTACCGGAGTAGGAACTGTTACAATATAATATGCCGAATCTTTGATATCTTCAATGTCCGAAGTACAATACAATCCGTTATCCAAAGTGTTTTCTGCCTTAATAACCGCCTCAAGGGCATCATTGCTTATCTCAAGGGTTATATCGGTGTATTCATTAAGAGCGGCTATCCTGCCCAGATTAATATCAAAACCTGTAACAGCATGTTTTTTTGCCATCGCTACTGCTAACGGCAACCCTACATAGCCTAATCCTATAATAGTTATCTTCATTTTAATTATCTGCCGGTTTTAAATTGTCCCAATACCAACTTACAGCCTCTTTCAGTCCCTGTTTTATTGAGAATTTCGGATCATAATTCAAAAGCTTTTTTGCTTTATCTATGCTGGCCAGCGAATGCGGGATATCTCCTGCCCTTTGCGGCCCGTGTATCACCTCAACGCTATTAATCTTATTATCGTACTCTGACAAAAATTCTTTTAGATACCCCACAAGTTCTTTTAGTGTAGTCCTGTCCCCAAAGGCAGTATTGTAAACCGTATTTATTGCATCCTTATTTTGAGACAGCATTGCCAGCTCATTCATTTGGATTACATTATCTATATAAGTAAAATCACGGGAATAGTTACCATCTCCGTTTATTACCGGACTTTCATGGCTCATGAACTGCATTACGAATTTTGGTATTACCGCAGCATAAGCTCCGGCAGGATCCTGTCTCCTTCCAAAAACATTAAAATAGCGGAGGCCAATAGTTTCCATACCATAAGTCCTGCTGAAAACATCAGCATACAATTCGTTTACATATTTGGTAACTGCATAAGGAGATAATGGTTTCCCAATCTTATCTTCCACTTTCGGTAGCGTTTCAGAATCGCCATAAGTAGAAGAGCTTGCTGCATATACAAAGCGCTTAACACCTGCATCGCGGCTTGCAGCAATCATGTTCAGGAAACCGCCTACATTTACATCATTAGATGTAACAGGATCTTTTATGGAGCGTGGCACTGATCCTAAGGCTGCCTGATGCAATACATAAGCAGCCCCTTCAACTGCCTTGCGGCAATCGTCCATATTTCTTATATCACCTTCGATAAGTGTAAAATCGGGATTAGAGAAGTGGTGCTCGATATTTTTCCTGAAGCCGGTAGCAAAATTATCAAGGCACACCACTTTATAGCCTTTAGCCATAAAATGGTCACATAAGTTTGACCCAATAAATCCTGCCCCCCCGGTAATAAGGATTTTTTCCTGTAAGTTGTTCTGCATTAAGTTGGTTGGTGTTTACAGCTTCCTAAGAAGCTGCAAATATAACTACTATATTTGTTTATTGCTATACTTATAAGTGGGTATATTAACAGAATAGGACAACAATACCCTAACTGCTTTTTAAAGAATTTTCAAATGGCACACGATGGAGTATGCTTCGCCCAAGGGTAACCTCATCGGCAAACTCAAGTTCGTCGCCCACAGCAATACCGCGTGCAATAGCCGAAGTCACTATTCCGTATTCTTTTATTTGTTTGTAGATATAAAAATTGGTCGTATCCCCTTCCATGGTAGAACTCAGTGCAAATATCAGCTCCTTTACATTCCCGGCCCTTACTTTTTCAACCAGTGTAACTATATTTAACTGGCTTGGGCCTATGCCGTCCATAGGAGATATTTTTCCTCCCAGTACATGATAAATACCCTTAAACAGATTCGTGTTTTCAATAGCCATAACATCGCGGATATCTTCTACCACACAAATAACCGTTTTGTCACGGGAACCGTTAGCACATATTTCACACACCTCAACATCGCTAACATTGTGGCACTGTCGGCAAAACTGTATCTCATCGCGCATTTTTTGCAGGGCACCTGTAAGCAATTGCGTTTGTTCTGCCGGCTGCTTTAAAAGATGCAGTGCCAGCCTCAAAGCAGTTCTTTTGCCTATACCCGGCAATTGTGCAATTTCAGCAACAGCCCTTTCAAGTAATTTAGAAGACATTTCCATAGTACCGCAAAGGTACTAAACAGGCTCCGATTTGCATTTATACCAACACAAATTTAGTTAGCACTAGTTATTTCAATATTTTTTAGTTGTTTTGTAGTACAAACCATTTACTATGCAGCCGCTAACCATACTCTCTATAATTATAGTTTATTTCGGAATCCTGATCCTTATTTCAAGACTTGTAAGCAAAAAGGACAGTAGTAACGATACTTTCTTTAAAGCTAATAAAAATTCTAAATGGTACCTGGTAGCCTTCGGGATGATAGGCACAGCACTATCGGGCGTAACGTTTATTTCGGTTCCCGGAGAGGTAGGTGCACCAAGTGGAGAGCAATTCAAGTATTTTCAGTTCATACTGGGTAATGCGATCGGATTTCTGATAATCGCCAAAGTTCTTTTGCCTTTATACTACAGGCTAAACCTGACCTCTATTTATGGATATATAGAAGAAAGGCTTGGTTATTACAGTTACAAAACATCGGCAATGATATTTCTTATCAGCCGTACTATTGGTTCTGCCTTCAGGCTATACCTTGTCGTGATTGTATTGCAGCGTTATGTATTCGATGCTTTTGGCATCCCTTTCTGGGTTACGGTACTTATCTCTTTATTACTCATATTTGCTTATACTTATAAAGGCGGACTAAAAACCATTATCATTACCGATACACTACAGACGTTCTTTCTTGTATCATCGGTATTCTTCACGATTTATTTCATTTGTGACAGTCTTAACCTTAGCCTGCCCGAAGCTTTTGAAACCGTAAAACAAAGCAACTATTCTAAAATATTTTTCTTTGAAGATTTCATTACCAGCAAATTTCATTTTGTAAAACAGATACTGGGCGGGATATTTGTAACCATTGCCATGGTAGGTCTTGACCAGGACCTGATGCAGAAAAACCTTAGTTGCAAGAACATTGGCGAAGCACAAAAAAACATGTTTACCTTCACGGGCATATTTGTCATCATCAACTTGTTCTTCCTGGGTGTAGGTGCACTATTGTATATCTATGCCAACAACAATGGTATCAATGTGCCAATTGTAGACGGTAAACCAAGAACCGACCTGCTTTTCCCTGAAGTAGCATTCAATCATTTAGCACTAATACCATCGGTAATATTCCTTTTAGGTTTAACTGCCGCAACATTTGCCACAACAGATTCGGCACTTACAGCACTTACAACTTCTTTTTGTGTAGATTTTCTTGGGATGGACAAGCAGCAGAATGCAGGAAAAACAAACATGGTAAGAACCAGGCACCTGGTTCACATCTCTTTTTCCATGCTGATGTTTTTGGTTATTATCGTTTTCAATACTATAAACGACGCATCGGTCGTAAGCATGATATTCAGGATAGCATCATATACCTATGGCCCATTATTAGGATTATACAGCTTTGGGCTATTCATGAAGAACCGTAATGTTCAGGACAGGATCGTACCGTTTATCTGTGTGGCTTCACCCCTGCTTACACTATTCATAAGCATGAACTCATCGCTGCTGTTTGGCGATTATGTTTTCGACAATGAGCTAATTATAGTAAATGGCCTTATTACCTTTCTGCTACTGCTTTGTATCAGCAGGAAACAGCCCAAAACTAATATTGGTTTATAGAAAGCATAACCAGCGTACAGGCTACTTCGATCTCAATTCCGTTTTCGCGCAGGAGGGCATAAAGTTCAGGATTCTCAGTTCCGGGATTAAATATTACGCGCTCCGGTTTAAGCCCAATAATGTAATCGTAGTATTGTTTCTGGTTCATTGGATTAAGATATAGCGTAACAGTATCAACATCATCAAAAGGCACATGTTCCTTTTCGATTTTAGTACCATCAAGATTATCTTCTTTTTTTCCGATAGCCACAACAGGATGACCATAACGCTGCAGCATCTTTATGGCTTTATACGCATATCTTCCGGGGTCGGTCGACGCTCCCATGACCAGTGTTTTCTTTTGGGGTTCCATAGCTTTTTTTATCAAAATTACCCAAAAACCTTTATTTATTCCTGCTTTTTATCTTTACCCTAACATTTAAGGCGTTGGCCTGTAATCTGCCGGAAGCATATCTCCCGCTTTGATCACCGCCATGTAGCCTCCAAAATATATTTCGTCAATAGGTATAAAAAGTCCGTTCTGATCAATATAAAAAACACCTCTATCAAATGTTATAAACGATTGCAGTTTGCCTTTGTAGAGTACCGTTAACTTTTTATTTCGAAGACTTTTAGATTTTGGCAATGGTTTACCCGATACAAGCATGATATCCGGCTGCTTATGTACCGGAAAAGAAACCTGAACCTTTTTCAGGTTAAGGGTATCGGTCACTTTAAAATAGTCGGCTGAATTAACCGGTATTTTATCATCATAGAGTACAAATCCCTCTTTCTCCCAACTATCTGAGGCGACAGTACGTAAAAAATGTGTTGGCGAACCCAGATAGGCTTTTTTACGTTTCTCGCCTACATTTTCTTTTCCTGATTTATCTATGAATGCCGTAGTCCCCGAAAAAAAGCTGCTGTTTACATCTATATTTTTAACACTACGCATTTTGTAATAGGTCTTAAAATCCACAAGATCAAAAACAACCCTGTATCCCAGTTTTTTATTGGTAATTATTAAGGGCTTTTCTGCCTGGGCTAAAAGTACATTTCCATGAGTATCATAACTCAGCCTGATATCGTCTTCATTCTCTATTTCACAAGAAGAACCATTTGAAGTCTGTCCTAAAAAATTATCTTTAAACGCCTTTAGCATCTGCTTACGGGTAAAAATTGTTTTTTTATTTATAACAACTTCATTTAGGGTTATATGTTTTTCTTTCAGATAAACAGTCAACGGTAATTTCAAATCAAAAGGATTTTCAAGCATATACCTTTCAAAACCCATATAATTAACCACAAGTAATGCATTTATGGGCCTTGGTGCTTTTAGTTCAAAAAAACCTTTAGCATCAGTGCTGGCACTTATAGTTGTACCGTCCAGATAGACAAATGCTCCTTCAAGCGGTTTCTTTTCTGCCTCATCCATCACATAGCCTGTTATGCTTTGGGCATGAATCATTATGGAACTCAATAAAAACAATAAGAGTAAAATATACTTTTTCATGAATGCATGTTTTTTGCTAATGTAAGAAAATCCTCTTTCGCATACCGTTAAATTTGTACTTACCCCAAAAAAAGTAAGGTTTACCTCAAAAAATTGTACTCATAAATAATTACCTATAAATTTGAGTTCATAATTCCCCCCGATTATGATAAAACAAAATCCAGCTCAGATATTCAAGGCCCATACACGAAGCCGATCTGAAAATGAAGCGCACAGAATCCACTCAACTTTAAACTTTAAAGAATACAGTGAAACTTCAGGCTATCCATTCAGTCCGCTTACATTACTGAATGACGAAACCCTGGATGCAAACAACAGCATAGAGAGACAGCTTCACAGCGGTACCGTAGTTATGGTTATTCCCCTTGTTGGAGCAGCCGAATGCCGTTTTTCAGGCGACAAATCTCAAATCGTTGTTCCGGGAGAGGCATTAACTTACTATAAAAGCGAAGCAACTGCTATCAGTATTAAAAACCCATATCAGGACAGCCTCATTAACTTTTTATACATTACCTTTTCCGTAAACATCAAAACAGATATCCTTCTTCCTGATAATTATCTGATAACGCAGGCTGACCTGATGGTAAAGAATAGTTTTCACAAGTTGTTTGAATCATTTGAAGATTGCCTGTCATCCCACTTAGGGGTTTTTGATGCCCGCAACGAGATGACCTATAAGCCTGTAGCTACCACCAACGGCATTTTTGCATTTGTCATAAGCGGAACATTTGAAATTCAGGGACAACTCATAGAGGAGCGTGACGGACTTGCCCTTTGGGACACTCCTGAGATTGACATTGAGGCATTTTCAGGAAATGCCATTCTCCTGCTTATCGAAGCACCTTTTAAAGAATTCCAATAATTTAAAATCATAAAAAGCACCATCAGGTGCTTTTTGAATATTAGAAATTTTTAGCCTGCCATATTCGGCTACAGTACTAATTCATTTAAAATCTTAACACTAATTTCGCCATAAACATTTTTATTATTAACTTATCTCATAATTTAGTACTAATTATCAAGTGGCATATCAAATCAATTCCTGTATTTTTCACTAGAGGAATAGTAAGTTAATGTTATTTTAAAATTAGAGATTTAATGATTTAGAAAAACCGCCAGACTATATAAAACAATACCTTTGCCCTGAAAAACCAAACCGACATATGGAACTATTCATTTACATTTTTGCAGCGCTTTTTTCCGTAATCAACCCACTTGGAGCTATCCCTATTTTTGTAGGGCTAACAATGGACGACAGCATGGCCGAGCGTTCACGAATCTCATTCTGGACTGCGGTAAATGTATTTATCATACTTATCATTTCATTCTTTATAGGACAGTATGTACTAGCTTTCTTTGGCATCAGTATAGACGCACTGAGAATTGCAGGCGGATTCATCATCGTGAATTCGGGATTCTCACTTTTGACAGGTAAATTTAAAAAGACAAGGGGTGTAAATAAAAAAGTAGAGAATGACGCCCATAAACGTAATGACATTGCACTTACACCACTAGCGATACCAATGTTGGCAGGACCGGGCTCAATATCCCTGCTTATAGCAATGTACCAGGATTACACAGCCATAGACCAGCAAATCATTGCGTGTTGTGCCATGGCGGCACTGGCAGCTGTAATCTTCTTAATGCTACGCAGTGCCCACTATCTTTCAAGAATACTTGGAGCATCAGGTATCGTAGCTATCTCGAGGATAATAGGTTTTATAGTTATCGCTATCGGAGTGCAATATATAAGCAGTTCAGTAGTAAACATACTAAAGACTATTCCGTTCAACTAAATCAAAAGCGAATTATCTTTTTACAGCATTGCAAGATCCTGCAACGATTTTTGCTGTAAAATATTTAGTGTACTATCGCGAACATCTGCCATGAATTTATTCAGCGAACACTTTTCTTCATGCGGGCAGTCGTCGCACTTCTCATAGTAGTTAAGGCTTACACATGGCAACATGGCAATAGGCCCGTCGAGCACTCGTATAAGCGTAGCTGCAGATACGGTTGCAGGGTCTTTCATCAGGTAATAACCTCCACCTTTGCCTTTCTTTGAGCCCAATATTCCAAATTTCTTCAGATCAAGTAATATAGCCTCAAGAAATTTTTTAGGTATCTGCTCTTTCTCCGATATGTCAGATATGAGCACAGGCGCTGTTCCACCCTGCTTTGCAATGTAGATAAGCGCCTTTAACCCATATTTTGTTTTCTTTGAAAGCATATTATTGTTTAAGCAAAAATACTTCAGCCATCATGCAGCGTGCACTTCCGCCGCCACAAGCCTCAATTGTATCAAGGTTTGCACTAAGTATTTGTGTATGTTTCCCAATTTTTGTGATCTGATCCTTAGTAAGCACCTGTTTTGCAGAGTCGCTCATTACAAGATAGTTCTTATCATCAGCACCTCGCACCTGAAGCATATTCCCTGCAAAGTTATTAAGCTGCTCTTCTGTAAGCAATATTATCTCTTTACCATCTTGTTTAAGGTTATCAAGCACCATTTTACGCTCTTTTTTGTCATCTATGCAATCAGCACAGATAACTGCAAAGGTTTCACCAATACACATCATTACATTGGTATGGTATATCAGCTTACGCTCGCCATTAACAGTCTGGAAAGCTTCAAAAATAATCGGTGTATACTCAAAGTCCTCACAGTACTCGATAAGAAGTTCCTCATCAGCACGTGGCGACAATGCGCAATATGCTTTATGGTTAGCCCTGTCAAGCACTATGCTTCCTGTACCTTCAAGGAAAATATTATCCTCTTCTGCCGAAGTATAATCTACTATGTTCTCAACAACAAATCCTTCGTCTTCCAGCATATCAAATATGTCTTCGCGACGTTCGCTTCGACGGTTCTCAGCAAACATAGGATAAAGTGCCACATCCCCATTTTCATGGAAAGAAACCCAGTTATTAGGAAAAATTGAATCCGGAGTATCAGTATCAGTAGTATCATCAACCACTACAACATTTACACCTACAGCCTTTAATTTTTCTACAAAAGCATCAAATTCCTGTTGTGCTTTAGCATTTACCGTTTCCGGCAAAAGGCTGTCCATTACTTTTTGGTAATAGTTATTTACGGCAGTTTGCTCATTCATCCTGAAGGCAACCGGGCGTATCATCAATATAGTATCAGTAATCTGTTTCATTGTCAATTTAAAATTAATCCCTTATCAAAGGTAATGTTGAACATCTTAGCAAACCTTCCTGTTTAGCAATCTCAGCATAAGGAACTTCTTCAACGGTAAAGCCTTTTTCCAAAAGCCAGTTTTTCAGTCTTGTAAAGTTTTTTTCTATTACAACGACATTAGTATCTATAGAGAAAAAGTTAGAAGTCATGTTATACATCTCTTCCCTGTCGATATGGAAAAGATTATCCATACCAAATAAGTCTACAAGATACAAATAATCTGCTTCTTCTCTAAACCCGCTCTTATAAATCACCCCTTTATCTTTCCCAACAGGCTGAAAGCAGCAGTCAAGATGCAATGCGTTGTCACGCGCTTCAA
Organism: Flavobacterium hauense; assembly: GCF_054457175.1. Lineage (NCBI taxonomy): Bacteria > Pseudomonadati > Bacteroidota > Flavobacteriia > Flavobacteriales > Flavobacteriaceae > Flavobacterium > Flavobacterium hauense. Next base: position 74,460 of record NZ_JBTKVX010000004.1, read on the forward strand.
GCCTTGATTTTACAAGATCAAACTCTTTAACGATCTTATCAGGAAAAAGTTCTTTAATATAGTTCACGCCCTGCATATTGGTACGTGCAGTAATAAAATCCTTATAATCGCTGCCTTTGTAGGTACCAATGAAAATATGGTCATTCCACGGCATTACATCACCGCCTTCAATATGAACCTCATCCGGCGGACGAACTACCTTTTTGGGGTCAATCTGGTCAATTATATATTGTATTGCTTCGAGTTCGCGCTCGCGGTCAGGAAGAATATTAGCTTTGATAAACACATCTTCGATCACAAAACCAATATCCCTGCTGAATATCTGGTTATAGTTTTCTATGATCTCAGGTCGGTAAACTTTTACATCATATTTATCGAAAATTTTTGCAAGGGCATTCATTTCGTTTACCATATCCGGTTCAACCGGATAAGTGCCCGCTTTAATATGTTCTAATGATTTTGGGTCGTATGCTTCGCTTTCCAGCGGAGTAGGCCCGTTACTTGTGGCTGTACCTAATATGACGGCGCGAAGCCGCGAGGTTTCATTTTTTACGTTGAGTGTCAACATGAGATTGGGTTTTGCGCAAATATAGAAAATGAACTGCTTATTATAAACTTTTATAATGATATTGATAATTATTTCATATCATAATTACAAAATCAACAGCTATAACAAAAAAAAGCCGCTCAGTGAGCGGCTTTTAGTATGATTTAAGATTATTATCTTTTTTCCTGAGGAACAAAAGGCCTTAATGGAGCACCTGTATATACCTGACGCGGACGTCCGATAGGCTCTTTGTTAACGCGCATTTCTTTCCACTGAGCAATCCATCCCGGAAGACGGCCAATTGCAAAAAGGACAGTAAACATTTCAGTAGGAATACCCATCGCCCTGTAAATGATTCCTGAATAGAAATCTACGTTAGGGTAAAGGTTTCTCGATTTGAAGTATTCATCCTGAAGAGCAGCCTCCTCAAGCCTCTTAGCGATCTGAAGTACAGGATCGTCAACACCAAGGCTTGCAAGAACTTCGTCAGCCGCTTTTTTAATGATCTTAGCTCTTGGATCAAAGTTTTTATACACTCTGTGCCCAAAGCCCATTAAACGGAACGGATCGTCTTTATCTTTTGCTTTAGCAAGGTATTTATCAGCATCACCTCCGTTAGCCTGTATTTCTTCAAGCATTTCAAGCACCGCCTGATTAGCACCTCCGTGCAGAGGACCCCAAAGTGCAGAAACACCTGCAGAGATAGAAGCAAACAGGCCTGCATGAGACGAACCTACCATTCTCACCGTAGATGTAGAACAGTTCTGCTCGTGGTCAGCATGAAGGATGAATAATTTATCAAGTGCATTAACAACTGTTGTATCTATCTCATAAGGACCTGTAGGAAGCGAGAACATCAGCTTCATGAAATTTTCTACATACCCTATCGTGTTATCATAATAGTTTAAAGGATATCCCATTGCTTTTCTGTAAGTCCATGTAGCGATTACCAGGAATTTACCTATCGCCTTACAGATAGCCTCATACATTTCCTTTTCATTGTTCACATCAACCGATTTCGGGTTGAATGCAGTAAGCGCACTTGTAAGTGACGCCAGTACACCCATTGGGTGTGCATTTTTTGGAAACCCGTCAATGATGTTTTTCATCTCCTCATTAACAAGGGTATATTTCCTTATGTTAGTTTCAAATTTTGCAAGCTCAGCGGCTGTAGGAAGCTCACCAAAGATAAGAAGGTAAGAAACTTCAAGGAAGTTAGACTTCTCGGCAAGGTCTTCAATAGAATATCCTCTGTAACGAAGAATTCCCTGCTCTCCGTCTAAGAAAGTAATTTCACTTTTGCATGACCCTGAATTCTTATAACCCGGATCTATTGTAATAGCGCCCGTTAAGCCGCGCAGTTTATCGATATCAATAGCAGTTTCGTTTTCAGTTCCTACGATTACAGGAAACTCATACCTCTTGCCATCAATTTCTAATATTGCAGTATTTGACATGATTGTAGTGTGAATTATTGTTTTTAAAAATATATTCCTGCGAATTTAATAAATTACAATTTATTTATAAAGAAAATTACTCATTAAAATCGTTAAATATGCTTGTAAAAAACAAAAGTCAATACTTTGAAGTATTGACTTTTGATAAATATGTAAAATTTAGACTTTTGAAGTTACTCTTTTATAAGCTTCTCTACTTTAATGCCTTTATCGGTCGCTATCTTAAGGAAGTAAATTCCGGGAGCACGACCTGACATGTCAAAGGTTACATTTGTTCCATTTAAATAAGCTGCCTCAAGTTGTCTGCCGTGTATATCAAATAAATACAATGTATTAACTACAGCCATCGCATCAATTCTCAATTTATCTTTTACGGGATTAGGATATACTTTAACCAAAGTATTAATAGTAAATTTATCTGTTCCTAAAGTTGTCTCAAAAGTTGTCTCAGCCACATCGGTAAGCAGTGCATAGTTATAGTCAAACACTATATTTGCCAAATTCATAACCTTATCTCCTTCCTGCAGGCTATTCTTAGTTTTTACCCTAAACATAATATACCCCTGCCCTGATGCTTCCAGGTTAATATTTTCAAATCTGTAAATAATACGGTTACCTATCCTTATAACATCAACCTCATGTGAGCTGTCCATTATCTCAAAAGACCCTATATTAAATTTGGTTATATCTATCTCCTGAGTAACTACAACAAAAGTAGCTGCTGCATTTCCTGTATTTTCAAAGTTAATTACATAGTTTAGGTATTCACCAATTTTTTCAACAGGTTCCTTTTCCCCTTCCATACAAATTATGTTATTGGGATCAAACGAACCAACTACTGTACTTTCTGTTTCAAAAGTGTTGTCATCGGGATTTATATCGCTACCCTGCATAGTAATTTCAGCATTATAAGTCAATATATCATCAATATTAACAGGAGGTGTTTCTATTGGCGAATTTACATTCAGCTTAACAGTATAGCTACGCCTTTCAAAAGGCAACAGGTTGCTATATCCCCATGTAAGAGCACCAGGTAACACTGTAGGCGCTTCAGGTGATGTAGTAACATAATCCAACAGGCTGTCATCATAATTAAAGGTTACTGTTCCGTTAGCTATAGTATTTCCATTATTTCTGATATAAACGTGACAATAAGTATCAAAACCCGGCATTGAAAATCCTGTGCTCAGGATAACCATTACATCATCAACCTCACCAACGGGTGTTACACAAAAATCCTGAATGAAAGCTTCGTTGTTCATTCCTGTAAAAGTTGTAGTCCCAATAGCCGGAAGACTTGTAAATAATGTTCCCGCATATGGTGCTGAAACTGTATAAGTACCGGCACCTACCAATACAAAATATTCACCATCCTGATTAGTAAACTTTATTTTTTCGGTTGTACCATCAAAAATTTTTACCTGATAATAATCCGGTGCACTGTCAGCATCTGTACATCCATTTCCATCCAGATCCAATCTGACTTTACCTGATATACTATTATAAATCTGACCCGGAACATATTCACAGACAGTACTCATGTATGGAGGAATAATTTGATTTCCTTCAAAATACCCAAGCATCAATTCTTCCTCTCCTTCATCCAGGCACAACATCAAAAGGCTTGGATTATTTTCCAGATAGCATTCGAACGGATGTTCAACCAGACCACCATTATGGATATTTATTGATGTCAGCAACGGATTATCTCCTGCTACAAACCACCTCAAATCAGGGGAATGACTCAGGTCCAACTCAGTGATCAACGTGTTACTGCAATATATTTCCCTTAACCCCGTAAGATCGTCAGTATTAAGAACCGGAATCGGATTATCACCACATCTAAGAACACTTAAAGAATTATAACCCGTCAAATTAAGATTGGTGCAGCCGGTATTACTTACCCCAAGATAGGTCAATGCAGTTAATCCGGAAAAATTGAACCCTCCCAAAGGATTATTTGAACAATCTAAACTTGTGAGTGATAACCCTGTAATATCTAACCCTGAAAGTTGGTTATTCTGACAATACAGCTGTTTTAAATTTGGTGCCAGTGACGCGTTTAAAGAAGCCAGGTTATTATCATTAACTTCAAGCGTACTTAATGATGGAAACAATGACAGATCTAATGATGCTAAATCACACATCCTACCGTGTATACTACTCAGTGAAGTTAACCCTGTAGAAGCAAAAGCAGTTAGGGGATTGAATTCAAACCTAATAAAAGTAAGATTATTCAGTCCCGAGACATTGAGTGTCGTCAGATTATTTACCCTACAGTTTAGACTTTCAAGATTAGTCAGCGCAGTCAGATTTAAAGATGTCAGATGGTTAGTCGCGCATCCCAAAGCTTTAAGATTTGTAAAATACTCGATTCCTACAAGTGAACCAATGGATGATTGGCCAACATTCAATTCAAATACCTGTAATGCCTCTGTCTGATTTATCTCACCATCTCCATTAGCATCTACGGCTATATACTGCCCGTTTGCATCTTTAGCATAAGATTCACTGGCCGTAGGGCTGACATCCAGCAAGATAAGTTTAGCTTTAAAATTTACATCAGGAATATTGATTACCTGCGCGCTTACCATTCCGCCGAGAAGCAAAAAGGCAAAGAGTAAAATTTTCTTCATAGGTTAAAATTTAATTAGTTTATAGTTTAGTTTAAGTCTTTTACAGTTACCATTTTACAGCATAGCAACAAAAAAGGCCAACAGTTAACTGTTGACCTTTATATAACAAGTAATTTCTGCTATTCCCTAATTAGTTTTTCAACTTTTATTCCTTTTTCAGTAATAACCCTCATAAAATACACCCCTGAAGCTCTGCCTGATACATCAAACATTACATTTGTTTCATGGCTGTAATTTATCTGTAGCTGCCTGCCCTGGATATCATACAGGGATATCGACTTAATTTCGGTATCAGCATCAATTCTTACCAATCCGTTTGAAGGATTAGGATATACTTTAACTGAATTGTCCTTTTCAAAATTGCCTATACTTAGTATTCCAAATGTTGTATTGGCATCGTTAGTCTGAACAGGCGCATTATAATCCATAAATATTCTTGCAGTACTCGTCACTACATCTCCTGACATAAGATTACCTTTATTTTTAATCTTATACAACAAGTTACCATGCCCGGCTACACTCAAATTTGCATCTTCAAACCTAAAGGTTATCCTGTCGCCAACTACACGTGTAGTCGTAACCTGAGAACTATTAATCAGCCTTAGTGTACTTATATCATAATGATCCGGATTAATATCCATTTCAACAACAACAAAATTGGCAGGTGCCGTTCCCGTATTCTCAAAATTAACAACATAATGCAGATAATCACCTATCACATCCGTTGAAACGAAATCCCCTTCCGCACAAACTATGGTATTAGAAGTCAACGATCCCACTACAGGTTGCCTGAACTCAAAATAATTATCCTCAGGAACATCATCTGTTGCCGGATTTATAGACATCCCGAATTCTAATACATCTCCCACATTTACCGGTGGTGTACCTGTAGCGCTATTAACCGTAAGCTCCATAATTATTTCGTTGCATTTAAAAGGCTCCAGGGTAGTGTAATTCCATGTATAGGTATCCACCCCCATACTGCTGATCGGTGGATATACATCTGAAAAGGTCAGCCTGTCACTGTCCCAATAACAGGTAACACTACCTGTTGCTATGGTTTGATTTCCTTTATTTTTATAAACCATCTTGTATTTAGCATCCATCCCCGGCTGCGCACTGGTAAGCGGAACTATAATAACCTCTACATCAGGATGTGCGACCCCTGTAGGTTTGACACAAATGTTTCTGGTTATTACAACCCCGTTTGGTTCAGGAGAAACCACAGTAGCTGTTTCCGAAGTAAAATAAGCATTCTCAAATACCGGTTCAATTGTATATGTTCCTCCTCCTACATAAAAAACATAAGAACCATCTGTTTTGGTAAACACGTCATCTTCATAGTTCAGGCCATCTACATTGTATATTTTCAACCTTAAAGACGGAATAACATAATCTCCTGCGTCGCCGCAATTATTATTATTGTTCGCATCAAATTTCACAACTCCTGTAATACGGTTATAGATACCTCCGGGTTCATAAGAGCAATATGAATTCACTTGCGTATCTGCAGGCAAATTTTCGTTTTCCTGAATGGAACTAACCTGCAATTCATCGGCACATATATATTCCAGCGTAGGGTTTTCTATCCAGTTTGCCGGGTCAAAAGTTTCATTTTGCCCATTCTTCACAAACAGCGTAACCAGATCATTTGCATAACACGCTAAAAATGTTAAGGCTGTATTGGTAGTAAGATCAAGTGTTGTAAGATTGTTGTCGTTACATTTTAACGATGCAAGATACGTTAGTCCGGTCACATCCAGGGTATCCAGCTGGTTAGTACCACAATCAAGCGTTTCAAGATGATCAAGAGAAGTCAGCGATAGAGAAGTCAACTGGTTGAAGCTGCAATCAGCCCAACGAATATCATTATCCGCCGCAAAAGTTATAGAAACCAACGCGTTATGTGCACAATTAAGCCCCCTAAGGTTCTCTAAACCCGAAAGACCCAGATTTCCTTCAATCAGGTTATTGGCACAGTTTAGCACCCTAAGATCTATAAAATATTCGATTCCAGCCAAAGAAACAATACCTGCACCCGACACGTTAAGCTCCCTAACCTCTTCTGCCTCTGCTTCGGTAATTACGCCATTTCCGTTAGCATCTATTGCAATCGGGGTACCGCTACTATCCTTAGCCACATCATTCGATGCGCTCGAAGAAAGCAGCTTTGCCATAAAGTTAGCATCAGGCACAACAATGGCCTGGGCACTTAAGGCACCGGAATAAAGAAGCAATAAATAGAGAACTATTTTTTTCATAACATCGTGTTTAGCTTTTGTTTTAACCCCCAAATATAATTTTTTCAACAAATCTCAGTCATGCCATTTAGAATTCGCCACAACTGACTTAGAATTCGCATTAAAGCGATTTCAGCAATTCCTGTAAACGTTCTTTCTTACGCTGCGATATGGGCAGATGACTATTATCGGCCATGACAGCATAGCCACCATCTTTTTTAATATAAGATTTCAAATATGCCAGATTGATAAGATGTGACTGATGAATACGCTCAAATCCCTGTTCAGAGAGCATATCCTCATATTCCTTGAGAGTCTTGGCTATCAGCACAGGCTTATTGTCTTTGATGTAAAACTTGGTATAATTATCCTGTGATTCAAGCCGGATGATATCACTAACCTCAAACAGATGAATTCCATCTGATGTTGAAAGCGCTATCCTTTTAAATTTATCAACCTTCTTCCTGATGTTTTCCAGCAAAAGGTCAATATGTGCATAGCTATCATTCGTTGTAAGCACCTTTTTTATTTTTTCGATAACCTTATTAAGTTCTTCGGGATCTACGGGCTTAAGCAGGTAATCAAGTGCACTAAAGCGAAATGCTTTAAGCGCATATTCTTCATGGGCCGTAATAAATACAACATGCGAGCTCAGCCTGCCTTTTTTTTGCTGTATCTGCTCCAGTATATCAAACCCGGTACCATCTCCAAGCTGTATGTCAAGAAACACAACATCAGGCTGATAATTCTCAATTGCAGCAATGCCTGACTTCACGCTTTCAGCCTCACCAAGTATTTTTATATCAGGCGCATACATAGAAAGCAGTCCTTTCATGCCATTCCTCAAATTGCCGTCATCATCTATTAGTAGTGCTGTAATCATAATGTGTCAGATGAATATTGTATAGGTAAATGTAAGATAATTTTAGTTCCGTTTGGCACTCCGTCAGCACCGGTAAGCTCCTTTATTTCAACATTAGAATTTTTCGAAGTTACCGCCTGGATCACCTCAAGTCGTTTACGTGTTATTTCAAGCGCCATAGATTTATGAACTGTAACTGAATTTTCCTTCAGTTTTTTCGACTTGTTTATACCGATACCATTATCGGTAACAGTACAAATCAACTTGTCACCACTAAGACGAAAATCAACCTTAATCGTTCCTCCTTTTTTTGGTACAAGTCCATGTATTATGGCATTTTCAACAAAAGGCTGTAACAATAATGGCGGCAAGGCCATATCATCTTCGATAGCCGGATCTTTAGTAATGGTAAAATCAAATATCTGGTTAAACCTTAACTGCTCCAGTTCCAGATAATTTTGCAACCCTTCAATCTCCTTATCAATAGGTATAAGCGATTCTTTAGAATATTCAAGTGTCAGACGCATCAGCTTCGAAAATTTCGACAGATACTTTATAGCCGATTCTTTACCATTCTGAACTATAAAGCTTGAGATAGACCCAAGACAATTAAACACAAAATGAGGATTCATCTGCAGATGGAGTGCCTTTTGCTCATATTCGGCAAGATCACGCTGCAGTGTAAGGGTCTTTTTTAGCTGCGTGCGGTTATATATCAAAAAAGCAATACCAAACAAAAGCAATATAAACAGTGCACTGAACAACAATTGAAGCCTGTGCCTTTTTGCCTGTTCCTCAAACATCAGCTGACGCTTTTCATTTTCCAGCTTTTGCAGAGCCTCTTTACGTTCAAACTCATAGTTCATTTCTTCGCGAACCATGCTTTTGATATTCTCTGCATCATTTATTTTTTCTTTTGCCTCACTGTATTTCTTATAATGCCTTAAAGCTTCGGTAGCATTGCCCTTTTTTTCATAGAGGATACTTAACGCTTTTTCTGATTGCTCGACCTGCTCAAAAACTCCAATTTCTTCAGCCATTGCAGCAGATTTCGTCTGGGCAGCAATAGCTTCATCATATTGGTGCTCCAGTGCATATACATCTCCAAGATAACCAAGAGATGCCGAAGCAATGTATTTCTCATCTATTCCCTTATAAACAGCCAAAGCATTAAGATAACTTTCAATAGCTTTTTTATTATCTCCTATCTTTACATAATAATTCCCAAAATTATTGAAAAGCTCGGCCTTAGCCCTTTTGTTATCAGAACCCAAAAGCATTTTATTTGCCTCTTTAAACGACTCATTAGCCTTATCCGGCTCATTTCTCAGTAAATAAATCGACCCAATATTGGTGATGATAGTTACAGCAGAATCGTCATCTCCAAGTTTCTTTTGAATCCATAGAGCTTTTGTATAATATTCGAGGGCTTTTGTATATTCTTTTTGCTCTTTGTACACTATCCCTAAATTATTATAGGTATAGGCCATATATTCCTCTTGTTTGGTCTCCTCATGAAGCTTTAGTGCCTTAAAACAATATTCTAGTGCCTTACCATAATTATTCTGTTCAGAACAAACAACCCCAATACTGCCGTAAGTAATAGCCAGTTTATCTTTAATCCTGTTCCTGTCAGAAGGAGAAACAATCTTTACCTCCTGCTCAAATATACTTTGTGCATTGGTATAACACTTAAGTGCATCGGCATACCTGTTAAGCATGACGTTAGCATTACCCATATTAAACCACGACGTACCCTCTGCCTCATTCAGTTTCTTTTGTTGCGCCATTGCCAGGGCTTTCTTCGCATACTCAAGCATTTTCACAGGATCACTGTCAGCATAAGTACTACTAATCTCGTTTAGCAGGTATACTTTATCCTTCCCTTCCGGTTCATTTTTGAGAACAGTAAACAGACTGTCCAGTACCTTCGATTGGGAAAGTGCCTGAAAGCCGAATAAAAATGTAAAACAGGTCAGCAGTAAAATTTTAAAAATTTTCATATACTACATATATACAACAAATTTATGATTTCGTCCTGATTAAAAATCGCCCGTTTAGAATTTGAAGCCTGTCATTTAGAATTTGAAACTGTAAATAATGATAATTTAATATCATTTGAGCAAAAAAAAGAGGCTATCCGTTAAGGACAGCCTCTGAATTTATTATATCAGTAACTTATTGTTTTACTTTGAATGCTTTTTCACCAGGGAAATAAGCTACATCAGCAAGCTCTTCCTCGATTCTTAGCAATTGGTTGTATTTAGACATACGGTCACTTCTTGAAGCAGATCCTGTTTTGATCTGACCACAGTTAAGGGCAACAGCAAGGTCAGCAATCGTGTTATCTTCAGTTTCACCTGAACGGTGAGACATTACCGAAGTATAACCTGCATTGTGAGCCATGTTTACAGCCGAAATCGTTTCAGTTAGCGTACCGATCTGGTTTACCTTCACAAGGATTGAATTAGCAGTTGATGTTTCGATACCTTTAGCCAGGCGCTCTACATTCGTAACAAATAGATCATCACCAACAAGCTGAACTTTATCACCGATTTTTTCAGTAAGGTATTTCCATCCTTCCCAGTCATCCTCCTGCATACCGTCTTCGATAGAGATAATCGGGTAGTTAGCAGCAAGCTCAGCAAGGTAATCAGCCTGTTCCTGAGAAGTTCTTACTTTACCGGTTTCACCTTCAAATTTAGTATAGTCATACTTCCCATTAACATAGAATTCAGAAGCAGCACAGTCTAACGCAAGCTTAATATCTACACCAAAAGTGTAACCGGCATTCTCAACTGCTTTTTTGATTGTATCAAGAGCATCTTCAGTACCACCGGCAAGGTTAGGGGCAAAACCACCCTCATCACCTACAGCTGTACTAAGGCCTCTGTCATGAAGCACTTTTTTAAGGTTATGGAAAACCTCAGTACCAATTTGCATAGCATGTGTAAAGTTTTTTGCTTTTACCGGCATGATCATAAACTCCTGGAATGCGATAGGCGCATCAGAGTGAGAACCACCATTGATGATATTCATCATTGGGACAGGAAGTGTATTTGCAGAAACACCACCTATATAACGGTATAGTGGCAGGCCAAGCTCATTAGCAGCAGCTTTGGCTACAGCCAAAGAAACACCCAAAATTGCATTAGCACCAAGATTAGATTTATTATCAGTCCCGTCAAGGGCAATCATCGCTTTATCAACAGCATTCTGTTCAAAAACCGACATCCCAACGATTTCCCCTGCGATAGTCGTATTTACGTTTTCAACAGCTTTCAACACACCTTTACCCATGTAGGCTTTACCACCGTCACGCAGCTCAACAGCTTCGTGCTCTCCTGTAGATGCTCCTGATGGCACTGCTGCCCTTCCAAGGATTCCGTTTTCTGTAATTACATCAACTTCTACTGTAGGATTTCCGCGCGAATCAAGGATCTGTCTAGCGTGTACTTTAATAATAATGCTCATTATATAGTTTTTTGTTTGTTATATACTTATTTATGAAACCTAACAAATTTAAACATTTTGAAAAACGAAATACCTCTATTTTTAAAAACTTATAAACGCAATCGTTTTAGCTTCATCACTTTATAATAAATGATATTCCGGCATTTCCAAAAAACAAATTTGGGCTAATTATGCATTAGCCCAAATCGTATATATTAGTTTTTACTTTTCTCGATATTCGTAATGAACTGATCAAAAAGGTAGCTTGCATCATGCGGCCCCGGGCTTGCCTCCGGGTGGTATTGTACAGAGAAACAGTTTTTGTTTTTCATACGCATACCCGCTACAGTACCATCATTGATGTGTTCGTGCGTAATCTCAAAATCAGGGTGTTTTTCAAGCTCTTCCCTTACTACCGCAAAACCGTGGTTTTGTGAAGTGATCTCACCTTCACCCGTTATAAGATTTTTAACCGGGTGGTTAATACCTCTGTGTCCGTTAAACATTTTATAAGTAGAGATACCATTAGCCAGAGCCAGTACCTGATGTCCAAGACAAATACCAAATACAGGTTCGTCATTCGCCAGTATGTTCCTAGCCGTTTCCTGAGCAGAGAAAAGCGGATCCGGATCACCGGGACCGTTAGACAGGAAGTAACCGTCAGGGCTAAAAGTTTTCATATCCTCGTATGTTGCATTATAAGGGAATACTTTTATATAACAGTCTCTCTTAGCAAGGTTTCTCAGGATGTTCTTTTTGATACCAAGGTCAAGTGCCGATATCTTATATTTAGCATCAGGATTACCAACAAAGTAAGGTTCTTTAGTCGAAACTTTAGAAGAAAGCTCAAGTCCTTTCATGTCAGGAACATCAGCCAGTTGTCTTTTCAGGTCTTCAACAGAAGTACCATCGGTAGATATAACCGCATTCATAGCGCCATTATCACGAATGTAGCTTACAAGAGCTCTTGTATCAACATCAGATATAGCCACAAGGTTTTGTTCAGTAAAATAATCCAAAAGGCTCTTATCAGAGTTTACTCTTGAAGGACTAAAACTGAAATTTTTACATACAAGGCCTGAAATCATGATTTTTTCAGCCTCAATTTCCTCAGCATTTGTACCATAATTACCAATATGCGCATTAGATGCAACCATTATCTGCCCAAAATAAGAAGGGTCAGTAAAAATTTCCTGGTAACCGGTCATTCCGGTATTAAAGCATACTTCTCCAAAAGTTTTACCTTCGATACCAATGGATTTACCATAAAATATAGTACCGTCAGCTAAAAGGAGAATTGCCTGATTTCGATTTGAATATTTCATTTACTCTTTTGTTGTTTTCTTCTCGGGTGCAAATTTACTTCAAAAAATTGGCTTACTAAAACGTTCAGTATATTTGGTTTACATAAAATCGTTAAAGTAGGCCAAAAAAAAAGGACAAACTCGAAAGTTTATCCTTTTTATAATTATTGAAAAATCAATCTCATGATTATTCAGTAGCTTCTTTGTTCTCATCTGTTTCAACAGCTGGTGCAGCAGGAGCCTCAGCAACCGGAGCAGCAACATCTGCTTTTTTAGCAGTACGGCTTCTACGAGTTGTTTTCTTAGCTTCTTTCTTAGTAGCGTTGTACAGTTCATTGAAGTCAACAAGCTCGATCATCGCCATATCAGCGTTGTCACCAAGACGGTTACCAAGCTTAATGATACGAGTGTATCCACCCGGACGATCTCCAACTTTAGCAGCTACTTCCCTGAAAAGTTCAGTAACAGCGTATTTGTTACGTAGGTAAGCAAATACGATACGTCTGTTGTGAGTTGTATCTTCTTTTGATTTAGTTACTAGAGGCTCAATATATTGTTTAAGCGCTTTAGCTTTGGCAACAGTCGTATTAATACGCTTGTGCTCTATTAGCGAGCAGGCCATGTTAGATAGCATAGCCCTTCTGTGACCTTGCTGCCTGCTTAAATGATTAAATTTCTTTCCGTGTCTCATTGCTGTTGTAATTTAAACCCAGTGGGTTCAGATTATTCTTTATCTAATTTATATTTCGTTAAGTCCATTCCGAAGTGTAAATTTTTAGAAGCAACAAGTTCGTCAAGCTCAGTTAACGATTTCTTACCAAAATTACGGAATTTCATTAAGTCATTTTTGTTGAACGATACCAAGTCGCCTAATGTATCAACTTCAGCCGCTTTTAAACAATTTAATGCTCTTACAGAAAGATCCATATCAACAAGCTTAGTTTTAAGCAATTGTCTCATATGTAATGACTCTTCGTCATATGATTCTGTTTGTGCAATTTCATCGGCCTCAAGTGTTATTCTTTCATCAGAGAACAGCATAAAGTGGTGAATCAGTGTTTTTGCTGCCTCAGTAAGTGCTTCTTTAGGATGAATAGAACCATCAGTGATGATTTCAAAAACCAGCTTTTCGTAGTCAGTTTTCTGCTCAACACGGAAGTTCTCTATTGCATACTTAACATTCTTTACCGGAGTAAAGATTGAGTCAGTAAAAATAGTTCCTATAGCTGCGTTTTGCTTCTTGTTCTCTTCTGCAGGCACATAACCTCTACCTTTCTCGATAGTAAGTTCAAGGTTTATGTTAATTTTGCTATCCATATTAAAGATAACAAAATCAGGGTTCAATACCTGGAATCCTGAAATGTACTTTTGGAAATCGCCTGCTGTAAGCTGGTCTTTTCCTGTAAAAGATACAGAAACCGATTCGTTGTCAATGTCTTCAATCTGACGTTTGAAACGAACTTGTTTTAAGTTCAGGATTATTTCAGTTACATCTTCAACTACCCCTGCGATTGTAGAGAACTCATGGTCAACTCCTTCAATTCGAACTGAAGTAATTGCATAACCTTCTAGTGAAGAAAGTAAAACTCTTCTAAGTGCGTTACCAACTGTCAGTCCATATCCCGGTTCCAAAGGTCTAAATTCAAATTTACCTTGGAAATCGGTAGAATCGATCATGATAACTTTATCGGGCTTTTGAAAATTAAATATTGCCATATTTTCGACTAATGTCAATTATTATTTGTTATACAACTCTACGATTAGTTGTTCTTTGATGTTTTCCGGGATTTGTAGCCTGGCAGGTACTGAAACAAAAGTACCTTCTTTTGTATCGTTGTTCCAAGTAATCCACTCATAAACGTGAGCAGAATTAGATAAAGAGCGCTCGATTGCATCAAGAGATTTTGATTTCTCGCGCACAGCAACTTTATCTCCCGGTTTCAGGTGGTAAGATGGAATGTTTACCACTTCACCGTTTACTGTAATATGTCTGTGAGAAACGATTTGTCTTGCAGCCCTTCTTGAAGGAGCAATACCCATCCTGAATACTACGTTGTCAAGTCTAGCTTCACAAAGTTGTAGAAGAATCTCACCAGTTACACCTTTAGATGCAGCAGCTTTTTCATATAGGTTCCTGAATTGTTTTTCAAGGATACCATAAGAATATTTAGCTTTCTGCTTTTCCATTAGCTGAACTGCATATTCAGATTTTTTACCTCTCTTTTTAGCCAAACCATGTTGCCCTGGAGGGTAATTTCTTTTTTCGAAGGCTTTGTCATCTCCGAAGATCGCTTCACCGAATTTACGGGCGATTTTTGTTTTTGGACCAGTATATCTTGCCATTTCTAAAAATTAATAAACAGGGGATTATGAATTCAGGTCGTATCCTTCGATAATCCGTAGCCCTGTTTGTGATTATACTATAAAATTAAACTCTTCTTCTCTTTGGAGGGCGGCAACCGTTGTGCGGTAGTGGAGTAACGTCGATGATCTCAGTAACTTCAATTCCTCCATTATGAAGAGACCTGATAGCAGATTCTCTACCATTTCCAGGACCCTTAACGTAAACTTTAACTTTCTTAAGACCAGCTTCAATAGCTACTTTACTGCAATCTTCTGCTGCCATCTGAGCTGCATACGGAGTGTTCTTTTTAGAACCTCTGAAGCCCATCTTACCTGCAGATGACCAAGAAATAACTTCACCTTTTTTGTTAGTCAAAGAAATGATGATGTTATTGAAAGTAGCACTGATATGAGCTTCACCTGTAGATTCTACAATAACTTTACGTTTTTTTGTATTCGCTTTAGCCATACTACTTATTATTTAGTTGCTTTTTTCTTGTTAGCAACAGTTTTTCTCTTACCTTTTCTAGTTCTTGAGTTGTTCTTAGTGCGTTGTCCACGTAGTGGAAGACCAGCTCTGTGACGGATTCCTCTGTAGCATCCAATATCCATTAAACGTTTGATGTTTAATGAAATCTCAGAACGTAGCTCACCTTCGATTTTGAAATAAGATACAGCCTCACGGATAGCACTGATTTCATCATCATTCCAATCCTGAACTTTTTTATCTTCGCTAACGTTAGCTTTTGCTAGTATCTCTTCAGCCCTGCTTCTACCAATTCCGAAGATATAAGTTAAAGCAATAACTCCTCTTTTGTTTTTAGGTATGTCTACCCCTGCAATTCTTGCCATAATTATCCTTGTCTTTGTTTAAATCTAGGATTCTTTTTGTTAATAACATATAATCTGCCTTTTCTTCGTACAATGATGCACTCGGCACTTCTTTTCTTAACTGACGCTCTTACTTTCATTTTAATAGCTTTAGTATCTATAAGTAATTCTTGCTTTGGACAAATCGTAAGGGCTCATTTCCAGTTTCACTTTGTCACCAGGTAACAATTTGATATAATGCATACGCATCTTTCCTGAAATGTGAGCAATTACTATATGCCCGTTTTCTAATTCAACACGGAACATGGCATTTGATAATGCTTCTATTATAGATCCGTCTTGTTCTATTGCTGATTGTTTTGCCATAAAAATTTTTAAGCTACTGCTTTTCTATTCTTACCACTTTTCATCAAACCATCATAATGCTTATTCAATAGATAAGAATTTATCTGCTGAATAGTATCGATCGCAACCCCGACCATAATTAACAGTGATGTACCACCATAGAATAATGCCCACTGCTGCTGAACTCCAAAGTTAAACACTACCGCCGGGAACACAGCTAGTAACGCTAGGAACAATGAACCAGGGAAAGTGATCAACGACATGATCTTATCAAGGTAGTCTCCGGTTTCAACACCCGGCCTAACACCCGGTATAAAACCACCACTTCTTTTAAGGTCGTCAGCCATCTTATTAGTAGGCACCGTAATCGCGGTGTAAAAGTACGTAAAAATTATAATTAATAAAGCAAAAACTACATTGTACGCTAAACCGAACACATTCTGGAATTGAGAAGTGATCGTTTGAGCTGCATCTGACTTCGAAAGCCCTGCTAATGCAGCAGGTATAAACATGATAGCCTGAGCAAAGATTATAGGCATAACTCCCGAAGCGTTTAGCTTTAGTGGTATCCATTGCCTGTTTCCGCCTAACATATCCTGTTCAAAATCGCCAGATGCTGTACGTCTTGCATATTGTACCGGTATTTTTCTCACCGCCATAACCATAAGGATACAAGCAATAATGATTGATAACCATACAACGATTTCAAGAAGTAATTTCAAAGGGCCACCATTATTTTCAGTAACTACCGAAGTAAATTCCTGAATGAAAGCCTGTGGCATCCTTGCGATGATACCTACTAATATCAGTAGCGATATACCATTACCAATTCCTTTATCTGTAATCTTCTCACCAAGCCACATCGCGAAGATGGTACCTGTAGCAAGAATAACAACAGAAGAGAAAATAAATGCAGCAGATGTAGAAGGAAGCATGAAAGCTTCTGCAGGAAGCGTCCTGTAAAGGTTATAAATATAACCAGGACCCTGAACAAGAGTGATAAGGATAGTTAACCAACGAGTGATCTGGTTGATCTTTTTCCTTCCGCTCTCTCCCTCTTTTTGCAATTTTTGAAGGTAAGGTATAGCAATACCCATTAGCTGTACAACAATCGAAGCAGAAATGTAAGGCATGATACCCAATGCAAATACAGATGCCTGCGAAAACGCACCACCTGTAAATACATCGATAAGCCAGCCAATACCTCCCTGGGTTTGATCTGTTAATTTGTTTAATTGTGTAGCATCAATACCGGGTAGCGTTACATGTGCACCAAAACGGTACACTAGTAACAATCCCAAAGTAACTAAAATTCTATTTTTTAGTTCTTCTATTTTCCAGACATTGGCAAACGCTTCGAAAAATTTCTTCATTTGAATTATAAAGATTATAAAGTTACAGCTTCTCCACCAGCAGCTTCGATAGCAGCCTTAGCAGTCGCAGTAAATTTGTGAGCAGTTACTTTTAGTTTTGCTTTAAGCTCTCCTCTTCCTAATATCTTTACCATTTCATTTTTAGTAGCTAAGCGGTTTTCTACAAATACTGTAAAATCTACAGTATCAGTAACAATTCCGTTATCTACCAGAGCCTGAAGCGTGTCAAGGTTAACACCTTCGTATTCTTTACGGTTAATGTTCTTGAAACCAAACTTAGGAACACGCCTTTGTAATGGCATCTGACCACCTTCAAAACCAATTTTCTTAGAATAACCAGAACGAGATTTAGCTCCTTTGTGTCCACGTGCAGCGGTACCACCTTTACCAGAACCTTCTCCTCTACCTAACCTTTTGTTTTTATTGTGAACCGAACCTTCTGCAGGTTGTAAGTTACTTAAATCCATGAGTGTATTTTGTTAGTTAGTTTCTTCAACAGAAACTAAGTGTTTAACTTTATTTACCATTCCAAGGATAGCAGGAGTTGCATCGTGCTCAACAACCTGGCCCATTTTGCGAAGGCCTAGCGACTCAAGAGTCCTTTTTTGTGTTTCAGGACAGTTGATTTTGCTTCTTACTTGTTTTACTTTTATTTTTCCCATGATTTCCTTGTGAATTATCCTTTGAATACTTTTTCTAATGATACACCTCTCTGTTTTGCAACAGTAACAGCACTTCTCATTTGAAGTAAAGCATCAAAAGTGGCTTTAACAACATTGTGAGGGTTAGATGATCCCTGAGATTTTGATAATACATCGTGAATACCAACTGACTCAAGTACTGAACGAACAGCACCACCGGCAATAACTCCGGTACCGTGAGAAGCAGGCATTAAAAGTACACGTGCACCACCAAATTTACCTTTTTGCTCGTGAGGAACAGACTGACCTGAAAGAGGAATCTTTACAAGGTTTTTCTTTGCATCTTCAACAGCTTTAGCAATAGCCTCAGAAACGTCTTTAGATTTACCAAGACCGTGACCTACTACTCCGTTCTCGTCACCTACAACTACAATAGCAGAAAAACCGAAAGCTCTACCACCTTTTGTAACTTTAGTAACACGATTTACAGCAACCAGACGATCTTTAAGTTCAAGACCGCTTGGTTTTACAAGTTCTACGTTTTTATAATTATGATACATAATTTCTTAGAATTTTAGTCCGGCTTCTCTTGCGCCTTCAGCTAATGATTTAACACGTCCGTGGTAAAGGTAACCACCTCTGTCAAAAGAGATAGTATCTACACCAGCTTTTAAAGCTTTCTCTGCAATTGCTTTTCCAACAGCTGCAGCAGTTTCAATGTTAGTACCTTTAGTGATACCTGCATCTCTTGAAGATGCAGCCGCAAGGGTTACTCCGTTAACATCATCTATGATTTGAGCATAGATCTCTTTATTGCTCCTGAATACAGAAAGTCTTGGTTGAGCAGCAGTTCCGCTTACAATCTTTCTGATCCTGAACTTAATTCTTTGTCTTCTTTCAGATTTGTTTAATGACATAGTCTTAGATTTTAAGATTTATTAAGCTGACTTACCTGCTTTTCTTCTTAGTACTTCACCTACAAATTTAACACCTTTTCCTTTGTATGGTTCAGGCTTACGGAAAGAACGAATCTTTGCAGCAACCTGCCCTAAAAGTTGTTTATCGTGAGATGCTAATTTGATGATAGGGTTTTTACCCTTTTCTGATACAGTTTCAACAGTAACTTCAGACACAACTTCAAGAACGATGTTGTGAGAGAAACCTAGAGCGATATCTAATTTCTGTCCTTGGTTAGAAGCTCTGTAACCTACTCCTACCAATTCTAATTCTTTAGTAAAGCCTTCAGCCACACCAATAATCATGTTATTGATAAGTGACCTGTATAAACCGTGCTTAGATCTGTCATCTTTATGATCTGAAGATCTTTCAACTAAAACCTGACCCTCTTCAATTTTCACAGTAACATCTGTGAAATCTTGTGTAAGCTGGCCTTTTTTACCTTTAACTGATACAACGTTGCCGTTTACTTCTACAGTAACACCGGCTGGTATTGTAATTGGATTTTTACCTATTCTTGACATCGTATAAGTCTTTTAAATTAGTATACGTAACAAATTACCTCACCACCTACATTTTGCTGTTTCGCCTGTTTTCCGGTCATAAGACCTTTAGAAGTAGAAACGATAGCAATACCAAGACCGTTAAGGATCCTAGGAAGGTTATCAGCACCTGCGTATTTACGTAAACCTGGTTTACTAATTCTTTGGATATCTTTAATTACAGACTCTTTAGTGTCTTTGTCGTACTTAAGAGCGATTTTGATGGTGCCTTGTACAGCATTGTCATCAAATTTGTAGCTAAGGATATAACCCTGATCAAATAAAATCTTTGTGATTTCTTTTTTAAGGTTAGAAGCAGGGATTTCAACCACTTTGTGGTTAGCTCTAACTGCATTCCTGATTCTTGTTAAGAAATCAGCGATTGGATCTGTATACATATTTAGTAATTTGTGGTAACGGTTTTCGGCCTGTTAAGGCCGAACCTGAAACCCATTTATAATTCTGTTTTTTTACCAGCTTGCTTTTCTAACACCTGGTATCAATCCGTTATTAGCCATTTCACGGAAAGTTACACGTGAAATTCCGAACTGACGCATATACCCTCTTGGTCTTCCTGTAAGTTTACAACGATTGTGTAAACGTACCGGAGAAGCATTTTTAGGTAGTTTTTGAAGGCCTTCATAATCTCCAGCTTCTAATAAAGCTTTCCTTTTATCAGCATACTTAGCTACTAAATTTTGTCTTTTAACCTCGCGGGCTTTCATTGATTCTTTAGCCATAACTTAATTCTTTTTAAAAGGTAAACCTAATTCTGCTAATAATGACTTCGCTTCTTTATCGGTTTGTGCAGAAGTTACAAATGTAATATCTAAACCTGATATTTTGTTAACTTTATCAATATCAATTTCAGGGAAAATGATTTGCTCAGTTACACCCAGGTTATAGTTACCTCTACCGTCAAAACCTGTAGCTTTGATTCCGCTAAAATCTCTTACACGTGGAAGTGAAGATGTGATAAGCCTGTCTAGGAACTCATACATTCTTTCACCACGTAAAGTTACTTTAGCACCAATCGGCATACCTTTTCTAAGTTTGAAAGACGCAACGTCTTTCTTAGAAATTGTAGATACAGCTTTCTGGCCAGTAATCTTTGTTAACTCGTCAACTGCATAATCGATAAGTTTCTTATCAGATACAGCTGCACCAACTCCACGGCTCAAAACGATTTTTTCAAGTTTAGGAACCTGCATTACGTTTTTGTAACCGAACTCTTCTTTAAGAGCAGCGACAACGCGACTCTTATATTCTTCTTTTAATCTTGGTATGTAAGCCATCACTATAATACTTGATTAGATTTTTTTGAAAATCTCACGTTCTTATCTCCTTCTTTTCTCACACCTGTTTTTGTAGTTTCCTTAGTTTTAAGGTCTACAAGAGCGATGTTAGAGATGTGGATAGGAGCTTCTTTCTTCACGATACCACCCTGAGGGTTTTTAGCGCTTGGTTTAGTGTGTTTAGACACCATGTTAACGCCTTCTACGATCGCTTTGTTTTTCTCACGAAGAACACGTAGTACTTTACCTTCAGAACCTTTATGGTCTCCGGCAATTACTCTTACAGTGTCTCCAGATTTTATCTTTAGCTTTATCATCTTAAGAATAATTAAAGCACTTCAGGTGCTAATGATACAATTTTCATGAATTGTTTTTCACGAAGTTCTCTTGCAACCGGACCAAAAACACGAGTTCCCCTCATCTCACCAGCAGCGTTTAACAATACGCAAGCGTTATCGTCAAATCTGATGTATGAACCATCGGCTCTTCTCACTTCTTTTTTGGTACGTACAACAACTGCAGTTGAAACAGCACCTTTCTTAACGTTACCGTTAGGTGTTGCATCTTTAATAGAAACTACAATTTTATCTCCAACAGAGGCATAACGTCTTTTCGTTCCTCCAAGAACACGGATAGTTAAAACTTCCTTAGCTCCTGTGTTGTCTGCTACTTTAAGTCTTGATTCCTGTTGTACCATAATTACTTAGCTCTTTCAATGATTTCAACTAACCTCCAACATTTAGATTTACTTAAAGGACGTGTTTCCATGATCCTTACTGTATCACCAATGTTACAGTCGTTTGTTTCGTCGTGTGCAACAAATTTCTTTGTTTTCAACACGAACTTACCGTATAATGGGTGTTTTACTCTTGTAGTTTGGGAAACCACGATTGATTTCTCCATTTTATTACTGGTAACAACACCAATTCTCTCTTTTCTTAAATTTCTTTTTTCTTCCATCTTTCAGCAGACTACAATTATTGTAATTCTCTTTTACTTAGCTCAGTGGCTACTCTTGCGATAGACCTTCTTACAGATCTGATCTGTAATGGGTTTTCGATCGGAGAAATTGCGTGAGCAGTTCTTAGGTCGGCATATGTTTTTCTCAATTCACCAAGTTTACCTTGTAACTCAGCTGCAGATAGATCTTTTATTTCAGATTGTTTCATAATAAAATTTTGATTATGCTTCGAAATCTCTGGCAACAATAAACTTAGTTTTTACAGGAAGCTTTTGAGCAGCAAGGCGAAGTGCCTCTTTAGCTACTGACAAAGGAACTCCTCCTACTTCAAACATGATTCTTCCCGGT
Organism: Flavobacterium hauense; assembly: GCF_054457175.1. Taxonomy (NCBI): domain Bacteria; kingdom Pseudomonadati; phylum Bacteroidota; class Flavobacteriia; order Flavobacteriales; family Flavobacteriaceae; genus Flavobacterium; species Flavobacterium hauense. Next base: position 96,595 of record NZ_JBTKVX010000004.1, read on the forward strand.
TTAACAACAGCAGCCCAGTATTCAACTGCACCTTTACCTTTACCCATCCTTACCTCTAGAGGTTTTTTAGTGATAGGCTTGTCCGGGAAAATTTTTATCCATAGTTGACCTTCCCTCTTCATGAAACGTGTTGCCGCGATACGGGCCGCTTCAATCTGGCGAGAAGTAATAAAAGTCGAATCTAAAGATTTGATACCAAACATTCCATTAGAAAGTTCGTGACCTCTTTGAGACACGCCCTTCATCTTACCTTTCTGTACCTTACGGTATTTTGTTCTTTTAGGCTGTAACATTTTACTTCTTTAGTTTAAATTACTTTCTTTTGCGTTGGTTAGATTTATCCCCACCCGGACGACCGTTTGGTCTTCCTTGTGGTCTGTCTTGAGATCCTGCAGATTTAGACTGTTTTTTGTCCATACCTGCTAACGGAGAAAGATCTCTTTTACCGTAAACCTCACCTTTCATTATCCATACTTTGATACCCATTCTACCATAAGTAGTGTGAGCTTCAGCTAGTGAATAATCAATGTCAGCTCTGAAAGTTGATAGAGGAATTCTTCCTTCTTTGAACATTTCTGAACGTGCCATCTCAGCACCGTTAAGACGGCCAGAGATCATCACTTTAATACCTTCTGCGTTCATACGCATAGCAGCAGCGATAGCCATTTTGATAGCCCTTCTGTAAGAGATACGGCTTTCAATCTGACGGGCAATACTTGTACCTACTAAGTAAGCATCAAGCTCAGGCCTTTTGATTTCAAAGATGTTGATTTGAACCTCTTTGTCTGTAATTTTCTTAAGCTCTTCTTTCAACTTGTCTACTTCCTGACCACCTTTTCCGATAATGATACCAGGACGGGCAGTAGTAATAGTAACGGTTACAAGTTTAAGTGTTCTCTCGATGATTACCTTAGACACACTAGCTTTAGATAAACGGGCATGGATATATTTCCTGATTTTGTGATCTTCAGCAAGTTTATCGCCGTAGTCATTTCCACCATACCAGTTAGAATCCCAACCCCTGATGATACCAAGGCGATTTCCTATTGGATTTGTTTTTTGTCCCATTTCTCTTAGTTGCTTTGTGTGTTATTATTAGTAGCTCCAAGCACGATAGTAACGTGGTTAGAACGTTTTCTTATCCTGTGTGCACGACCTTGTGGAGCCGGTCTTAGCCTTTTAAGCATCATACCACCGTCTACACGGATCTCTTTTACAAATAAGCCTGCATTCTCTAAACTCTCTTCAGCGTTCTTTTGCTGCCAGTTGTTAATGGCAGAAAGTAACAATTTTTCAAGTTTGCGAGAAGCTTCTTTTGAACTGAACTTTAATATATTAAGAGCTAATTCTACTTTCTGACCTCTTACCAAATCCGCAACAAGGCGCATTTTTCTAGGTGAAGTAGGGCAGTTATTCAGCTTAGCAAATGCAATTTGCTTATTAGCTTCTTTAGTCTGCTCTGCTCTTTCTCTTTTACGAACTCCCATAGCTTCTTATTATTTTTTACCTTTATTTTTTGCACCAGCGTGGCCTCTGAAAGAGCGCGTTGGCGAAAATTCTCCTAATTTATGACCTACCATATTCTCTGTAACGTAAACCGGTACGAATTGACGACCGTTGTGTACTGCGATAGTTTGTCCAACAAAATCCGGGGTAATCATAGAAGCTCTAGACCAAGTCTTAACAACCGCTTTGTTCCCTTTTTCGATATTTTCCTGAACTTTCTTATCCAACTTATAGTGAACGAAAGGTCCTTTCTTTAATGAACGTGCCATATCTTACTTATTATTTCTTTCTACGTTCTACGATATACTTATTACTCGGGTTAACTTTAGAACGAGTCCTGTAACCTTTAGCCGGAAGACCTTTTCTAGAACGTGGGTGACCACCAGAAGAACGTCCTTCACCACCACCCATCGGGTGATCGACAGGGTTCATCGCTACCGGTCTTGTTCTTGGTCTTCTACCTAACCATCTTGATCTACCTGCTTTACCAGACACGATCAACTGGTGGTCAGAGTTAGAAACAGCTCCAATCGTTGCAGAACATGTAAGAAGGATTAACCTTGTCTCACCTGAAGGCATTTTGATTGTAGCATATTTTCCATCTCTTGCCATTAACTGTGCAAAAGTACCAGCACTACGAGCAATAACTGCTCCCTGGCCTGGACGTAGCTCGATGCAAGATATAACAGTTCCCAGAGGAATTTTACTTAAAGGCATTGAGTTACCGATTTCCGGAGCTGCATTCTCTCCTGAAGTTACGGTTTGACCCACCTGAAGTCCGTTTTGTGCAATGATATACGTTTTCTCTCCATCAGCATAATACAATAGGGAAATAAATGCTGAACGGTTTGGATCGTACTCGATAGTTTTAACCACAGCAGGAACTCCAGCTTTAGTTCTTTTAAAATCGATTATACGATACCTTTGTTTGTGACCACCGCCTGTATAACGCATGGTCATCTTTCCTTGACTATTTCTACCTCCAGAGTTTTTTTTCGGTGCGATCAATGAACGCTCCGGCTTATCAGTTGTAATAGTGTCAAAGCTATTTACAACTCTAAAACGCTGACCTGGGGTAATAGGTTTTAATTTTCTAACTGACATTTTCTATTAGATATTATTATAAAAATCTATTGTTTCACCTTCTTGTACTTGTACAATTGCCTTTTTGTAAGCATTTGTCTTTCCTGAGATTAAACCACTCTTAGTGTATTTAACCGATCTATCAGCCCTGTAATTCATTGTGTTAACTTCAACAACTTTAATTCCATAAGCAGCCTCTACAGCATTCTTAATCTGAATTTTGTTTGCTTTTTTATTCACAACGAAACCAAAACGGTTGAAAATCTCACCGTCTTTAGTTATTTTTTCAGTAATGATAGGTTTAATAATGATACTCATAGCCCTATTATTTGCTTAAATTTTCTTCAATTCCTTCTAATGCACCCTCTAAAAGAACTAAACTATTTGAATGTAAAACATTATAAGTGCTTAATTCTGAAGTAGTTACAACATTAGAAGCTTTTAAATTGCGTGACGACAAATATACATTTTTATTTGTATCACCCAACACAAACAGCGATTTTTTATTCTCTAACCCTAAAGCTTTCAAAACGTTAATGAAATTTTTAGTGTTTGGAGTTTCAAATTCGAAGTTCTCAACAACTATTAAATTTGACTCTTTTGCTTTCATTGCAAGAGCCGATTTTCTTGCTAAACGCTTAAGACCTTTGTTAAGTTTGAAAGAATAGCTTCTTGGTCTTGGACCGAAGATTGTACCTCCACCCTTAAACAATGGGTTCTTAATACTACCCGCACGAGCAGTACCTGTTCCTTTTTGCTTCTTAATTTTGCGTGTACTACCGGTAACCTCAGCTCTTTCTTTAGCTTTGTGAGTTCCCTGCCTTTGGTTAGCAAGATATTGCTTAACGTCCAGGTATACAGCATGCTTATTAGGCTCAATTGCGAATACTGCATCAGAAAGGGTTACCGTTCTGCCAGTTTCTTTTCCGTTGATATCTAATACTTTTACTTCCATTACTTCTGAATGATTACATAAGAGTTTTTGTGTCCAGGAATCGCTCCTTTAACCACAAGTAGATTCTTTTCAGCAACTACTTTTAAAACTCTAAGGTTTTGAATTGTTACATTATCTCCGCCCATTCTTCCTGCCATACGCATTCCTTTGAATACACGTGAAGGATATGATGATGCTCCTACAGAACCCGGCGCTCTAAGACGGTTGTGCTGACCGTGAGTAGCTTGTCCAACACCACCAAAACCGTGACGCTTAACAACACCCTGGAAACCTTTACCTTTAGATACACCCTGTACATCAACAAATTCGCCTTCAGCGAAAAGATCAACAGTGATAACATCACCTAATTTGTGCTCGTTTACAAAATCCTGGAATTCAACGACTTTTTTCTTAGCAACTGTACCTGCTTTCTTAAAGTGGCCTGCAGCCGCTTTAGTAGCATGTCTCTCTGCTTTGTCATCGAAACCAAGCTGCAACGCTTCATACCCGTCAACCGCATTGGTTCTGACTTGGGTAACAACGCATGGTCCAGCTTCGATTACTGTACACGGAATGTTTTTTCCGTTTTCATCGAAAATACTGGTCATGCCGATTTTTTTACCAATTAACCCAGACATAAATTTTTGTTATTAATTATTAATTTCCCTTCAATTTGAAATAACAGAATACTCCAAACAGGGGTGCAAAAGTAATTATTAAATTTAGATTATCAAACAGTTACAATAAAATAATTGTAAGAAATGGAAAATATTTAATTCTAAATCAAAAAATTACGCTTTTTTACCCGCTAATACCCTACTGCCGCAAAAGCAGAAAAAAAAATCTCCGGAGCAAAAACTCCGGAGATCTTTATATAGTTATTTAAAATAACTCAGACTTTGATTTCAACTTCAACACCACTAGGAAGCTCTAATTTCATTAGCGCATCGATAGTTTTAGAAGAAGAACTGTAAATATCAAGTAGCCTTTTGTATGAGCTAACCTCAAACTGCTCTCTTGATTTTTTATTTACGTGTGGAGACCTTAGTACAGTAAAGATTTTTTTGTGAGTTGGTAACGGAATAGGACCTGTTACAACTGCACCAGTACTTTTTACAGTCTTAACGATCTTCTCTGCAGACTTGTCTACAAGGCTATGATCGTATGATTTTAATTTTATTCTGATTTTTTGACTCATTTTCTTTTAAATTAAGCGTTACCTTTTGCTTTTTTAATTACATCGTCAGCAATGTTAGATGGCGTCTCTGCATAGTGAGAGAATTCCATTGTAGAAGTTGCCCTACCTGAAGACAAAGTTCTAAGTGTAGTAACATAACCAAACATCTCAGAAAGAGGAACGCTGGCTTTAACAACTTTAGATCCTGCTCTGTCATCCATGTTATTGATCTGACCACGACGACGGTTAAGGTCACCTACGATATCACCCATGTTTTCTTCAGGTGTAAGAACCTCAAGTTTCATGATTGGCTCAAGGATAACTGCACCGGCAGCCTTAGCAGACTCTTTGTAACCCATTTTAGCAGCAAGTTCGAAAGAAAGTGCATCCGAATCCACAGGGTGGAATGAACCGTCTAAAAGAGTAACTTTCATACTATCCATTTCGTAACCTGCAAGAGGTCCCGCTTTCATAGCTTCTCTGAAACCTTTCTCAATAGCAGGAACAAATTCCCTAGGAATGTTACCACCTTTCACCTCGTTAACAAACTGAAGTCCCATTGGTGCTTTACCATCAACTTCGTCAGCCGGCTCAAGACGGAATACGATATCACCGAATTTACCACGACCACCAGACTGTTTCTTATATGTTTCTCTGTGGTTAGCTTTACGTGTAATAGCTTCTTTGTACTCTACCTGAGGCTCACCCTGGTTAACTTCCACCTTAAACTCACGCTTAAGACGGTCAACAAGGATATCAAGGTGAAGCTCACCCATACCAGAGATAATAGTTTGTCCTGAAGCCTGGTCAGTTCTTACAGTAAATGTAGGATCTTCCTCAGCAAGCTTAGCAAGAGCCATACCCATTTTATCAACGTCAGCCTTAGTTTTAGGCTCAACAGCGATACCGATTACCGGATCAGGGAAGTTCATTGACTCAAGAACGATTGGGTTTTTCTCATCAGAAAGTGTATCACCAGTCTTAATGTCTTTAAAACCTACAGCAGCCCCAATATCACCTGCCTCGATATAGTCGATTGGGTTTTGCTTGTTAGCGTGCATCTGGTAGATACGAGAGATACGCTCTTTGTTACCTGAACGGTTGTTAAGAACATAAGATCCAGCATCAAGACGACCTGAATAAGCCCTGAAGAATGCAAGACGACCTACATAAGGGTCAGTTGCAATCTTGAACGCAAGAGCAGCAAACGGCTCAGTTGCAGATGGCTTACGTGAAATTGGCTCATCAGTATCAGGGTTTGTACCTTCAATAGCCTCTTTATCAAGTGGAGATGGAAGGAATTTACAAACCGCATCAAGCATGAACTGAACACCTTTGTTTTTGAATGAAGACCCACAAAGCATTGGAATGATAGCCATATCGATGGTAGCTTTCCTAAGCGCTTCGTTGATTTCATCTTCAGTAAGAGAATCTTCATCCTCCATATATTTTTCAAGAAGGTTTTCATCATAAGCAGCAACCTCTTCAATAAGTTGAGATCTGAACTTATGAGTTTCTTCTTTCATATCTTCAGGAATAGGCACAATATCAAATGTAGCACCCTGAGTCTCATCATGCCAAACGATAGCCTGGTTTTTAATAAGATCCACAACACCTCTAAAGTCTGCCTCATCACCGATAGGAAGTACGATCGGCACTGCGTTAGACTTAAGCATGTCTTTTACCTGCTGACAAACTGCAAGGAAGTTAGATCCCTGACGGTCCATTTTGTTAACGAAGCCCATACGAGGCACTCGGTAGTTATCAGCAAGTCTCCAGTTAGTTTCTGACTGTGGCTCAACACCATCAACAGCACTAAAAAGGAAAACAAGACCATCAAGAACCCTAAGAGAACGGTTTACCTCTACGGTAAAGTCAACGTGTCCCGGAGTATCAATGATATTGAAGTGGTAATCCTTAGAATCAGATATCGCTTTACCCTGATCAGTAGGGAAGCTCCATGTACATGTTGTCGCTGCAGAAGTAATGGTAATACCCCTTTCCTGCTCTTGCGCCATCCAGTCCATAGTTGCTGCACCATCGTGTACCTCACCAATTTTGTGTGATTTACCCGTATAGAACAATATACGCTCAGTAGTTGTTGTTTTACCAGCATCAATGTGAGCAGCAATTCCTATATTTCTTGTATAATTTAAGTCTCTAGCCATTTCTAAATTTTCTTTACGAATTAAAATCTAAAGTGAGAGAACGCTTTGTTAGCTTCTGCCATTTTGTGAGTATCCATTCTCTTTTTAACAGCAGCACCTTCTTCCTTAGCAGCAGCTAAGATCTCAGAAGCAAGTCTTTGAGCCATAGATTTCTCGTTTCTTCTTCTTGCATAAAGAATCATCCATTTCATCGCCATAGATATCTTTCTGTCCGGACGAATCTGCATTGGGATCTGGAATGTAGCACCACCTACCCTACGGCTACGTACTTCTACGTGAGGCATAACGTTAGTTAGAGCATCTTTCCAAGTTTCTAGAGCCGATTTCTCAGCATCTTGCTTTTTAGTTTCAACGATATCAATAGCATCGTAGAATACTTTAAAAGCAGTTGATTTTTTACCGTCCCACATTAAGTTATTCACGAAACGTGTTACTAATTGGTCATTAAACCTTGGATCTGGTAAAAGAGGTCTTTTTTTGGCCTGTCTTTTTCTCATGTCTTTACTTTAAAAGTTTTTTAAAATTACTTTTTGTCTTTAGGGCGTTTAGCACCGTACTTAGATCTCCTTTGTGTTCTTCCGCTAACACCTGCAGTGTCAAGCGCTCCGCGCACAATGTGATACCTAACTCCTGGTAAATCTTTTACCCTTCCGCCTCTAACTAATACTATCGAGTGCTCTTGTAGATTGTGTCCCTCTCCAGGAATGTAAGCATTCACCTCATTACCGTTAGTTAAACGAACCCTTGCAACTTTACGCATTGCAGAATTCGGTTTCTTAGGTGTTGTAGTGTAAACACGTGTACAAACCCCTCTTCTTTGAGGGCAAGAATCTAAAGCAGCCGATTTACTCTTCTTAGTTATCTGGGCTCTCCCTGTTCTTACTAATTGCTGAATTGTTGGCATAATTAATTATAAAAATTCTAATTATTAAAAAACCCGCTTTTTACGGGGTTGCAAATGTATAAATAAATATGAACAAAACAAATCATAAAACATTAATTTTCAAACTCCTTATCTCCTAAAAACATCCAGCAATATTTTTTTTCCGTTTTTTGCGTTATTTTTACAGCTAACATTTTTCCGTTGAAAAGACTTTTCCTCATATTTATTTTATCGCTTGCAGGCTTACTCGCAAAAGCACAAACCCTTAACTTAAAAATCGAAGGGAGTCTCGACGCAGAAACCAAAGTCATCGACTCATTATCCTATAAAAAGACACATGAAAATGTAAAATCAATAAATGATGAAACAGCTTTATTGTCAGAACGCCTGTTCAGAATAGGCTATCTTGGAAACAACCTGACCGAAACCACAAAAGCAAACGACACAACATTTGCTTACAAACTATCCCTTGGCTACAGAACCAAAGACATACATATATATACAGGCAAAATTTCTCCTGATGTAAAAATTCATTTAGGCATCAGCAAAGACACCCTCACCCTACCCATGAGCGAAGTCGAGAATTTCATGACATCGAATGTAGCATTACTGGAAAAAAAGGGATATTCCCTGAGTAGCATGCAGCTCACTGAGTATTCATCGCACTACAGATCACTCTTTGCCACACTGACAGCTAAAATCGAAAAAAAACGTGTTCTTAACGACATTGTTATTGAAGGGTATAAAAAATTCCCTGAAGGCATACGTAAGAACATCATTAAACAATATAAAGGAAAAACCTTTAACCAGGATAAACTACAGCGCATTTACAATGATTTTAGCGCCCTGCGTTTTGTAAGCCAGTTACGATACCCTGAAATACTATTTAAGCAGGACACGACTAAAGTTTATGCATACCTTGAAAAAGCCAAACCTAACAGCTTTGACGGATTCATAGGTTTTTCAAACGACGATCAAAATAAAGTCATCTTTAACGGTTACCTGGACCTGATGCTCAACAACGTTCTAAACACGGGAGAGAAATTTAACCTGTTTTGGAAAAGTGACGGTAACAAACAAACCACTTTTAATGCAGCACTGGAATTACCTTACATCTTCAGAAGCCCGATAGGCCTTAAAGGAAGTCTCAAAATATTCAAACAGGACAGTACTTTCCAAAATACGGTGACCGACATCAACATTGGCTATTACTTCAGTTACAACTCAAAGCTTTTTGCAGGACATCAGCAGACACAGTCTGTTGATATTCAAAACGCAAACAGCAGCACATTGAGCGACTACTCCAATTCCTTTTTCACAGCTACCTATGAATTTACCAACTATAATCTTGATGACTTTATTTTTCCCGAAAAGACAACGCTTTTCGCAAAAAGCGGAGCAGGCTCAAGGGAATCAAAAACAGGCAATTCGGATCAATATTTTCTTCAGATAAATTTCTCACATAACTTTTATCTTAACAAACGAAACATCATTAACCTGAAAAGCCAGGGCTATTACCTCAAAAGCGACACCTATATAATAAACGAACTATTCAGGTTTGGCGGCATAAATTCAATCAGAGGATTTAATGAAAATAGCCTTCAGGCAAACCTTTTACTGTCCCTCATGGCAGAGTACAGATATACGCTTTCTCAAAATATGTACGTACATTCCATAACCGATTATGGCTACTTTCAGGACGAAACATCTAAAACACGTAATAATTTACTGGGATTGGGATTTGGATTTGGGCTTTTTACTAAAACAGGGCTTTTTAACATTATATATGCAAACGGAAGCACCAAAGACCAGCAAATCAAGCTATCTAACTCCATCATACACCTTAGCTTTAAGACAAGGTTTTAACACTTAGACCTACATTAAATCATAAAATATTACAAAAATTCTAAATTTTTTCATAAAAAACTTGTTTATCACAATACTTCATCAGAAATTTGGGAGACTAACTCAAATCTATTTCAATGAAAACAAGGCTACGTGTTTTGTTAACGCTCGTCATGGCGTTAATGATGCAAATCTCGTTTGCACAGCAAAGAGCTGTATCTGGTACAGTTAAAGACGAAGGTGGTTTCCCAATCCCGGGAGTTAACGTTGTTGTCAAAGGCACGACCACAGGAACCCAAACCGACATCGACGGTAAATTCACAATTCAGGCAGCTCCTACAGACATGCTTGTATTTACCTATGTGGGTATGGAATCGAAACAACTTGCCGCAACCTCGGCTAACATCGATGTTACAATGGCCGACAGCGCAACAGAGCTGGAAGGTGTTGTTGTAACTGCCGTTGGTATGAAAAGGGAAAAAGCCTCAATTGGCGCTGCTTCGACCACAGTTAGGTCAGAACAGCTGAATCAGGGCTCCCAGACGAATCTTTCTGACGCTTTAAAAGGTAAAGTAGCGGGTGTTGTTATCTCAAGTGCTTCTACTGACCCGGGAGCATCATCAGGGGTAATCATCAGGGGATTCAGCAGCTTACAGGGAAACAACCAGCCTTTGTACATCGTTGACGGTATACCGATCAACAACCAGACAAACAGCTCAAGCGACCTTAACGGAGGTTATGACTTTGGACGTGCAACGGGTGACATTAACCCTAACGACATCGAAAGCCTTACCGTATTAAAAGGAGCATCGGCTACTGCACTTTATGGATCAAGAGCTGCTGCAGGTGTAATCATCATCACTACTAAAAAAGGAAAAGCAGGAAAACTTGCTGTTGATTTTGACACAACGACCTTCTTTACAAGTGTATTGAGAACTCCTAAATACCAAGACAAATTTGGTCAGGGATGGGATGGAGTACACTATCTTATTGAAAATGGTTCATGGGGTCCCAGACTTGATGGTGTTACAAGGCCATGGGGACACGTTGTTGATAATTCACAAAAAATTAAACCTTACAGCTTTCAAAAAGATCAGCTTGAAAACTTCTTTGATGTAGGTTCGTCAACTCAGACAAACCTGGCCATATCAGGTGGTAGTGGAGATTCTACTGTAAGGCTATCTTACTCTAACACGAGCCAGGATGGTATTTATCCAACGGATGCCGATGCTTATGAGCGAAACACAATAAGCCTGACAGCTACGACTAAAATAAAAGGATGGACATTGAGCGGTAACATGAATTATGTAAATACTCAGGGAAGCTCTGTTGCTACCGGGCAAGGGCTTACAGCATACAATAACCTGATGCAAATTCCTGTTGATATTCCTATTACCGAATTCCAGGACTACAACAATAAATTCAACAATGTTGACAACTACTATACTCCTTATGGCGTAACAAACCCGTACTATACGTTAAATGAAGACGGAAGTGATTACAACAAGGAACGTTTTTACGGATCTCTTGAGGTTTCAAAAGAACTTACCAAATGGGCAACATTTACCTATAGGTTTGGTCTTGATGAATTTACAGATCTGACAAAAATATGGCAATCTGAAGTAGACGCATCACCGGGAAGCCCTAACGATCAATCGTCAACAGAAAGACCTGGTACTTATGCCGAAGCATCAAATACCATAAAACAGATCAACCACGATCTACTATTAAACCTTGACTTTGATCTTACAGAGAAACTGAACCTGGTTTCAACGTTTGGTTTTAACTCTAACTTCAGGTCGGGTTATGGCTTTACTGCAAGTGTACCTACACAGGATATACCGGGTTTTTACTCTTTTTCGAATAGTGCAGATATACCAACTGTAGCTTCAACAAAGAATTCAAGAAGACTATATGGTTTATATAATTCAACAACATTAGGCTATAATGATGAACTATATTTAACTCTTAACACACGTAATGACTGGTACTCTACGCTTCCTGAAGCAAACAGGTCGGTTTTCTATGGTGGTGTTAATGCCAGCTGGATCTTCACTAATACTTTCCCTGAAATTAAAAGCGTAGTTAACTACGGTAAACTAAGGGCTGGTTACGGACAAACGGGGGTTGACACCGATCCATATCAGGTGAATTCAGTTTACACATTAACTTCTACGGACAACCAGGGTTTTGGAAACATTAATTACCCAATAAACGGTATTACAGGATACCAGGTAGGCAATAGATTAGCTAATCCGGACCTGAAACCTGAGAGAAGAAGCGAATTTGAGATTGGTATGGAAGCATCTTTCTTTAATAACTTCGTTACAATTGATGCTACCTATTACAGTGCAAAAATTGACGATCAGATTCTGGCACTTCCATTAGCACCGAGTAGCGGTTACACCAGCCAGACAGCTAACATTGGTACAGTAACCAACAAAGGTTTTGAAGGACTTGTAACATTTAACTGGGTGAGAAGCACCAGTGGAGGCTTTAGCTGGAGTACATCTGTAAACTATGCAAAAAACAATTCAGAGCTAAAAGAACTTGATCCAAGGCTACAACAAGTTGACCTGGGCGGATTAAACAGTATTTCACTAATAGCCAAACCAGGACAACCTGTAGCATTGCTTCAGGGGCCGGTAGCAGAAAGAGATCCTAACGGTAACATTGTGGTAGATGCTAATGGTGTACCGGTAGCTGACCCTATCAAAGAGGTGTATGGTGATACCCAATATGATTACACTATGGGTGTAGGAAATACATTAAGCTATAAAGGCATTACCCTTGATTTTACTTTTGATATTCGTCAGGGAGGGTTAATGTTCTCCCGTACTGCAGACATTACCAGGTTTACTGGTAACTCTGTTACTACTACTTATAATGACAGACAGCCATTTATTGTTCCGGGTTCAGTTGTTAAAAACACTGCCCCTGACGGTACAGTGACCTACACCCCAAACACTACACCAGTAGATGTTGAACACCAAGATGATTACTATCGTGCCGATGCATTAGCGAGATCAACAGTGATAGATAAATCTTTCATAAAACTACGCGAGATCATTATTAGTTATTCACTGCCTTCTAAGTTCCTTGACAAATCTATGATACAAGGACTTACATTCTCGGTAATAGGACGTAACATGTTTATATGGACTCCTAAAGACAACCAATATATAGATCCTGAAACATCTACATTTGGTACAGACCTTGCCGGCCAGTTTGGTGAATTTAGTGCTAACCCATCCACAAGGAGCTTGGGCTTCAGTATTAAGGCTAACTTTTAAAAAAAAACATCATGAAAAAAATATTTAGATCGGTCTTGTTCTTAAGCGTTTTGGCATTTGTTTCCTGCGCTGACGAATTAGATATAAACGACAACCCAAATACACCGGGGGAGATTACCCCAGCCCTTGCTCTCTCTTCCGCTGAAGCATCACTTGCTACAGTAATCGGTGGTGAGCTAACTAATCTTGGAGGTATGTATTCACAATACCAGACACAATCTCCAAGTGCGAGTCAGTTTGAACTTATGGATTCCAATAATCTTAACGCCGCATATTCTGACAGGTTCTGGCAGGAACTTTATGCCGGATGTCTTAGTGACCTGGAATTTGTATTGAAAAATTCAGACAACACTGCTGACCAGCTTATAGCTACTTCTTTGAAAGCATATACTTTCCAGGTATTGGTAGACCTTTTTGGAGATGTTCCTTATTCCGAAGCACTTCAGGGCGCAGCTAACATCACACCTGCTTTAACGCCGGGCGGAGAAGTCTACACTGATCTTATTGCAAAACTTGATGCTGCAATTGATGCTTATAGCGTTAATCCTGTATCTAGTACTGTAGGATCACAAGACAACGTTTATAATGGTAATGGTGATAAATGGGTACAATTTGCCAATACGCTGAAACTAAGAATATACATGAGAATGTCATATACTTCTTTGGCTGACCCTGCTGCTGTTAATGCCCTTATGGCAGAAAACAATTTCCTGACAGAAGATGCAGATTTTTCAAACTTCAATGAAACACTGAATAAGACTAATCCATTCTATGGAGTACAGCTGTCAAATCAAGGAAACGGATTTGGCGATGTAAATAACATTGCGAGTAATTCACTTCTTGAGTTTTACGTTGAAAATGGAGATAACAGAAAAGAATTAGTCTATAGACCTGACGCAAGACCTGTCGTTGGAGGCGTTCCTGCAGATGGGCCACTTGAATATACTTCAATTGTACAGGGATCAGGAAATGATTTCAATGATACAGCTAAAGATTATGCAAGACCAAATGTTAACCCAAGACTGCCTGTATTCTTCATAACTGTAGCTGAAAGCAATTTCCTTCAGGCTGAAGCCCTTATTCGCTATGCGGGTGGCGCTGGAGCTAAAGAAAAATATGATGCGGGTGTTATTGCTTCTTTCTTAACAGATGCAGCTAATTTCGTTTCAGACGACAACCTGGATGACATTTATGACACTACAGATGCTGATAAAACGTATGCTGTTGTTTACAGCCCAACTGAGGCAACTGCCTTTGCTGAGGCTCTGATTGCTCCTGGTGGAAACTATGAATATGTAGATGCAGGAAGCGTTGAAGGAAATGTAAGACAGGTAATAATCCAGAAATGGGCAGCTTTGGCATTTGTAAACAACATAGAGGCTTATATCGAAACAACACGTACTAAATATCCTGAAGTAGTGCCGGTAGGTACAGTAGATTATGCTATAGGAAACCGTGTTCCATCAAAAATTACAGTTTTAAGCGGCACGCAAATGCCTACAATATTGTTCTATCCACAAAATGAAGTAAACAGAAACCCTAATGTGCCCCAAAGAAATTCAGTTATTGAAAAAGTTTGGTGGGATCAAAAATAACAGCTAGATATGAAAAATATATATAAAATAGGCTTAGGAATAGGGATAATGTTATTTACCCTCATTTCCTGTACTGAAGACCCGGTTTCTTCAAAAGTAACATTTTACCCGGAATTAACAATTAATGGGGAATCTACTGTTGTACTCACTGAAGGAGATACGTATACAGAAGAAGGTGCTATCGCTTTAGAAAACGGTGAGGAAATAGAAGTTACAACAACAGGCACTGTAGACCCAAGCACACCGGGTGTTTATTTCGTTTCTTATGCTGCCAGTAATGTTGACGGCTTTGCCACATCAAAGAAAAGAACTGTTATAGTACTTAGTGCTGAACCAAGCGCTATTAACCTTGAAGGCACATTCTTTAGAAACGGCAACCCGAATAACATTATACGACTTGACGACAGGGTTTACCAATGTGACAATGCAGGAGGTACTGTGCTTGATGATCCTAAAATACTTCTTAAAGCAACCTTCTACAACGTCGATGATCAAATAGTGTATATTCCTTTTCAGGAAAACGCTTCACCTTCAGGCTTAAGTATAGAAAGCAACATTGGAAATATTGTAAATGAAAATTCATTCACCTGGACAATTTACGCTCTGCCTACCTATGGTACTGGTCCGCGTATTTTCACCCGATAAAAGATAATAACATGAAAAACAAATTCAACATACTGAAAATGCTTACCCTGGTTTTTGTAACAGTGAATCTGGTGGCATGTAACGACAGAGGCTATGAAGATTACGACGCCGGAGGCACACCAAGTCAGGTGATGAACGGCGAATGGTATATTGACATCAGCGATGTAGATGGTAATGTATATGCACAACATACTTTGCACAGAACCTTTGATGACAATAATGGAAAAATGTTCATCAGTGACAGAATAGGCCCTGAAGATGATGATTACTCAGGCTGGTATCTTGTAAGCAGGGTTAATTATGATCTAAGTAACCTAACTTTTAGCGCTGCAGGCACTGACAATGATGCCGATGGTTCTATCGTAAATATCACAGAAGGTAAAATACTGAAAAATGCTGCACATTCACAATCAGGGAATGTTGTAGACAGCATTTACTTTAAAGGTGAATTTGACTATGACCCGGGAACAATCATTATTTTCTCAGGCCATAAAAGAACCGGATTCGAGGAAGACGAATATTAGTAATCAATCACCCAATTATAAAGACCATCAGCTTCGGCTGGTGGTTTTTTTATTCGCTAACATTTTTTTTAGTTCTTTTAATCTAAGT
Source organism: Flavobacterium hauense (assembly GCF_054457175.1). Classification (NCBI taxonomy): domain Bacteria; kingdom Pseudomonadati; phylum Bacteroidota; class Flavobacteriia; order Flavobacteriales; family Flavobacteriaceae; genus Flavobacterium; species Flavobacterium hauense. The sequence goes on from NZ_JBTKVX010000004.1 coordinate 112,336, forward strand.
AGTATCTTTGTCCCATGGAAAAAGAACATCAGATTTTCGGTATAAGAGCTATTATAGAAGCTATACGCGCAGGAAAAGAGATTGACAAGGTATTTATTCAGAAGGATGCAGAGAGCGACCTGATGAAAGACCTGATGAAGGCGATGAAGGCCAATAGTGTAAACTTCAGTTATGTTCCTGTGGAAAAACTAAACAGGCTAACACATAACAACCATCAGGGAGCAGTAGCTACCATTGCCCCTATTTCTTTCCATGACCTTGAATCGCTGATCGAAAAAGTAATGGAAACCGGTAAAACACCACTATTCCTTATTCTTGACCAATTATCTGATGCCCGTAATTTTGGGGCGATCATCCGTACGGCAGAATGTACCGGAGTAGATGGAATCATAGTTCAAAAGCAGGGATCGGCTCCTGTAAACGGAGATACGGTAAAAACATCCGCAGGTGCTGTTTTTAATGTCCCTATCTGTAAGGTAGAACATATTAAGGATGCTATTTTCCACCTTCAGGGATCGGGTATTAAAACAGTTGCTGCCACTGAGAAAACGGACAACAACATCTATGATATCGCATTAAACGAACCAGTTGCAATCATTATGGGTTCTGAAGACAGAGGAATCAACCCTTCAGTCCTAAAGATTGTTGATGAAAAAGCAAAACTACCAATGTTTGGGTCTATAGGATCCTTAAACGTATCTGTAGCATGTGGTGCTTTTCTTTATGAAGCTGTAAGGCAGAGACAATAAGAAACAATAAGTTTACTATAGTCAGAGAGTCGGGTCACCCAGCTCTCTTTTTTTGTTTATATCTTGTTCAGGAATATAGGAATATATAATTCTTATCCCCGGACTAGCTACAGGCGATAAAATTTCTGCATCAACAACTTCAATATCTTCCGGTTTTGGTGGGTTCACAAAGTTACCGTTCTCATCAAAGCGTTTCATGAAAGCATCCTGCTTAGGATCAAAATCTGGTTTTTGCCAGTCATAAACAATCTGCTTTCTATACTCAGGTGTTTTGTATATCCTTGAAAAAAGTAATCCGCTTACCAATCCACCCAAATGCCCTTCCCACGAAATTGTATGATCGGCATCAGGAAAAACATACCATATCATTCCCCCGTATAGCATAATGATCGTCAACGACAACGCCACCAATCGATAATAACCTGTCTGTATTCCTTTGAAGAACATAAAGCTTACCAGTACATAAATGAGCCCGCTTGCTCCAATATGATAAGAATCCCTTCCTATAAGCCAGGTTATCAATCCGGAGAGCAATATTCCATAAACAATAACCTGTAAAGCATGTTGCCTGTAAAAATATCGCAACGCAGCGACAAGCACCAATAACGGAATAGAATTATTATAAAGGTGCTCAAGGCTTCCATGCAGAAAAGGGCTAAAAACAATACCCCGCAGCCCTGTCAAAGTCCTGGGCAATATTCCGTAGTCGTTAAGATATATATGGTATTTCACCTCGAACCAGTACACCAGCCATAAAAGAAGCACAAAGTACAATGGCCAGGTGAAAACGGAAGGTGAAAATTTGAATTCGTTTGTATCAGTCATGGTATTGCAGACTCAAAAATATATCCAAAATAAAATTCCTGCTATTTTGTCAGAGCTACTCCCTATATCTTGTAATCTGATACGGATATAATTCATAGACCGCATTATCTTCATTGATGGTATAACCCAGCTTAAAATCGGCACGTGCCTCATCATATACCTTTAGCGCCTCTTCCTTTTTATCCAGTCTTGCAAGACATCTCGATTTATAGAACTTAACATCCGAAAATTGGGGATACAGCTTTAGTGCCCTGTCAAAAATGGTTATAGCTTCACTCCATTTTTTCTGCTCAAATTTAGCTATCCCATAATAAAAAAGGTCGAGGTGGTGGGCATTATCGACACCATTAGCATTGATGGTATTTTTAAGCTCCCGTTCAAATATATGCTCTGCCATTTCAAATTCATTAAGCTGCAAATATGACACGGCTATGTAAAAATTGTAGGTATGATCCATTTCATAGCTATTACCATAGAGTTTGAGGGACTTTTCAAAATCGGCTATCGCATCACCATAGGTTTTGGCAAAGATACATTTGATAAATGCCCTATACGGCAACTGGTTTATATCATAAGCCACCGCCTTATCCTGAAATACCATACCGGCCTCATATTTTCTGGCTTTAAAATAAGGCATAGCTTTTTGCTGCCAAAAATAGGCTACTGTACTATCCTTTTCTAGCATTGCATCCAGGCACTCCTGCCACTCAGGAGCATGATAGTATAGCTTGTTACCACAATTTTCAAGATATTCGTCAATCAATATCTTCTGCTTCTCTGATTGCGCAGAAGCAATGACCGGCACGATAAAAAGCAGAACTATATAGATAAACTGGCGCATGTTTTTTTGTTTTAAAATTAAGAAAAAACTTATTATGAAATCGTTCAGGCATTGTATTGATAACCTCATTAATATCTAAATACAAACTTGTATTAATGTACTTTGCCCCATTCCGATAAATGATTAATTTTACCTCATGGAAGCACCTTTGGCAGAACGCATACGACCGCAGCATTTATCAGAATACATAAGCCAGCAACATCTTGTAGGGCCTAACGGTTCACTTACGCATCAGATTGCAAGGGGCATAATTCCATCATTAATATTATGGGGGCCTCCGGGCACAGGAAAAACAACCCTTGCCCAAATCATGGCGCAGGAAAGCAACCGCCCTTTTTACATATTAAGTGCCATTAATGCCGGCGTAAAAGATGTGCGCGAAGTAATTGACAAGGCCAAACAAAGCGGAGGCCTTTTTACAGCTAAAAATCCTATTCTTTTTATAGACGAGATTCACCGTTTCAGTAAATCACAGCAGGATTCACTTTTAGCAGCCGTTGAAAAAGGCTGGGTAACACTAATAGGGGCAACTACTGAAAATCCGAGTTTTGAAGTTATACCCGCATTATTATCCCGATGCCAGGTATATGTATTGAATGCTTTTACTAAAGAAGACCTGGAAGCACTGCTTCACAGGGCGATGGGAGCAGATGCTTACCTGAAAACTAAAGACATTAACCTGAAAGAAACGGAAGCTTTACTACGCCTTTCCGGTGGAGATGGGAGAAAGCTGCTTAATATCTTTGAGTTAGTAATCAATGCATCAGATGGTGACACTGTTGAGATTACCAATGAAAGGGTAATGCAGCTTGCACAGAAAAATACCGTTCTTTATGACAAAACCGGTGAGCAGCATTATGACATTATATCTGCTTTTATAAAATCAATGCGTGGAAGCGACCCTAACGGAGCCGTGTATTGGCTTGCACGAATGATTGAAGGTGGAGAAGACCTTAAATTTATAGCGAGACGCATGCTCATATTGGCTTCAGAGGATATTGGCAACGCTAATCCTACCGCACTTATAATGGCCAACAATACTTTTCAGGCAGTTGCTACAATAGGCTATCCCGAATCAAGAATACTGCTTAGCCAGTGTGCTATTTACCTGGCCACTTCCCCTAAGAGCAATGCCAGCTATATGGCAATAGGTAAAGCACAGCAAATAGTGAAGCAAACAGGCGATTTACCGGTTCCTATCCATTTGCGCAATGCACCTACAAAATTAATGAAAGAGTTAGGATACGGAGAGGAATATAAATATTCTCACGATTATGACAATAATTTTGCCGACCAGGAATTCCTTCCTGATGAGATTAAAAACACTGCCTTTTATGATCCGGGAAATAATTCCAGGGAAAATTCAACGCGCGAATTTTTAAGGAACCGCTGGAAAAAGTATGGGTATTAAGCGGCAAAGTTTCAAAGATACAGAGTAGCTAAGTCAAAAAACTTTGAAACTTTGAAACTTTGAAACTTTGAAACTTTGAAACTTTGAAACTTAAAATTTAATATTCAACTTTTCAGAGATAAGCTTATCGTTTAGGTAGTATTCAAAAACCCAATCATTTCCTTTTTTAAACACAACCCCGTTCTTAGTATCAGAAACAGCTGTGAATGAATCCTGCTGTGATGTTTTATAAATCTTAAGAATAACTTTAGGCGTATTATCTACTAATTGATAACCATTGGCTATTGGCTGGGCAAAAAGCTGATTTTCATTATTAACAATTGTTGGAGCTACTGCCTGTTGTGTCGAAGGTATTATAACGGCTGCCTTAACAGGTGTATCTTTACCAGCATACTTATAATTCAATTGCCCTATTGACTGAGAAGCCTCACGAAGCGCTTCATAATAGGCCTTTTGATAAGACTTTTGCTTACTTTTCCCTTCAATAGAAGTAAAAACTGTTTTGCCGCTACAATCTTTAAGTGTAATAGTAAGTGCTGTACTTAGCAGGCCTCCTTTTTCATCAACATTTGCATAGAGGGCTTTACAACGGTCAAGCGCCAGTTCATCCGGCATCTTTTGCGTCGGATAAAAAACCTGCCATCCTTGTTTTTCAAAAATCGTTTTTGTCAGGACATTAAGATTGTATTCATTTGCCTCCTTAAGCCAGGTAAATCTTTCAGGCACGACGACATACTTATAATCGTTTACACTTTGCGCAAATGCAAAACCGGAAAACAGAACAGCTAAAAATAATAAAGTCTTTTTCATAGTAATTATAAGATGTTTTTTAAATCAATAAGGTGATATACCTGTTGTATTTCAGGGCGGGCTTCACTACGGTGTTCGTTAAAAAAAATAGCGTCAAGCCCACAATCGATGGCACCCTGAACATCGGCTTCAATACAATCACCTATCATAACACTGCTGGCCTTATCAGCTTTTGCTGCTTTTAAAGCATATTCAAAAATACCGGCATGCGGCTTTTTGCAGCCTGCCAGCTCCGAATTTGTGATCGTATCAAAGTAATGCCCAATATTGGCATTCTTTAGTTTGCGCTCCTGCACTTCATCAGGCCCGTTAGTTATGATATGCAGGCTGTATTTTGGTCTCAGGTATTCAAGTATTTCAACAGCTCCATCAAACAAGTAGTTGTTTTCAGGCAACAGCCTGATATATTCTTCAGATACAGTATGAAGGAGTTCGTCAGCTATATTAAAGTTGAGCTTCGAGAATGTGTCTTTTAAGCGACCATAACGCAATTCCTGTTGTGTGATATCACCATCGCGGTATAGCTTCCAATAGCTTGCGTTTATGGGAGAATAGTAAGTATTGAACTCCTCGTGAGAAACACCAATACTGTATTTCTCTATGATGAACTGAAATGCAAGTGCCGAATTTTTCTCGAAATCCCAAAGTGTATGGTCGAGGTCAAAAAAAATGGCTTTCTTATCCGTTAATCGCATTAGTTCCCTTTTGTAATAACAGCATTTTCAATATGGTAAATCCAGTCGTCTACATCGGCATCATTGTACCTGAATGTTCCCTGAAGGGTAACATATTGGTCGGTTTTCAGCTTCATATTTGGGCTCTTGAATTTAATTCCCATGATAGTCTCAGGCCCGGCCTGTCCACAAAAAAAACATGATGCAAAAACATTTTTGCTCAGGGCATAGTTCTTATTATCGATAGGGATAATAAAACCACTCATGGTTATCGTTTTTTTGTTCTTAGCCTTAAGGGTAGAATTAACCACAGGATACATTACCCCTTCAGGATAATCTTTACTTGGCTTTTTAAGGTATTTGATCTGGGCAAGTAATTTCCAGGTAAGCGTATCTGAAACTGCTGTATAAGAAGCTATACCCCCTTTTTTTAATTCATTAGTATCAGAAGGTGTGCCAAGCGACATTAAAACAAACCCTGTAACAACAAGGGCTAAAAATAAATAGGTCTTACGCATTTGCAAGAGTTTTTGAAATATTTAAACTATATGCTTTCACGGCAGGAATAACCGCTGCCAAAATCCCTACAAAGATAGTGAGCAGGAACAAATATCCTTCTTTTTCCCATACAAACTCAAAAGGATTGAATGACATTTTAAATTCATCCTCCGATGAACCCGATATGAACAGCAATGCTATTCTACCAACAATCGTTCCAAACACAAAGCCTGTAACGCATAAAAGAAGGCTTTCTATCAAAACCAGTGAAAGTAATTGTAAACGGCTTGCTCCATTAACGCGCAACAAGGCAAATTCGTATTTTCTTTCCTTCAACGTATTAAATAAAGCAATAAAAATACTGATACCGGATATTGCCATTATACCCATTGCCAGATATTTTAATGCATCAAGCCCAATCCCAAACAATGTAAACAGACGGTTTATTTCTATAGCCGGCGAAGCAGCCTGCATTTTAGTATTCTGCGCAATAATTCTTGGCCATGTAACTATACCCATCTTACTCCTGAATTTAACTAAGACAGCGGTAATTTCTTTACCCTCTTCACTTACAGGAGCAGCTTCTTCATGTTGATGGTCGTGAGCTTCTTCGGCATGGGCATCATGGTCGTGGTCGTGATCGTGGTCGTGAGCCTCTGCTACAGCCTCATGCGCATGATCATGTTCTTCTTCAGTTCCTTCCTCGTGTCCGTGATCATGCATTGCCCATACACTCTGAATATTACAGAGTATGAGATTATCTACAACCTTATCGGTTTTTGAAGCTATCCCGGTCACTATATAAGCCTGGTGATCGTGTACTTCGCCTTCTTCGGCATCACCATGTGAACCAAAGAATTTATCTCCTACTTTAAGTCCCATTTTTTGGGCTATCGAATTACCGATTACAACTTCAAAGTTCTTATCAAAAACCTTCCCATTAGTTACCGCTGCACCATATTTGGTAAGATATTCGGGCGTTGTCCCAACGATTCGGAATCCTCTGTAATTATCTCCAAAAGCCAAAGGAATAGCTGACTGCACGAACGGGTGCTTCATCCATTTTTTTGCTTCAGTATAATCAATATTACCCGTAGGGGCATCAACCTGATATACCGAAGAAAGTATAAGTTGCAACGGACTTCCCTGAGCACCAAGAACAACATCTATATTATCGATATTATCACTGAATTTTTTTTCGAATTGCCCCTGCAGCAGAATTAGCAGGGTTATAATAGCAACACTGGCAGTTAATAGTATTATACTGAGCAATGTGTTTAATGGCTTGAACCAAATATTTTTCCAGGCAATTTTAGTGATCATTATAAAGAGATTTGGTTAGGGAAACGGTCTTTCAGCCTTTGGTCGTGGGTTACGATTACCAATGCAGTGCCATATTGCTTCGCCAACTGAGAAAGCATATCGGCAACTTTAAATGCATTCTCATCGTCAAGGCTTGAAGTAGGCTCGTCGGCCAATAAAAGCTTTGGCTCATTGATAAGCGCACGGGCGATAGACACTCTTTGCTGTTGCCCTATACTTAACTGCGATGGCAGTTTATAAAGATGGTCTTTTAGATCAAGCTGTTCCAATAATTGCTTTGCTTTATCGGTAGCATGCTTACCTGTAGCCAGCCATGAAGCCAGCACCACGTTTTCAAGCACATTAAGTGATGCCACAAAATAAGATTGTTGCAATACCAAACCAATGTTTTTACCCCTGAATTGGTCCAGCTGCTTTTCCGAAAGCCTGGCTATATTGGTATCTTCTATAATGATTTCACCACTTTGAGGACGCTGCAGTCCTCCTAAAAGGTGCAATAGTGTAGTTTTTCCTTTTCCCGATCCTCCTGTTATCAGAAGGCTCTCCCCTCTTGAGGTGGCAATATCCGGGAAACTAAAATCAGTTTCCCTGCCATAAGAAAAGCGTATATTTTTTGTACTTATCATGTCAATGTGTAATTGACCTGCAATTTAGGGAAAATACAATGATAAAAAAACTGTATAGCAGGCATTATGCCTCTACACTCCGCTTATTTTTCATTTCAAAAACAATGATGCTTTGCAGCATTCCTTTTTCTTTATCATCCTTTTCGAAAGCACGTTCTAAAAGAAGTTCATCATCGTGCAGTGCGTTAAGGCATCGGGAGTAAATAGCACTTCTGCTCTTTAGATCGTTCATAGTCAGGTCAAGACGAATTTCTACAACAGAACGATGTATAAGGGGATCTTTGATATATACTTTAGCATGCTCCCTGTCATAATTTTCAGTGAGATTAAAATCAACCAATTCAAACTGATGACTTTCAAGTTTTCGAAGAACCATACCCGGCACTTCCTTATCCCTTATATTGGGTTCATCAGGAAGATCGAACTCACCATCAAATTTAAAGGTCATAGTGTAGTTATGCATAGCTTTTTTATTTAAAATTAAAGCATATACTACAATCCTGTAAATTAATTAACATAACGATAGGAAAGGTTTTTACAAAATCCCATCATCGGCAAAACTAAGATATCCTTGCTCTGTCACAATCACATGATCCAGCACATTGATACTCAGCGCCTGGCCTGCAGTCTTAAGCTGACGGGTGATTTGTTTATCGGGTTCACTGGCCTGCAAAATTCCGGAAGGATGATTATGAACCAGTATTATCCCTGTGGCATTTTGTTCTAATGCTGTCTTAAATACAATACGCACATCAACCACTGTACCGGTAATCCCTCCTTTACTTAACTGCGACTTATAAGTGACTTTATTAGAATTATTAAGGTACAATACCCAAAATTCCTCGTGTGGCAATTCGCCTATTATGGGTTGCATTATCTCAAAAACGGCACGACTGGAGGTAATACGCTTTAAATCGACACTTGCCTCGTCGCGTCTTCTGCGACCCAATTCCATCGCAGCGGCAATGGTTATGGCTTTGGCCTCGCCAATCCCTTTAAATCCCATTAGCTGTTGCAGGCTTTGCTTACCCAATGCATTCAGGTTGTTATCTACACTGGCTAAAATGCGTTTACTCAGTTCGACAGCGCTTTCGTTTCGGCTGCCCGAACCTATAAGTATCGCTATAAGCTCGGCATCGCTCAGTGCGGCCTTGCCTTTAAGCATCATTTTTTCACGTGGCTGATCGTCTTCTGCCCAATATTTAATCGAAAAATTGCCTGTAGATTCTTCCATATAGTAAGTGAGTATACCACTAATGTACAGAAAATGGAGATTGAAAAATATACTATATGGGATAATTCTTTCGTTTTAATAGCAAACCATCTAACTATGAAACATTTACTATTATTTCTTTTACTGGGATGCACCAACGCTGCCACACCCTATATTGCAGGCACTAAGCCCGCTAAAGCAAAGGATTTCTACGAAAAACTATCCGACGCGGCAATTTCTCTTACCAAAGACCAAATTGAATATGACCCTACTTATTTCACCATAGCCTATCCCAATGGTGATGTCCCTAAAGGCAAAGGTGTATGTACTGATGTCGTAATAAGGGCTTATCGAAAAATGGCCATTGACCTGCAAAAAGAGGTACATGAAGACATGAAGAAAAATTTTACCAAATATCCTAAAGCCTGGGGGCTAAAAACTACCGACTCTAATATTGACCACAGGCGCGTTCCTAATCTGGAAACCTTTTTTGGTCGTTTTGGAGAAACGCTCCCCGTTACTAACAATGCATCGGACTATAAACCCGGCGATGTTGTAAGCTGGATATTGCCAAGCGGCAGGCATACGCATATTGGGTTAGTGGTAAATAAAAAAGCACCATCAGGACGCTATATGATAGTTCATAATATCGGTTCAGGACAGATGATGGAAGATGTACTTTTTGAGTATGAAATAAGGAAACACTATCGATATAAAAAGTAAAAAGGCGCCAATGGCGCCTTTTATTATTTCAAATCATGAGAGACCAACTTCCATTCCAGAAAGCCCGTGCCGCTTATGTACCTATATTTCTTTATTACAAAGCCAATCCCTTTAGAATACGAATCAATAACTGATTCTCCTTCCGGCAAGTTGTATTGAGGTGAAGGTATGAAATAACCTGAATAAGGAAACATGTCGTAACTTTTACCTTCAACAATGACCGTAACCATATCCTTTAAAGCATAATTTATAGTTCCTAAATCATTATTAAAATTTAAAGGCCGGCTATCAGTAAAACCTTTATCGGTTCCTGGGTGGACAACGCGCCCTGAAGATTTCACCAAATGACCAGCTCCATCAACTCTCAAAGATGCATCATCAAACATATCATTAGTATGCGTATGTTTGAAATATTCTTTACCCTCAATAATTTCTGTTCCTACAATCTTTACCGTATCAGTTTCCCCTTTATAATTTTCTCCACTATTATTTACATAATACTTTTTATACACCCACTGGTTACCTACTTTCAGGTTAAAGAATTCTTCTTTGTTTTTGTCATCGTCATTAGAGCATGACATAACTAAAAAGGCCAAGGCCAAAACTGTTCCGATTTTTTTCATGGTGATTGATTTTAAGTTGTAATACTACAACTACAAATCACACACACTATTGTACTGCAAAATCCATTATTTTATTGTACAAAAAAAAATACCGGGCCGCCTTATTACTTGCTAAACCTAAAAATTAGAATCCTAAAGAAAAACTACTATTGTCTATAAAAAACTTCAAAATCTAAATGGCGAACCCGGTACTTTCTTAATACTACTCTTAATTAATTTCCGGCAACATTAATACATTTTTTAATGGGATTAGCACATCAGAGCCTAAACACATATGACAAAAAAGTGACTACAAATGGTTTTTTGGTGACATACCATTCTTAAACAATTAAAAAACAACAAATTATAACCACACCCAATATACATTTCTCCATGAGCTATTAGAGAGGTTTTTAAGGATTTTGCCACACAGAAAATAGGTTAGTTTCATATTGAGACTATATAGCCCTTTATAAAATCTTACGATAAATCGTATGTAGCACCAGATATAGGTAAACAATAAGCCTGTTATCCATTCAACAAAAAAACCTGAAGAGTTTACTTCAGGTTTTTTTCATATTATTCAAAGCTTTTAGATAAGGTTTTTAACTTCGTCAAAGTTGAGCCCTCCGTAGTTGCCGGAGCTCATCAGTAGCAGCGCAACCCCTTCGGTACCGTATTTAAGTTCGTACAGGTATTCTTTAAACGCTGCCGGGTTTGTGTAAATAATCAGGTCTTCACGATTAAAGGCTTTGGCAATCTGCTCATAAGTCACCTCTTCAAGCTGCTTTATCTTAACCGCGTCGGGAGAATAAAATACCACAGCAACATCGGCATTATCGAGAGCTCCTTCATATTCTTTAAGGAACTCTGCGTTCAGGCTGCTGTAGGTATGGAGCTCCAGACATGCAATAAGCGTTTTATCAGGGTACTGCTCTTTTACCGCTTTGGTAGTTGCCGCCACCTTACTTGGCGAATGCGCAAAATCTTTATAAGCAACATTCTTCCCGTTTTCTGCAATCTTCTCCAGACGTTTGCTTGCTCCTTTAAAGCTTGCAATGGCTTCGTAGAAATCAGCTTCATCTACACCCATGTTCTGGCAGATCCATTTAGCACCGGCAAGGTTGTTCAGGTTGTGTGCACCAAAAACCTCAATTGGCATTGGGCCTTCGGGAGTTTCTAATAATGTAACACCATTTTGTACAGTGTACTCTGGTGTATGATATGCAAGCTTACGAATAGGATTCGTAGCCTCTTCGGCTACACGTTTTACCTCGGGGTCATTCTCGTTGTAAACCAAAATACCACCATTGGTTATTTTCTCAATAAATATTTTAAACTGGTCAACGTAGTTTTCATACGTAGGGAACACATTGATATGATCCCACGCGATACCGCTTATAAGGGCAATATTTGGCTGATACAGATGGAATTTCGGCCTGCGATCCATAGGAGATGACAGGTACTCATCACCCTCAAGAACGATAAAGTCATTTTCTTCGGTAAGGTGCACCATGGTATCAAAACCTTCAAGTTGAGCGCCTACCATATAATCTACTTCGATGTTATTGTAATGCATAACATGCAGGATCATACTTGTAATAGTCGTCTTACCGTGTGATCCACCTATAACAACACGGGTCTTGTTTTTAGACTGCTCATATAAGAATTCAGGGTATGAATATATTTTCAATCCAAGTTCTTGTGCTTTGAGCAATTCAGGATTATCAGCTTTGGCATGCATGCCAAGGATTATAGCTTCGATATCGGCGGTTATCTTTTCCGGGAACCAACCCATTTCTGCCGGAAGAAGACCTTTTTTTTCCAGGCGTGAACGCGAAGGCTCAAAAATGGCATCGTCGCTGCCTGTTACCTGATATCCTTTTGAGTGAAGTGCCAGTGCCAGATTGTGCATGGCAGCACCGCCTATTGCTATAAAGTGTGTACGCATTATCTAATTTTCTTAAGACTTCAAATGTAGCCAAAATAGCAGAATTATAGAGCCGTAAAACAAAAAAATCCGTTCCTCTTTCGGGGAACGGATTTTTCAATATGAATGTAATTATATAATTATTTCACGATTGTCATCTCGTCAACAATGTGTTTTGCATTTGAGTATCTGTCGATAACCCAAAGCACATAACGGATGTCAACGTTGATAGTTCTCTGAAGGTCTTTATCAAAGATAACGTCACCGGCCATAGCCTCGATGTTACCGTCGAATGCAAGACCAATAAGCTCACCTTTACCGTTAAGTACCGGAGAACCTGAGTTACCACCTGTAATATCGTTATCCGTAAGGAAGTTTACCGGCATGTAACCTGCTTTGTCAGCATACTGACCGAAGTCTTTTTTCTCATAAAGCTCAAGAAGCCTTTTTGGAAGGTCGAACTCCTCATCATTCGGTTTGTATTTTGCTACTTCACCCTGCATAGTAGTGTAGTAGTTTTTCTTAGCGTCGTTTCTCTTATCAGCAGGAAGCGAACGTACTTTACCATACGTTAAACGTAGCGTACTGTTAGCATCCGGGTAGTATTTAGCTTTTGGATTAGCTTCTCTCATACCTTCTACAAGAAGACGGAATGATTTAGAGAAATCAGCATCAAGTTTTTGCTGCTCTTCCGATTTAGCCCTGTATTTAGTCATCAGGTCAGCTGAAAGAACATAAAGCGGATCGTTTTTAAGCGTTTCAGCGCTAGGGTTTGCCATCCATGCTTCAAGTTTTTCTTTAGAAGCGAAGATACTTTTATCAAATGCATTGTTTACATAAGACGTATAGTTGTAATTGTTCTCTTTGCCAATTTTAGCAACAAGCGGAGCAATTTCGTATCCTGTAGATTTTGTAGCATAAAGGTTAAGCTGTGCAGCAAGCACATCTCTTTCGATAGGCTCATACATAGTACCGTAAACCTCTTCGATATAAGCATCAAGATCAGCTTTCATTGCAGTTCTGCCTTCCGCGTTAGCGTTAGCATACTGCTCAAGGCCACGGCCTAAGCTGAATGGCGTTGCAGCAAAAGCACTTGTTCTAAGCATACCTACAAGGTAGTTGTCATGACGTGCTTTTTCGTTAGTTTTAGAATAGAAGTTGTTTATCGTAGCGATAACCTCTCCAAACTTCGCTTTATTCTCAGGCTTGTTAGCCCATTTGTTGAAGTCAGCTTCAGCCTTAGCTTTAGTTGCAGCAGTTTTATGTTTTGTAAGCGCGTCGATCATACCCTGGCGGTTTTTCCAGTAATTAGCAACCTGCGCATATTTAGACGCATAGTTAAGGCGTACTTTGTCGCTCTTATCCATGTGTACTTTCATTTTGTCCATACCAAGTTTAGACGACTCAACCCATGCCGGGTAAGCGAACTTAACATTCTGCTCGATACCACCTGCCGGCATCCAACGGTTAGTACGGCCTGGGTAGCCCAGGATCATTGCAAAGTCATTCTCCTGAACACCTTTTAAGCTTACCGGAAGGTAGTGCTTCGGTTTTAGAGGAACGTTTTTCTCAGAGTACTCAGCCGGGTTACCGTTAGCATCTGCATATACACGGAACATAGAGAAGTCACCTGTATGACGAGGCCATTCCCAGTTGTCAGTATCTCCACCAAATTTACCAATGCTCTCAGGAGGCGTACCTACAAGGCGAACATCGTTATAATCCTGGTAAACGAAATAGTAAAACTCATTACCCTGGAAGAAAGGACGAACAGAAACTACATATTTACCATTCTCGCTGTTTTCTTTTTCGATAGCTGCGCTTTCCTGCTGGATAGCTTTTTCTCTTTCAGCTTCAGTCATGTTTGGGTTAAGTTTCCCTAATATCCTTTTTGTAGCATCGTCCATTCTTACGAAGAAACGAACAGAAAGGCTTTTTGGCTTAAGCTCACCTGCGTGGTTCGCTGCCCAGAAACCATTTTTAAGCCAGTTAGCTTCAGGAGTAGAAAGTTCAGCGATCGCCTCATAACCACAGTGGTGGTTAGTAAGTACAAGACCGTCTTTAGAGATGATCTCAGCTGTACAGCCTCCGTTAAACTGAACGATAGCGTCTTTTAAGCTGTGGTTGTTAATGCTGTAGATCTCTTCAGTGGTTAACTGAAGTCCCATTTTTTGCATATCCCTGTGATTAAGGCGCTCAATGAACATCAAAAACCACATTCCCTCGTCAGCTCTCATTGGCAGAACCATAAGCGACATGGTAAGGAATAAAATAATTTTTTTCATTTGTTGTGGATAAAGTTAATAGTCGTTAGCTAATAGTCACCATAATATTATTTTTGTTACAGTGAACCACTAACTATTTTTAAATTATGTGGTGCGAAGATACCTTTTTTTGAGAATTTGGTAAAATTATAGGGCCTTAAAAGCTATCCATTGCATTCAAATCATTCGTAAAACAAAAGAAGATGCACATGGCATCTTCTCGTTATCTTCTCTTCTCCACCATCGCCAGCCTGTTCTTTTTATCCGGTTGCGGCAGGTAGTCGCGTTTGTTGATGTGATTGTAATATTCCTGAATGAATGCCTTGAATTTTCTTATGGTCTCTTCATCCTGTTTTGTTTTGTTTTTGATGAGATTGTTATTACCAAGCCCGTCCCTTCTGTAATCGATCTTAGACACTACATCTTTCTCGTTGAACATGTAATAGTAATCATCGGTAATACAATTAAACGCACCGTTTGAAACATTTATCACAAAATGATCTTTGACCGCCGCAGGATCAAAATGATCTTTACCAAAAGCAAAGTATGGCTTCTCATAGTTCAGCATACCCAAAACGGTAGGCATGATATCGATATGCTGCATTACCCTGTCATCTTTAGCATGCATTTTACTGCCCGGCTTAAAGAAAAATATCGGAATGGTATAATTATGCGGTGCCTTGTTGAATTTCGCATTATCAGCTCCTGACGAATGATCGGCTGTGATGATGAATAGCGTATTCTTGTACCAAGCTTCTTTCTCTATGCTTTTAAAGAATTCCCCAAGCGCATAATCAGAATATTTAATAGCACGGTGTATCGGCATTGTTCCTTCACTGAACTGCTTTGGCAATCCTGGAGGTATCGCATAAGGATGGTGCGAAGACAGCGTAAAGAATGTCGCAAAGAAAGGCTTTTCACTATTACCCATCTTGTTGAGCTTTTTATGTACAAATGGCATGAACTTATGATCCCATATCCCCCATTTGCCATCAAAATCGGCAGTCCCGTTTTCTTCTTCATATTCCTCACGTGAATAGAAGTTCTTTATGCCCGTATTTTTCCCGAATGATACAAATCCCATCGACTCCTTTACCGCTCCATGAAAGAATGCCGTCTGGTAGCCCATCTCGTTCATGCAGGCCGGCATCGCATAATAGGGTGCAACCGAATTAGGCAGCGACAGAAAATGCTCCTTAAAGGTGGGTATCGATGCCCATATTGCCGGAAGTGCATCTACCGAGCGGTAACCGTTCTGGTGTCCGTTGGTAAAAAGATAGCCTTCCTGAAAAAGTGAATCCAAAAATGGTGTGTTGCTTTCCTGTTCCGGCTTGAACTGGTCAGACAGGCTTTTTATATGCGCCTTCCCAAAACTTTCGAGTATGATCACAAACACATTGGTCTTTCTGTCAATATCAAACACTTCCGATATTTCAGGATCATGCGTTGTAGGATATATATTTTCTGCAATCTCATCGTCAAAATATTTTGGAGACTGCACATCTTTCGATTTCCCCATTGTCCTTATAAGGCAGAATGGGTTACTCAAAACGAAAGAAGTATGCGTAGAATTATCCGTATACAAAAATGCATCGTTCATTCCTATAGGGAATGAGGCCGCAGAAAACGTAGCGCCTCTCACAAAGAAAATCACGACGATAGCCATTATTGCAAAATAGCCGCTGTTTACAGCATAATAGCGTTTTTTGCTCTGAGGTTTTTCAGTCACTTCCTGCTTTCCTTCGCATGAACATTTATAGCTTTGGTATAAGATCACCATCAATAAGATGTAAAAAACAAAGCCATACCAGTAATCCACAACAAAGTCGGCCAGCAATGGCACAAAAGCATCTTCTCCCAACAGGAAGAAATCACCCAGCACTATTCTTGCCTGTTTGAACGGGTAATAAAAAATATCGGCAACATTAATAAGCAGTCCAAGGCCATTGGTAATCATAAAAACCCAGAACATTGCTTTTTGATAAGCTTTCTTTTCCCTGAAGTGAAACGGGATAAGCGACATCACCATGAAGAGCAGGTTGATATAGATAATGGAAACTGTATCGAACATCAGGCTTCCACGCAACAAACTCAAAATATTGTTTCCCTGAATAGGGTCAATAACATCGTTGTTAAAGTACAAAAAGGCTAGGCGGCACAACATGAACACGACATATACCACAAAAAGCCTCAGCGATAAAACAGTCAGACTGTTTTTATAGTTGAATTTCATATAGTTTTTGTAACCAAATAGTTATGGGATGGTTAACCCAATTTTTATTCGGTGCAAATATATGGCTTTTTATTAAAATTATGTTAACAAAAGAGAATATTTAAACAAATGTTTAATTTTTTACTCCTTGATTACCAGATAAAAAAGCAACAAAAAAGCCGGTCATTAACCGGCTTTAAAAAAACTATATTATTTTTTAATTGTTCAGCATCTGCCAAAGCTTGTCTTTGAGCTCAGTCAATCCCTGTTGAGCAACAGATGATATGAACATATAAGGTATATCTTTAAATTCTTTATCCAGTGCCTGCTTCATTTCAGCTTTAAGCTCATCATCAAGCATATCGCTTTTAGAAACCACGATCAGCCTGTCCTTGTCAAGCATTTCAGGATTATACCTTCTAAGCTCATCCAGCAAAATCTCATATTCTTTTTTAATATCTTCCGCATCTGCCGGAACTAAAAATAACAATGTAGAGTTACGCTCAATATGTCTTAAAAAATAATGCCCCAATCCTTTACCTTCCGCAGCACCTTCAATAATACCCGGAATATCGGCAATTACGAACGACTGAAAATCCCTATAGGCAACAATACCTAAATTAGGCTTAAGAGTCGTAAAAGGATAATCGGCAATCTTTGGCTTCGCAGAAGTAAGCACCGATAGCAATGTCGATTTTCCCGCATTGGGGAAACCTACAAGGCCAACATCGGCAAGAACTTTAAGCTCAAGAATGATATCGCGCTCTTCGGCAGGCATACCCGGCTGGGAATACCTTGGCGTCTGGTTGGTTGAGCTACGGAAATGCCAGTTACCCAAGCCACCTTTACCGCCACGGGCTACAATTTGTTTTTCACCCTCTTCGGTAATTTCAAAAAGTATTTCGTTGGTTTCTTTATCACGCACAACAGTTCCTAAAGGAACATCAATATACCTGTCTTCACCATCAGCACCAGTACTTCTTGCACTACCACCATCGCCACCATGCGTACCTTTAATATGTCTTGCAAACTTCAGGTGATATAAAGTCCACAGGCTTTTGTTACCCACAAGGTACACGTGTCCGCCACGGCCACCGTCACCACCATCGGGGCCACCTTTTTCAATAAACTTTTCCCTGTGCAGGTGAGTAGACCCCTTACCTCCCTTACCGGAAGACACATATATCTTTACGTAATCTACAAAATTCCCTTCTGTCATGCTTTCCGATTAAATATTATCGTTCTGTGGTTGTGGGTGCAAAAGTAAGCTATTTTTATGAATTTGCCTATTGCAGCTCATTTAGCCCAAAGTACAGGAGAATACAGCTTCATTTAGTAACTTTACAGCAAATAATTGCAACATGAAAATCATACCGCTCAACGAGGGCATATTTACAGTTACCAAAACCAAGATATTTACCGAAATACAAAGGGATGAAGTCGCTACAGCCGACCCATCACTGCTAAAAATGTCCGTATGCCCTTTCCTGATCATCCTTCCTGACGACATACTGCTACTCGATGCCGGGTCAGGATTTGCAAAAGACGGCAAACAGGTACTATTGCAGCGTATTGAAGAAGCAGGCTATACTCCCGACCAAATTACAAAAGTACTGTTATCCCATCTTCACAAAGACCATATTGAAAGTTTAGGATATGACACGGGCAACGGATTCGTTCAGAATTTCCCCAATGCTAAAATATATTACCAGCAACGCGAACTGGATTATGCGCTTCAGCAGACAGAGAGCTATTCTTTTAACCAGGACTATTTAGAAACATTTGCCGACTTGCCCAATCTTATCGCCATGAATGACGATAAAGGCACGATAGGCAATTATGTAACCTACGAAGTTACCGGAGGCCACTCGCCTTTTCATCAGGTATTTTGGATAAAAGAGGACAACACTACCGCTTTTTACGGTGCCGATAACCTTCCTCAAAAAAGTTACCTTAAATTCCACATCGCTTATAAGTCTGACGACGACGGCAAAAAAGCCATGGAACTGCGACAGGTTTGGGAAAAACAGGCTAAAGAAGAAAACTGGATCGTGCTTTTTTACCATGATTTCAAGAACAATGCAATTAGCCTGAATGAACTATAGAAATAAAAAAAGCCGGATAAATTATCCGGCTTTTTTGTTTTATAATCGAAAAGTCTACTCTTTGAGAGACCTTACTTTTACTTTATCAATCTTCACACCATCCATTTTTACAACTTCAAGTTCAAAGAGATTCCATGCCAGTTTTTCACCTTGTTTCGGTATATATGATAGTTCGGTCATTACAAGTCCGCTTACGGTCGTCACCTCATAATCATTGGTAAGATCATCAAGGTCAAAATAAGTAAGGAAGTCATGCAACGGATAGTGTCCGTCAACCAGCCATGTCCCATCTTCATTGGCCACAAGCCTGAACTCATCTTCATAAAAATCAGAGGCATCGCCTACAAGCGCTTCAAGTATATCGTTTAGCGTAATCAATCCCTGAAACACACCATATTCATCGGTAACCAATGCATAGTGTACTTTGGTCTTTTTGAATATCTCCAGTGCTTTATATGCCGATGTATGTTCTATTAAATAAACAGGTTCTTTTACGATTTCTTTCAGGCTGAAAGCAGGTGTGCCATAGGTCGCAAAAATATCCTTTAGCAGCACTACCCCTATTACATCGTCAAGATTAGCCCCGTCAATAACAGGATATACCGAATGCAATTCGTCAAGCATTATCTCACGAACCTTTTCATTGTTAGCATCGGTAGACAGGTAGGCAACAGATTTGCGGTGTGTCATCAGTGAGTTTACCTTACGGTCACCAATATGGAACACACGCTCCATGATATCGTGTTCGATTTCCTGAACTTCTCCTCCTTCGGTACCTTCTTTAATGATAGCCTTTATCTCTTCTTCCGTTACTTTTCCGTCAGCCGTTGGGCGAATACTGAATACTTTCAGCAGGAAATCGGTTGAAGAGGTAAGCAACCATATAAAAGGTGCCGTGATTATTGAGATGTATTTCATCGGTATCGCTACCGCTTTTGCAATAGATTCAGGGTAATTAAGCCCTATCCTTTTCGGAAGGAGTTCACCCAATACCAGTGAGAAAAACGTTAGTATTACTACGACAACACCTACAGATATATTTGCAGAATATGGTTTTAGAACCTCAAAGCCCTCAATGAAGATCTTAACATCATCGGTTACTTTATCTCCTGAGTAAATACCTGTCAGGATACCAATAAGCGTTATGCCTATCTGTACCGTAGAAAGGAATTTGTTTGGCGAATTTGCCAGGTCAAGGGCAGCCTGCGCACTTGCATTGCCTTTTTTTGCGGCAGATTCAAGGCGATTTTTCCTTGCTGATATCAATGCTATCTCAGACATGGAGAAAACACCGTTTAAAATAATCAGGAATAATATTATGGCTATTTCCAAGCGTTTTGTTTTAAATTATAGCGTATCTATAACCGCGCTTAATCGGTTTGTAATATCAGATATCTCGCCTATACCGTTTACTGCGTGAAATTTACCCTGAGCATCGTAATACTCAATAAGCGGAGCGGTTTTCTCATTGTATTCCTGGTAACGGTTGCGAATAAGTGCTTCGTCCTGATCATCGGCACGGCCGCTGGTTTTTCCTCTTTCAAGAAGACGGGCAACAAGCACCTCATCGTCTGCCTCAAGAGCGATTGTAGCAGTAACGCCCCATCCTTTTGTTTTCAGGAATTCATCCAGTGCATCTGCCTGCTCTGTAGTACGCGGGAAACCATCAAAAAGAAAACCTTTAGTATCAGTATTCTTTTCGATTTCGTCCTGTAGCATTTTTATAGTCAGTGCATCAGGAACAAGCTCACCTTTGTTAATATAAGATTTAGCTTCAAGCCCAAGAGCCGTTTCATTTTTAATGTTGTAACGGAAGATATCGCCGGTAGAGATATGCGTAAGGTTGTATTTAGTTTTTAAGAACTCTGCCTGTGTGCCTTTTCCTGCACCCGGCTTTCCGAATAGTACAATATTGATCATTTTTATATTTGGGTTGTTATTTTATTCATGTAACTGGTACACCTCAGGCAGGTTACGACCTAATTCGTCATAATCCAGGCCATAGCCTACAATAAATTTATCGGGTATCTCAAAGCCTATGTAATCCAGTGCGATATCCTGCTTATAAGCTTCGGGCTTAAAGAATAACGTAGCTATCTTTAACTGTTTCAGGTTATGCCCGTCAAATATCTTTTTAAGCTCTGCAACAGTATTTCCTGTATCAACAATATCTTCTATCACCACCACGCTTCTGCCTTCAAGGCTTTTGTTAAGCCCAATAAGCTGCTTAACTGAATGTGTACTCGCGGTACCTTCATAAGAAGATAACTTTACAAAGCTGATCTCACAGGGCTGTGAATATTTTTTTACAAAGTCAGACACTACCATGAAAGATCCGTTAAGAACCCCTATGAATACAGGGATCTCGCCTTTGAAATCTTCTTCGGCCTGGCGGGCCATTCTTGTTATCACTGCATCGATATCGTCTGCAGTTATAAAAGGGACAAAATGTTTATCGTGAAGCTGTATCACTGGTTTTTCTTACGTTTTAGTTTTTAAATAAGATGCAAATATACTAATTACCAAGCACCTCCTTACAGGAAGCACCTCATTTTGCGATTTTTTTATGAGTGTTAAATTACATTTAATACTCAAGGCTTTAGGATTCCAAATAATTAAATTCGGTAAAAGAAAAACATCGAATTACTAAAAATCATGAAAAGAACCGTTATTACCCTGTCGTTTCTAGGACTCCTGCTTATGGGCTCCTGCAAAAAAGAACCCTCGAAAGAAGAAAAACAAGAAGCCCGCTCCGAAGGCAGCACAACCGTAAAAACTGCCATTGGCGACCTTACCCTTCCTGCCCCGTTTATGAGTGAATCCGTTACTAAACGCAACGGAATGAAAGACTGGCCTGAAGGACAGACTCCTAAAGCGCCTTCAGGATTTACCGTCACCAAATTTGCAGGCGACCTCAAGAATCCCCGTAATACCTATATTGCTCCAAATGGAGATATTTTTGTAGCAGAGTCTGCAACATCAGGCAGCGCCGATCAAATAACCGTTTTTAGGGACAATGATAAAGATGGTACTTTTGAGACCCGTGCCATTTTTGCCGAAAAGCTCAATCAGCCGTACGGTATGCTTGTCCTCAAAGATTATTTTTACATAGCCAATACCGATGGGCTATACCGTTATCCGTATAAGGCAGGTGAATTAGCATTATTCACAGAAAAAGGCAAAAAAATAGTTGAGCTCCCTGCCGGCGGCTATAACAACCACTGGACACGCAACCTCCTAGCAAATGCCGATGGATCTAAGATATACATATCGGTAGGATCGGCAAGTAATGTGGCCGAGCATGGTATTGACACCGAATTTCGCCGTGCCAATATACTTGAGATTAACCCTGACGGAAGCGGCGAACGCATTTACGCAAGCGGACTCAGAAATCCTGTAGGCATGGACTGGAACCCTGCAAACAAGGAACTATGGACTGCCGTGAATGAGCGCGACGAACTGGGCGACGACCTTGTGCCCGATTACATAACAAGTGTAAAAGAAGGCGGCTTCTACGGATGGCCCTACTCCTACTACGGCCAGATAGAAGACCCCCGAATGAAAGGCCAGGGCAAAGACCTTATTGCCAAAGCCATTGTGCCTGATGTTCCTGTTGGTAACCATACCGCTTCTCTCGGGCTTACCTTTTATAACAAAGACGCTTTCCCCGAACAATATCGAAACGGGGCATTCGTAGGGCAACATGGCTCATGGAACAGATCAGTACTAACAGGCTACAAAGTAATTTTCGTTCCGTTTAAGAATGGCAAACCCTCGAGCCCTCCGCAGGATTTCCTTACAGGTTTTATTGCCGATGAGAAAAAAGCACAGGCCTACGGCCGCCCGGTAGATGTAACCGTTATGAATGACGGCTCTCTTTTGGTCAATGACGACAGCGGCAACACCCTTTGGAGAGTTTCTGTAAATAAATAACATCTATAGCTATTAATTCCTGCAGCCAAAAGCTGCAGGTTTTTTAATTTAGTAGCTTCAAAACAACATCAATGCAAAAACTTCTACTTTTTGTTATTCTTATATTTTTTTCGACGAAAGTCTTTGCACAGGATACAATCCCCCGCAAAAAAGAAATACCAATAACGACAAAAATAAAAACACGTCAGGACAGTATTGTAAAAACAAGAAATACAATAACCGACACTACTCCCGGAATAAAAATAGATAATACGCTCAATGAAGTCATAATTAGCAACTACCACATCAATGATAGCCTGCTAAATGCTCCGGCATCCATTGGAGTACTTTCATCGGCGCAATTGCAACGCAGTAATAATATAGATATTTCAGCTTCCCTCAATACCCTTTCAGGAGTGTATATGCAATCAGGCGGACTGAACACCAACAGGATCTCAATTCGCGGTATTGGAGCCAGGACTCCTTACGGAACCAATAAAATAAGGGCATTTTATGGCAGCATCCCACTGACATCGGGCGACAGCGAAACGACCATAGAAGATATTGATGTAGAAATCATAAGTCAGGCGGAGGTTATCAAAGGGCCACTCTCCAGTTTGTATGGCGCCGGACTTGGCGGAGCCATACTGCTTACCTCAAAACAGGCAGCTTATCATGGCAGCCGTGCGGCTATAAGCACAACCATCGGTTCGTTCGGGCTAAACAAAAACACCATAAGTTACGGACTTGACACTAAAAACGGCAGCCTTAACCTCAGCTACCATAAAATGGAAACTGATGGCTGGCGGGATAACAGTGCCTATAACCGTGAAGGAGTTACCCTCGCCGGAGAACTTTTTCGCAAACAAAACAGCAAGCTTACTTATTTTGGCAATTACACTTATATGAAAGCCTATATTCCCAGCTCTGTAAATAAGGAGACTTTTAACAATAATCCAAAGGCTGCAGCACCTACATGGGCAGCATCAAAAGGTTATGAGCAGTATGATGCTTATTTGGCAGGACTGGCCTATGACTGGAAAGTAGCGGACTGGCTAAAGAATTCAACATCTGCTTTTATCAATGCAAAAGACAGTTACGAGCCAAGGCCTTTTGACATACTTACACAAAACAATATGGCCTGGGGTGGGCGAACGCAGTTTTATGGCGAAGCGAAAATCGGGAATATCAAAACCGAATTTATTGCCGGGCTTGAATATTTTAATGATGGTTATGAAGGTGGCACTTATGAAAACCTGTATCAGGACAATAATGGCAACGGTACGCTCGAAGGAACGCAATTGACGGGCAGCGAACAGCGACGTGATTTCATTAATGCTTTTGCCCAGCTAAGACTGCAGCTTTCCCGAAAGTTTGAAGTACAGGCAGGTATAAATTACAACAAAACCCAATTTGAACTGGACAATACCTATCCCGCTGCAAACATTTCTTCTGAAAAGTATAGCTACGACGGCATTTGGTCGCCACAAATATCACTCCTTTTTAAACCATCAGGCCTACAAACTATTTATGCATCCCTAAGTCGTGGTTTTTCATTGCCTTCTATTGAAGAAACACTTACTGCCGACGGAACCATTAACCCAAACATAAAACCTGAGAACGGTTATAATTTTGAAGTGGGCGGCAAGTTTTACTTTCTTGAAAGAAACCTGTATGTTGAGATTTCATTATACCACATGCAGATCAACGACCTGCTGGTAGCCCAACGTGTAGGCGATGACCAATATATAGGTGTGAATGCAGGAGAAACATTACACCAGGGTGTTGAGGCCAGCATCAGTTACAATTGGAATATAGACAAAAACGTTACTATTAAACCTTATGTAACGGCATCTATAGGCAAGTATGAATTTAAGGAATTTTTAAACAACGGTATTGATTATTCAGGCAACGCGTTGACCGGCGTTCCTGCTAATAAGGCCAACGCAGGCATACAATTAGAGACCTGTGGCTTTTATATTTCTTCCGACTTTTATTATGTCGACACCATCCCGATGAACGATGCCAATACAGCATTTGCAGATAGCTACACGCTACTGAATGCAAAAGCAGGATACCGTTTCGAACTCTTTAAAGGAATGACTGCACATCTTTCGACAGGTGTGAACAATATTGCCAACACTCATTATGCAAGTATGGTGCTGGTAAACGCAGTAGGAATCAACGGAGGCGCACCCCGATATTATTATCCTGGCCTGCCTGTCAACTATTATGGAAATATAGGCTTTAGCTATAGCTTTTAAAGCGCTACAATTACCCCGAACTGTATGTTCTTGGTATTGAATCCTGCGTTTGAATTTTGCAACCCGGCATTAGAGGTATGCCTTACATTAGGGCGGAGATCGAAAGCTATCTTTCCAAATTTATAGGTGGCACCTATTGCAAAGACATCACAAAAGGCAAAACCTTTGGTTAATCGTTCCGTTTCTGTATCGGTTATCATTGGACCTACATTACCCATTGCATACATGCTGAAATCTTTGGTAATATTGTAGCGGGCAAAGAAAGCGACATTCAATATATATTCACGAATATCTTTCAATGCCATGTAGTCTTCCCTTTTTTCTTCAGCATTAGGATCATCTGGGTGTACGAAGTAATAATTCTTCAGCCTGTGGCGGGCAAAATTCACTTCGGGTTGCAATGCCACAACAAACTCCCATCGTTTACCGGGATTAAGCGAATAATATACCTGTCCCTGTATATAGCTGTTGGTATATGTATAATCGGTATTATTGAATTCGCTACCGTTACCGTAGGCAAGGCCCACAGAAAATCTTGAAGGTTTTTCGGCATCCTGCGCAAGAAGCGCAGTAGAACAAAGCAGCAATAAAAGAAAAAAATTACGAAACATTTTTTGTTAAAATTGGTTGCGCAAATATACCCATTTTAACATATATGCAAATTATATCGTTCTTTTTAATAAAAAATCCAAGATGTCACATTCTTGATACCCAATGTCACACTTTATCTGCATTCAAACTGTCGCATCATGATAGGCTTTTAAGATATTTGTCAATGTAATTACAAAGTATAAGGTTTAGAGTAATCAGGCAAAAAGGCGATCAGGATTGAAACCCTCATAATTTGTTAGGTTAATAATGAGATTCAGGCTATAAACTACTAAGATTGGTCACTTTGATAAAACGGGGCGTATGCCCCGTTTTATTTTTGTATTTTTCAAAACTAAAACAAACGTTTTGAATTCAGCCTTTTACAATCAGATAGCCAATAGCACCGCCCATCGTCCCATAAGGGATTTATTATCGGATATGGTTTTAAATGACAAAACCCTGTTACGTGATTTACTGGATGTGGCTTTTGATGTCAAAGACAAAAATCACCACAAGGCGTGCTGGATACTTGAACTGGTATTAGAAGCAAAGATTGAATGGCTTGCTCCTTACCTCAATGCTTTTTGCAATGCATTGCCTCACTTTACTAATGAGAGTGCTATGCGGCCAATTTCAAAGACCTGCCAGTTTGCACTGGAATATACACAGCAGCATCCGGATTTTCTAACCATCACTCATAAAGAGCAGATCACCGAAGCCTGTTTTGACTGGCTGATCAAACCCGAAACTAAAGTAGCGACCAAGGCATATTCCATGCGTACCCTTTTTCTGTTAGGCAAAAAAGAAGATTGGATCTATCCTGAACTTATACGTATCTTATCTGAAGATGCTGCGAAACATACCGCAGCCTATAAGGCAGCCGCCAAAGAAATCCTGAGGCGAATCAATAAATGATTGTTTTTATTATCTTCGGCAGATGAAAGAGTTCCCAAAAGAAACTATTGAAACAAAGCAGACCTTTCTTTACAGAATAGTGACCAACCTTACCTTTTGGGTACTGATCGCTATTGTATGCGGCATACTGCTTGGACATTTTTATCCGGCAAATGCCGTAGAGATGAAATTTATTGGCGACTGGTTTATCAAGATCATCAAACTATTTATAGCACCTATTATTTTCCTTACCATAGTGCTTGGCATTAGTGGCATGGGCGACCTGAAGAAGGTGGGCAGGATAGGCCTGAAATCACTTATCTATTTTGAGATCGTTACCACTTTTGCCCTAGCCATTGGTGTAGCAGTTGCCTATATCATAGAACCCGGAAAGATTGACAAAACCGGCCTAAACGTTGAAGATGCAAGTAAATACACTTCGGGCACGAATAACTTTAGTTGGTGGCAGTTCTTTCTGGACAATTTAACCCTGCAGGTGCTATTAGCCGCTATTGTTGTTGGCATTGTACTGAATTACAGCAAAAAAAGGGAGCAGGCAGTATCCGGCCTTTATATATGTTCAGAGTATGTATTCAAAGCCCTGAAAATCGTTATGTACCTGGCACCATTAGGCGCTTTTGGCGGGATGGCTTATACTGTTGGGAAGTTTGGGCTGCATACGCTTATTCCGCTCGGCAAGCTCATGCTCACCGTATATGTGACCATGGCTATTTTTATTTTTGTGATACTTGGCGCTATCATGCGTTACTACAAGCTCAGCATACTTGAATTCATAAAATACATCAAAGCCGAACTGCTCATTGTACTTGGCACCTCATCATCAGAAGCTGCACTGCCCAACCTTATGGAAAAGCTCGAAAAAATGGGCTGCAGTAAGTCGGTTGTGGGTTTAGTCGTACCAACAGGCTATTCGTTTAACCTCGATGGAACTTCTATTTATTTATCAATGTCAGTTATCTTTCTTGCACAGTTGTATAATGTACACCTGAGCTTTGAAGAGATACTCACCATTATTGGCCTGCTCATGATAACCTCTAAAGGAGCGGCAGGTGTTACCGGAAGCGGTTTTATTGTATTAGCCTCTACCCTGACGGCAATTCATAGGATACCGTTAGAAGGACTTGCCTTTTTGCTTGGAGTTGATAAATTTATGAGTGAGGCGCGAGCCCTGACTAATTTTATAGGTAACGGAGTGGCAACGATTGTTATCTCTAAATCGGAAGGAGAATTTGTAGATGAAGATAACCCGAGGATTGATTAGTAAACAGTGATTAACTGCCTACTGAACACTGATTACTCTTTCTTCTCTTCTTCATCAAAGCCAAACTTCCTCAATTGAGGCGCACTGAAGAACGTAATGGCTATTACCCCCAACGTTATACATCCTCCTGTTACAACTGCCCTGACCGTGCCCAGCCAGTGTGCCATGACACCGCTTTCGAAATCACCCAATTCATTAGAC
Organism: Flavobacterium hauense; assembly: GCF_054457175.1. Lineage (NCBI taxonomy): Bacteria > Pseudomonadati > Bacteroidota > Flavobacteriia > Flavobacteriales > Flavobacteriaceae > Flavobacterium > Flavobacterium hauense. The sequence goes on from NZ_JBTKVX010000004.1 coordinate 140,286, forward strand.
GAACTTACAAATATGGTATTTACGGAGGCAACACGCCCACGCATTTCATCAGGAGTAACCAGTTGTAGTATTGTACTTCGAATGACTACACTCACAGCATCGAACATACCCGAAAACAGCAGGAAAGCAAAAGAAAGCATAAAATTGGTTGAAAGTCCAAAGCCAATGATACAAAGTGCAAATCCGGTCACGGCAATAAATAATTTACGCCCAGGATAGGTTCGTAATGGCAGGAATGCCAATATGCCCAAAGTAAGCATTGCTCCAACACCCGGCGCCGAACGCAGCAACCCGAAACCTACCTCATCTACATGCAATATTTCTTTTTGATACACCGGTAGTAACGCTACCGCCCCACCAAATAATACCGAGAACATATCGAGCAGCTGCGCACCAAGGAGTGCAGGTGTTCTTATTACAAAACGTATGCCTTGCGTAAGGCTTTGCAGCATCGGCTCTTTCTCTTTTTTAAGGATAGGTTTTGTCTTTATGGAAAGAATTGGAAATAGTAAAGCCAATAAGATGATCACAACGGTAAACATTCCCGAAAGTACGCCATCTAAAGCTATGGCAAGACCTGCTGCCAAAGGCCCTATCATAGAGCCCGTTTGCCAGGCCATACTGCCCCAGCTTGTGGCATTGGCAAAATGCTTTCGCGGAACGATAAGCCCAAACAATGAAAACACTGATGGCCCCATGAAAGAGCGAATGATCCCTCCACAAAAGACAAGGAAATAAATACAGTATAATGTCGTGTTGACACCTAATTCATTTAACGAGAAAGGGGTGGTAAGCGTAAAAAGGCATACTGCAAGCAGCACATAGGAACTGATGCAGAAGAGCACCATCTTTCGCTTTTCATTAAGATCAACATAATGACCTGCAAACAGCGAACAGCCTATAGCAGGAATAACCTCGGCAAGGCCTACAAAACCAAGAGCCAGTTTGTCGTTAGTAATATGATATACCCAATAGTAAATTATGGTTATCTGCATATTGAGGGCAAAAATGAGCCCGAAACGTATACTTAAGAACGACTGGAATTCTTTTATTTTCAGCGATGGGTTCTTTACCCAAAATCCGGTTGCTGATTCCTCAGGCAATTCATTTTCCAATGTAATGTATGCTATTAGTTATTCGATTAACAAAGATACCGTTATTACTGAATACTGCCACTGGACACTGCAAACTTAATTATCCTCCATTCTTCAGCCTGTCCAATAGCATATCCAGGCTTACCGTTGCAAAACCGGAACTGTGGTCAGACAATCCGTATGGAATGATAAGCTCTCCGTTATGGATGATTCCCCCACATGAATATACAACATTGGGCACATAGCCTTCACGTTCATCAGGATTGGGAACTATAAGCGGGTCTTTAAGCCTGCCTATCTCAATAGAGGGATCATTGATATCAAGTAAAGAAGCTGCAATACTGTATTTGCGCATAGATCCCACGGCATGGGTAAGAACGAGCCAGCCAGCCTCTGTCTCTATAGGCGAACCGCAATTGCCTATCTGCACAAACTCCCATGGATATTCAGGTGACTGTATTTTCACAGGATCTTCCCACTCATTAATATTCTCGCTATACATAAGGTAGTTATTCCAGCCATCTATTCTTGAAAGCATGGCATACTTACCATTTATTTTCCTGGGAAACAAGGCCAGATTCTTATTTTTAGCACCTGCCCCATTCAGCGGACTGGTCTTGAATTCATAAAAGTCAGTTGTCTTTAAAAGCTTTGGCATAATATGCACACCATCATAAGCCGTATAGGTCGCATAATAAAAAGTACGGCCACTCTCATCAATAAATTTCACGAAACGGGCATCTTCAATACCTTTACTTTCAAAATCGGAAATCGGAAAAATAACCCTGTCGCTTATATCGGTATCTTTAGAGAAGGTTATTCTGCGATAACTGTCAGAAAGCGCCAAAACAAGATTATACTCTTTTATGATCTTAGTGTCGGATGTTTTTGCCTTAGCCTCAATAACCAGGTTTTTGAGTTCTTCATAATCAAACCTATCACCAAGTTTTTCGGTTACTTCATTCAGGAACTCTTCATTAATATCAGCTTCCTGTGCCTTTTTAAGGAAAAGCCTTTTTTGATAAACCACATTATGTATTTTTTCGGCTTCATCTATATAATTGCTGGCAGGGATAACTGTAATATCATTATTTCTGTCTATAAGCGCCCTGCGGAAAGCCACCGATGACACGTGCCCCTCACCTACGGCCCTGAAACTAATGATTACACGAAGCTGTCCTTCTTCAAGATTGGTCTGGTCAGGATCGGGAACTATTGACGGATTAAAAAATGCGGCTGATTCAATTGAATATTCATGAGTAAAATAAGACCCTATAAGCAGTTTGCAGTATTCATCCATCCTTTCATATTCACCACCTGCAATGGTAATGTATCTCTTTACACGTTCGCAATTGCGCAGAAGTTTGCGGGTAATATTCCTGTGACGCTTAGAGAAATCCTGAAGCAAAGGCGATGCCAGTGCAAACACTTCTTCCTTATCAAGTGCCAGTATTTTCCGTATCAGTTCTACCGCACGTTCTTCTCCATTAAAAAAATACCGGGCAATTACACGGGAAGGATCAGGGGAAACTTTTACCGGCTTCCTTTCTATCGTAAGTCTCATAGGTTTGAATTTACATCTGCAAAAAAGGGGCAGAATTTGTGAACCTCTAAAATACGAATATAATTTCCAGCTATTTCTGAATGAAATGCTAAAGTTAACGTAAAAATACTACAGGAATATCCTGAATATCCAAGCATTAAGCGGATAACCGCGAAATTTAAAATTCACAATTGTTTTAAGTATCTTTGCGACTGAAAACAACAGCTACTGATGAATTATTTTTCTTCTGATTTTAAACTAGGCATTTTAGGCGGCGGACAGCTGGGTAAAATGATGCTTACCGATACCCGCAAATTCGATATACAAACCTACGTACTTGATCCAAGCGATGAAGCACCATGCAAAGTAGGCTGCAACAAGTTCTTTAAGGGAGACCTTATGGATTTTGATACCGTATACAACTTTGGCAAACAGGTAGACGTACTTACTTTTGAGATCGAGCTTGTAAACATACAGGCACTTGAAAAACTGGAAGCTGAAGGTGTAAAGGTGTACCCTTCGCCTAAGACCCTTAACCTTATCCAGAATAAAGGGGTACAAAAAGATTTTTACACAACATACCATATCCCAACTGCAGATTACAGAAGGTTTGAAACACTGGATGCTCTTAAAGAAGCAGTAGAAAACAAAGCAGTCCTTATGCCTTTCGTATGGAAAAGTACCGAGGGTGGTTATGACGGAAACGGAGTAAAGGTAATCCGTAGCCAAGAAAGTTTTGAAGGCGTTCCAAACGTGCAGTGCATCGCTGAGGCAATGGTTCCTTTTAAGAATGAGCTTGCCGTAATCGTTGCGAGAAATCCATCGGGAGAGATACTAACTTACCCTGTAGTAGAAATGGAATTTCATCCCGAGGCTAACCAGGTAGAATATGTTATCTGCCCGGCACGTATAGATATGCATGTGGCAAATAAAGCACGTGCTATCGCTCTTAAAGTATCAGAACATTTTAACCATGTAGGGCTACTGGCTGTAGAGATGTTCCAGACTGTTGACGACGAGATCCTTGTAAACGAGGTAGCACCAAGACCACACAATAGCGGACACTACTCTATCGAAGCGAGCTATACTTCGCAGTTTGAACAACACGTTCGCGCCATACTTGATTTGCCGCTGGGTAATACTGACAGTAAAGCAGCAGGCATCATGGTAAACCTTGTAGGCGAAGAGGGCTACTCGGGTAATGTACTTTATGAGAACATCGAGAAGATCATGAAAATGGATGGCGTTACCCCTCACATTTATGGAAAGAAACAAACAAGGCCTTTCCGCAAAATGGGTCACGTTACCATCGTAAACCATGATATAGACGAAGCACGCAGGGTAGCGGAAAAAGTAAAGAATACTATAAGAGTAATTGCGCAATAAGTTTTCAGTCTCAGTCTCAGTTTTCAGAAGCACCATCAACTGAAAACCAACAACTAACAACTATTTAAAAAATGAAAGTAGGAATTATAATGGGCTCTATATCGGATATGCCGGTAATGCAGGATGCCATAGATATATTAAAAGAATTTGGAATTGAAACAGAAGTGGATATCGTTTCGGCTCACCGTACTCCTGAAAAACTTTTTGAATACAGCACTACGGCACACAGTCGCGGCGTAAACGTAATCATTGCAGGAGCAGGCGGTGCAGCCCACTTACCCGGAATGGTAGCCAGCATGAGTCCGCTTCCCGTAATTGGCGTACCTGTTAAATCAAGCAACTCTATCGACGGGTGGGACAGCGTTCTTTCTATCCTTCAGATGCCGGGTGGTGTGCCAGTAGCAACTGTAGCTCTTAACGGCGCTAAAAATGCTGGTATACTTGCCGCACAGATATTAGGCAGCCAGGACAAACTTGTACAGGCTAAAATGATCGCTTACAAACAAAGCCTTAAAGAAGCCGTAAACAAGGCTTCGGAAGAATTGAAGAATAGAAAATAGTTTTGTAACTTTGGTAAAAACAAAGCTGCTATGGATATTCAGGCTTCAAAAATAGAACTGGCGAAAATGATACTTGATTTAGAAGATTCTAAATTAATTGAAAAAGTACGCAAATTAATTACCAAAGAAAAAAGAGATTTTTACGACGAATTATCCGAAGACCAAAAGCTTGAAGTTCAGTTTGGAATTGACCAACTTGACGGAGGTGAAAAAATTTCATGGGAAGATTTTAAATTAGCCCGAAGAAACAGGCATGCATAAAGTTGTACTTTCTAAACTTGCCCAAAAAAAGCTTAACATCTTGCTGAACTATCTTGAAGATGAATGGTCTTTAGCCGTTGCCAATAATTTTGAAGTATATTTTGAGGAAAAACTTCTTCATATTTCCTCCTATCCTGAAAGCTGTATAGAATCAGGCATTTTTAGAAATCTCAGAAAATGTATCGTTACAAAACAAACATCTTTCTTGTACAGGATTAAAAATGAATACATAGAAATTATTACGGTATTTGATAACCGCAGCAGTTTTAAATCAATTACCAAAGAAATCCGTAAACATTACGGTCATTTATAATATCATGAACGTACTTACCAAAAAATTTACAACCAAACACGATACTGCGCCTTTCAGCAGCATAAAAAACGAAGACTTTTTACCTGCCATTAAAGAAGGTATAGAGGCAGCCCGCAAAGAGATTGATTCTATTGTTGCCAATCCTGAAGCGCCAACTTTTGAAAATACTATCGAGGCGATGAGCTTTAATGGAGAGATACTGGAACGTGCTTCGAGCATATTCTTTAACCTTCATTCAGCTGAAACCAATGACGAAATTCAGAAGATCGCAATGGAGGCTTCTCCGCTGTTGTCTGAATTTGGCAATGATGTACGCCTGAACACGGCATTGTTTAAACGCGTAAAAACAGTCTATAACCAAAAAGACAGCCTGAATCTTACCGAGGAGCAAAAGACACTTCTTGACAAGCAATACAAAAGCTTTTCCCGCAACGGAGCTAATCTTCCGGAAGACAAGAAGAACAAGCTACGCGAAATCGACATGGAGCTTTCCAAGATCAGCCTTGAGTTTGGCGAAAATGTACTGGCAGAAACCAATGCATATCAATTGCACATCACTAACGAAGCTGACCTTTCGGGATTACCGGAAGGAACCATTGAGGCTGCACGCGAACTGGCGATAAGCCTTGAAAAAGAAGGATGGATCTTCACTCTTGATTATCCAAGCTATGTTCCGTTTATGACCTATGCCGATAACCGTGAACTACGCAAACAGCTGACTATTGCTTTTGGTGCCAAAGGTTTCCAGAATAACGAATTTGACAATCAGGCTATAGTTTTAAAGATCGCTAACCTTCGTCATGAGCGTGCAAATCTACTTGGCTATGCATCGCATGCCGATTTTGTACTTGAAGAACGTATGGCTGAAAGTCCGCAGAAGGTTAAAACCTTCCTGAAAGACCTTCTTGCCAAAGCGGAGCCTGCAGCACGTAAAGAATTTGCAGAGCTTTCGGCATTCGCTAAAGAAATCGACGGCATTGACCATTTGGAAAAATGGGATGGGTCTTACTATTCTGAAAAGCTGAAACAAAAGTTATTCAACCTTGACGATGAGAAGCTGAAGCCATATTTCAAACTGGAAAATGTACTTAACGGTGCTTTTACCATTGCCGGCAAGTTATACGGACTGAAATTTGATGAGGTTCAGGACATCGACAAATACCATAAAGATGTTACCACTTATGAAGTAAAAGATGAGAACGGCAATCTCGTTGCTATCTTTTATGCAGATTTTTTCCCTCGTAAAGGAAAACGCAACGGTGCATGGATGACCTCTTTCAAATCGCAATATGTAAAAGGTGGGGTAAACGAAAGACCTCACGTATCTATAGTATGCAACTTTACAAAACCAACAGAAACTAAGCCATCTTTACTAACCTTCAATGAAGTAACAACGCTGTTCCATGAATTTGGACACGCACTTCACGGTATGCTGGCAGATACTACCTACCCAAGCCTGAGTGGTACAAGTGTGTATTGGGACTTTGTAGAACTGCCAAGCCAAGTTATGGAAAACTGGTGCTACGAGCCGGAAGCACTTGCCCTGTTTGCACATCATTACCAAACAGGTGAAGTGATACCTATGGAATACATTAACAAGATAAAAGAGAGTGCAAGTTTTCAGGAAGGGATGGCGACGATGCGCCAGCTGAGCTTTGGATTACTGGATATGGGATGGCATAGCGCCGACCCAAGCGGAATAACAGACCTTAAGGCTTTCGAAACTGAACAGTTCGCTGCTACACAGCTTTATCCTGACGTAAAAGAAAACGCCATGAGCACGGCCTTTTCACATATTTTCCAGGGAGGATATTCATCAGGTTATTATAGCTATAAATGGGCTGAGGTATTGGATGCTGATGCTTTTGAATATTTTCAGGAGAAGGGTATTTTTGACAAGGAAACTGCGAATAAATTCAAAGACAATGTACTTTCTAAAGGTGGCACAGAGCACCCGATGCTATTATACAAACGTTTCCGCGGACAGGAGCCAAGACCGGAAGCATTGCTTAAAAGAGCAGGACTATTATAGATTGTTTGATAGTTCGATCTTTGGATTATTGGACTGATCGATGATTCGATATAAGAAACCCCGAAGAATACTTCGGGGTTTTGCTTTTTATGTTGGGTTGGCCATTGGTTCGGCATTATCTTCAGGTTCTGCTGCCGGTGTTGGCGATGGATCAGGTATGGGGTTCGCCGGAGCTGCCGTCACTACAACAGTGTTATCCGATGCAGCAGGTGGAATAACCATCGGATTTACAGCAACAACTGTATTCCCTCCCGCTCCTGAACCGGAGGTTGGCATTTTAGCAATATAAGTATTAAAAAGCCCTTCTATAAAATCACTACCTGCGTAGCCCGCTGCGATCACCGTGAACACAAACTGATTTCCAATATACTCACCATTTGCAACATCCGGTTTATCATCAAAGCCGTTCACTAAAACATATAGCGCTCCGGCTACAAAACCTATAAAAAGACTCACCATGAGCCTGCCTCCGTTGAGGTCTTCCTTATTATCCTTTTGGGCATTTGCATCCGAGAGCTTTTTAAGCCCAATCGCCATCCTTATTCCCTGACCAAGAAGACCAAGCAATCCTCCCAGCAAAATTTTCTCTATTACCTGTTCCGGTGTCATAACAATAGTATTTACGTGTGAAGGCAAATTTCTACATAATTTAAATCGCTGGTACAGGTATTTTTACGTGATTTTAATTAACTATTCTTTCAAAAGGAAGGCAACACGGAAAGAATTGATAAGTTTTACTAAAAAGAAATTCAACTTATACAGAGTAGTTGAACTCAGTTAAAAATATAATATCACATCTATTAATTTTAAGGACAATTATTAATACTACCAAGCTCATTAAAATAATTTTTTAAAACCTCGTAATAATCTTCCTTTACTGCATTATCTGAGTCGTATACTTCCAAAATTAAATAGTCCATATAATAAAAATCATCCTGTTTATCATAATTGTATGATCTCTTAATTCTAATACCTTCATTGAGTTTAATTTTCAGAAAATAAGTAGAACCTTTTCTGGATATCCATGTTTTAGAAGCGCTACATATATCATTCCAACTTACAACCCCCTCAAAAAAAGAAGAACTTTCTGTTAGATCTGAAATTGATTTATAAGAATACAAAATTCCATTTGAAGAAGCATTTAAGGACGCTGATTGATTATCTGTATTAAAAATTACACCAAAGTCGTTAACAAGTGACATCAAATTATTAATTGTTTCTTGTCGATTTTGAGAAAATAGAGAGTGAGTAGATAATAATAAAATAATATAAAAATATTTGACAAGTTGGTTATTCATTTACTTATAGATTTATTTAATTATATAACTGCCTTCAGAAATCCCATCGGGGGCTATTGTTTCTAAAAAAAACAACAACAGTCCCTTTTTTTAACTGACCAATATTAGAAACACTACAAACCCGAACCACTAAACTGTATTAAAAAATTTATATATAAAAAGGTCAATTGTAAGCTTTTTTATTGAATTGTGAGATCAAGAATTTTAAAATTTGTTTTTTTTAAATCCTCAATGATATATTTCCTATATTGATCAGAATCATATTTGTTTGTAAGAATATTATTATCTCGATCTCTGTTATATATAGTTATTCCTGAAGTATATTCATAAGCTGTACTCCCAACTGCATAATTAAGTGCGTTTTTAGTAGCATCAAGTAATGTCCACATATCATGCTCAAAATCATCATAATCTAAAGTTTTACTTACATAAACAATCTTCTTAGTATAATTAGTTGCAATAACAAAACAGAAATCAGCTTTTTCTTGCTTTTCTTTTATTTTTGCTAAAGGATGAAATTGATTAGATGAAGGTAAAAGAAAAATATTTGCTAGCATCAAAACAATAATTGTCTTCATAGTTTAAAATATTTGATTAATTATACCAAACTTCCAAAAAATCCTGCTCAAAAAAAATCCCAACCAGTAGGGATTTTTAATACATTTACCTAAACCTAAACACCTTACAATGAAACCAGCCATTTTTAATGAAGCCCAAAAGGTTTGGAAAAACATTATGAGTAATGGCCCAATTAACAACACTGCCATTGACCTCGAATTGCATAAAAAAATACTCGACCTGTTTCATGTTGGTCGGTACTATTACTATATCGTAGACTGGCATAAAATGGAACTTGCCTATCTGAGCCCTGAAATTAAAGATATTCTTGGATATCCGGCAGAAGATTTTGATGCCCCTTTTTTGATGTCACTCATACATCCTGATGACCAGAGTATCTATCTTAATAATGAAGCTGCGGTAGTTGATTTTTTGCAGCAATTACCCAATGAGAAAATGTTGAAATATAAGATGAGCTACGACTACAGGATAAGGAAGAGTAATGGTGAATATTTGAGGATATTACAACAGGCAATCGCCCTTCAGGTTGATGAACATAACAACCTGTTATTTACACTGGGCGTACATACTGACATATCACATCTTAAAAAAAACAACACTTCAGTTCTTTCCTTTTTAGGTATATACGGCGAACCTTCTTATATTGATGTCAAAGCTGCTAAAATTTACAGACCCACTCCTGAACTTTTTACCAAAAGGGAAAAAGAAATTATAAGCTATGTATTAAAAGGATATCAAAGTAATGAAATCGCCGAAATATTATTTATTAGTAAGTATACCGTAGATAGCCACCGTAAAAATGTACTGAACAAAACCAATACAAAAAATACGTTAGAATTTGCCATTAAAGTAATTAGCGAGGGCCTGATTTAAAAACAACACTATTATCTTTCATTTATTTTTGAAAGTTTAAAAATAAAGTTATACATTTGGTGTATGGAATTCAAGGAAGCAAAAAACAAGTTCGTACAAACCTGGGGAGCATTAGGCTCTCAATGGGGAATCAATAAGACAATGGCTCAGATACATGCCCTGCTTATGATCGCTCCTGAACCGCTTTCGATGGAAGACATTATGGACGAACTGCAAATATCGCGCGGCAACGCCAGCATGAACCTCCGCGCCCTTATGGACTGGGGTATTGTTTACAAAGAATTCAAACATGGAGAGCGCCGTGAGTTCTTTACTGCCGAGAAAGACCTTGACGAACTGGCTGTAAAAATTGCACAGGAACGCAGCAAACGTGAAATCAAACCAGCTCTGAAAGTATTGAAAGAAGTTTCTACAGGAGTAAAGGATGACAAATCTGTAGAAGCGGAACATTTTACCAACCAAACCGAAAAGTTGTATGACTTTGTACTCAAAGCTGACAATATGCTCGAAAAAGCAACAGAATATAAAGACAACTGGCTAGCCGGACTTGTCATGAAGCTAATGCGTTAGCTTTTTTCATCAAAATATATTTCATTTTTTTCTGAAAGTTTAAAATTATCAATATGAATTTAAACATCATCGCATACAGCATCTTCATGCTCATTACAGGTTATGTTATTGTAGTTGTTGGCCACATTTGTTACCGCAACGGCAATATATATGTATTGAGCCTTATACCTGGGCACGACGACCTCTGCATCAGGATCAATAAAATATTGCTTGTGGGTTATTACCTGGTCAACATTGGTTATGCTGCCATGACACTTGTGAGTTGGGAAACCATAGTTACCCTGTCACAGCTCATAGAAATGATTGCCGTAAAGACAGCTGTCATTATCAGCATACTCTCTATACTGCATTACACTAATATATTCCTCCTTACGAATTACGCCAAAAAATTAATCCAATAACTTAAATATCAATATTATGGAAACTACAAAAATCCTTATCGGTTATGCCATTTACCTTCCTGTTGCTCTCACACTAACTTTTGTTGTATCTCGTACCCTTTTCAAAAATGGAAAGATATTTATGCTTGACATTTTTAAAGGACGTGAAGATATTGCCAATGCCACCAACCATCTTTTTGAAACCGGCTTTTACCTTCTGAATGTGGGATTTGCATTAATGATATTGCAAATGAGTGTTCATGACAACACATACCAGACTCTGGTTGAGGAATTAAGCTATAAAATAGGTGGATTTGCGATTTATCTTGGTCTGATGCTATTCCTGAACCTGTATTTTTTCTTTAGGGGAAAAAGAAAAGCCAAAGAAAGCCAAAGACAGGAAACCATTGTTTTTAAAGGACAGTAACATGAAAATCCTAACCAACCAAACCCTGCTCTATGACGAAGACTGTCCCCTGTGTCGTGCCTATACTTCAGGGTTTATAGCCACAGGGATGCTCGACGAAAACGGCCGAAAACCCTATGCCTGCCTAAGCGACGAAGAACTTACTTATGTAGATGCCAATAGGGCCTGCAATGAGATAGCCCTTGTAGATAATGAAAATAAAACCGTTACTTATGGTATTGACAGCCTGTTAAAAGTACTGGGGAATTCATTTCCTTTCATCGAAAAGATTGGGTACTTCAAACCGGTAAATTGTTTCCTTAAGAAGCTTTACTCTTTTATCTCTTATAACCGCAAAGTAATTATTCCTAACAGGGCAGATAGCGATAAACAACAATGCATTCCCGACTTTAATTACAGGTACAGAATTGCTTACCTGGTCTTTGCAGTACTTGTTACAGCAACAGTACTTTTTGAATGTGCCAAAATAATTCCGATTTATGTACAAGCCAACTTTTTAAAAGAACTGGCATTGGCAACCGGACAGATAGCATTTCAGAGTCTTTTCATTTTAAAAAAAGATAGCAAAACACGGCTGACCTATCTTGGCAACCTCATGACCGTTTCGCTTTTTGGTTCTTTATTGCTAATGCCATTACTAATCCTCAATCATTATGTAGCAATAAGTGAAACCGTAAACCTCATCTGGTTTGGAATCGTCGTATTCATTATGTTCCTGGAGCATTACCGCAGGATACAGCTTTTAGGACTTCCAAAACATTTGTGCCTGACCTGGATTGCTTACAGAATGCTCGCACTGCCTTTTTATTACATATAATACCTATTGGTATAAAAAACAACACCATGAAAAAAATAGTCATAGCAGCCGGTACCGGATTTTTAGGACAGGTATTGGTGAACCATTTTAAAAATAAAGTTGAAGAAATTATAGTGCTGACTCGCGGAAAAGCGAAAACCAAAAATACCGTTCGGTATATTAACTGGGATGCAAAGACCCTGACAGGATGGGAGCGCGAACTTGAAAATGCCGATGCGCTCATTAACCTCGCCGGTAAATCTGTAGACTGTCGCTATACGCCAAAGAATAAAAGTGCTATCATGGCATCAAGGGTAGACAGCACCACTATTCTGAACAAAGCGGTTTTGAGGTGTACTAATCCACCAAAGCACTGGCTTAACAGCTCTACAGCTACGATTTACAGGCACAGTGAAGACAAACAGATGGATGAGGTTAATGGAGAAATCGGGTTCGATTTTTCTATGAATGTTGCCCGCATGTGGGAGAAGGCTTTCTTTCAGGTGGAGACACCACAAACCAAAAAGACGGCATTGCGCACTTCAATAGTATTGGGTAAAAATGGCGGAGCTTATGTACCACTCAAAAAACTGGCTTGCCTTGGTTTTGGTGGCAGACAGGGCAACGGGAAACAATTTGTCAGCTGGATACACGAAAAAGATTTTGCCCGTGCAGTGGCTTTTATCCTCGATAAGGAAATGGAAGGCGTTGTAAATGTAGTAGCTCCCACACCCATTCGCAACACCGATTTCATGAGAACATTAAGGGAAGTAAAAAATATACCATTCGGTATACCGATTGGTACGCTATTGCTGAAGTTGGGCGCAAAGATTATTGGCACCGAAACAGAGTTGGTCTTAAAAAGCAGGAATGTGATTCCGAAACGATTACAGGAAAATGAATTCAAATTTATTTATGGGGACTTGGAGAAAGCGATGACTAAATTATAAACTATTCAACAGCACAACAAGCCCCAACCAGAATATGGGAATACTCTCTACCCAGAAAAGGGTATAATATTTATTGCGCTGCGGCGTGGCATAAACAGTAAATAATGCAGTCGTTATTACCATGATAGCGTTGGCAGCAACCTGCCTGTAATCTATGGTAATCTTTAAAAATTCCAAAAAGAAGAATGGCAGCAGGAAACAGAGGTTGAGTATCTTGGTACGCCTTACCCCTATCTGCTGCGGGATGGTTTTCAGGTGCGGATCATCTTCTGCGAGGTCGATGATCTCAAATATCAAAATCAATATGATAACCAGTATGAACCGCTGCGTGAATTTCAGGAACACATCTGACGTTAAATGCACATGGTCATTAAGAAGCGGCAACACTAATGTGATCCCTGCCCAACAAAATGCCACAATGTAGATCTTCACACCGCTCCAGTTACGCAGGTTTTTGGTATTCGGAAAAAAAGGCACTGTATACAGTGCGGTAAAAGCAAAGAAAAGCAATCCGGTGATTTGGGTTATGCGTTCGAGGAAAAAGAAACTTATCCCCGCAGCGATAAGTGCCAGCGTACTCAGGAACACTATAAATTTAACCCTTTTTCCTGCCGCCTTTTTCACCCGGAAAAGTCCGTCATACTTCATAAAGTTATAGCTGAACATTGTACCGCAATACCCGAAAACCGCTACAGCCCAGTTAAATGGAATATGAAAGATGTGGTTGGTCATTAATATCAGCGCAAGCACCGATGCACCAACGTGCATGCTCCCGTAAACGTAGAGCCAGAAAAGCTTTTTTACAACACTCATTTAACAAAAATAATCAATATCCTAACAGTAACAGATTTATGATGAAAAAATCACAAAATTCACGGTATAAAAGGCATTAAAAATTGAATATAAATAACTAATTTTGTGCCTCTAAAAACAACGCATAAGAAATAATGAGAACAGATGCTTTTGCTTTAAGACACATTGGCCCAAGGGAGAATGATCTGAAACATATGTTTAAGACCATTGGTGTCGAATCTATTGACCAATTAATATACGAAACACTACCGGACGATATCCGTCTTAAGGCTCCTTTGAACCTTGAGCCGGCAATGACGGAATATGAATACAGCAGCCACATTCAGCAGTTAGGGAACAAGAACAAGATCTACAGGTCGTACATCGGTTTAGGCTACCACCCTGCTATTGTTCCTGCTCCTATCCAGAGAAATATCTTTGAAAACCCGGGATGGTATACAGCGTATACCCCATACCAGGCAGAGATTGCTCAGGGTCGTCTTGAAGCTTTGCTTAACTACCAGACTACTGTTATCGAGCTTACAGGAATGGAGATCGCAAATGCATCACTTCTTGATGAAGGTACTGCTGCTGCAGAGGCTATGGCACTTTTATTCGACGTGCGTTCACGTGAAAAAAAGAAAGCTAACGCTAACAAATTCTTCGTTTCTGAAGAGATACTTCCTCAAACACTTTCTGTACTGCAGACACGTTCTACGCCAATTGGTGTTGAGCTTGTAATAGGAAACCACGAAACGTTTGAATTCGGTGACGATTTCTTCGGAGCTATCCTTCAGTACCCTGGCAAACACGGTCAGGTTTATGATTATGCTGCTTTTATTTCGAGAGCAAAATCTAACGACATCAAAACAGCGGTTGCTGCTGATATATTAAGCCTTGTGAAGCTTACTTCACCGGGAGAGCTGGGAGCTGACGTTGCTGTAGGTACTACACAGCGTTTTGGTATTCCATTAGGTTACGGTGGCCCTCACGCTGCTTACTTTGCTACTAAAGATGAGTACAAGCGAAGCATGCCGGGACGTATCATTGGTGTTACTGTCGATACTAATGGTAACCGTGCACTTCGTATGGCACTACAGACTCGTGAACAGCACATCAAACGTGAAAAAGCTACTTCGAACATTTGTACAGCTCAGGTACTTCTTGCTGTAATGGCAGGTATGTATGCCGTATACCACGGACCAAAAGGCCTTGGTTACATCGCTGACAAAGTTCACGCTTCTGCCGCTACGACTGCCGAAGCTCTTGCCAAACTTGGCATTGAACAGACTAACACTTCTTTCTTTGATACTATCCTTGTAAAAGCGGATGCTGCCAAAGTTAAAGCCGCTGCTGAGAAAAAAGAGATCAACTTCTACTACCCGTCTAACGATACTGTAGCGGTTGCTTTTAACGAGACCACTTCACTAAACGATATTAATGACATCATAAGCATATTTGCTGAAGCTGCAGGAAAAACTGCCGATAAAGTAACTGCACTTAGCGAAACTGTTGCTATCCCTGCTTCATTGAACAGGACAAGCGAGTTCCTTACTCACGATGTATTCAACAAATACCACAGTGAAACGGCTATCATGCGCTACATCAAAAAACTGGAGCGTCTTGACCTTGCCCTTAACCACTCTATGATCTCTCTGGGATCATGTACAATGAAACTTAACGCAGCATCTGAAATGCTTCCGCTAAGTATGCCAAACTGGAACAACATCCACCCGTTTGCTCCGGTTGAGCAGGCTCAGGGTTACCAGGAAATGCTTAAGAAACTTGAGGAGCAGCTTAACGTGATCACTGGTTTTGCCGGTACTACGCTACAGCCAAACTCTGGTGCACAGGGAGAATATGCAGGATTGATGGTTATCCGTGCTTACCACGAATCTCGCGGTGAGTCTCACAGAAACATTGCTCTTATCCCTGCATCGGCTCACGGAACCAACCCTGCAACTGCCCACATGGCAGGTATGGAGGTTGTGGTTACCAAAACTTCTGAAAATGGAAACATCGACGTAGAAGACCTTAAAGCAAAAGCGATCCAATACAAAGACAACCTTGCTTGTCTTATGGTAACTTACCCGTCTACGCACGGTGTATATGAGGCTTCTATCATCGAGCTTACAAACATAATTCACGAGAACGGCGGACAGGTATATATGGACGGTGCAAACATGAATGCTCAGGTTGGTCTTACTAACCCTGCTACCATTGGTGCTGACGTTTGTCACCTTAACCTTCACAAAACTTTCGCTATCCCTCACGGAGGCGGAGGACCTGGTGTTGGGCCTATCTGTGTTGCTGAGCACCTTGTACCATTCCTTCCTACTAACCCTGTAATACCTACAGGCGGAAGCAATGCAATCTCTGCTGTATCGGCTGCACCATGGGGTTCTGCTCTTGTGTGCCTTATCTCTTACGGATACATCACAATGCTTGGCGCCGAAGGAGTTACAAGCGCTACTCATCACGCTATCCTTAATGCTAACTATATTAAAGAAAGACTTGCAGGTCACTACGATACACTTTATACAGGCGAGATGAACCGTGCAGCTCACGAAATGATCATCGAATGCCGTCCGTTCAAAGCTAACGGTATCGAGGTTACTGATATCGCCAAGCGTTTAATGGACTACGGTTTCCACGCACCAACGGTATCTTTCCCTGTAGCAGGAACATTAATGATCGAGCCTACAGAAAGCGAGAACCTTGAGGAGCTTGACCGTTTTTGTGATGCAATGATCGCTATACGCAAAGAAATTGAAGAGGCTTCAGCTGACGACAAAAACAACGTGCTGAAAAACTCTCCACATACATTGGCAATGCTTACTACAGACAACTGGGATTTCCCTTATACAAGAGAAAAAGCGGCATTCCCACTTGAGTACCTTCATGAGAACAAATTCTGGCCTGGTGTTCGCCGCGTTGATGACGCTTACGGAGACAGGAACCTTGTTTGTTCTTGTGCGCCGATCGAGGCTTATATGGAAAACTAATACAAAGGGCTGCAATGTTGCAGCCCTTTTATTTTTTTATTTGCTGATATATGTCATAAAGACACAGTAAAGCTATTGCCTAAATTTGTTGTAAAACAAAACAACATGAAAGATATCGAATCAAGGGCCGACCTTGAAGTATTTACAAGAGCATTTTACAATCGCCTGTTGGCCGACGACAGGGTGAGCTATATATTTACCGATGTTGCGCAAATTGACCTGGAGGAGCACCTGCCAAAAATTACTGATTTCTGGGAACTTAGCATGTTCCATACCGGGCCATATCACAATAATCCGCTGCATGTTCACATGCAGCTAAATGACAAGGAACAGCTTACTGCTGAACACTTTGATGTATGGCTGGGGCATTTTAATGCAACTGTAGATGAATTGTTTGAAGGACCGAATGCAGAAAAAATAAAAACGCGTGCTGTTTCTATCGCAACCATTATGAAAATAAAGGTTTCGGCATACTAAATTGTCAACTGAACATTTTTTTTGGCAAAAAATAATTATTCAATAAAATAATATGCAAGCATATTATTTTTAACCTTTTTGTATATTATATTTGGTTAACTTAGCTTTAAACAAACATTACTAAACTATGAATATCAGGATCACAGGCTCAGGGAGTTATATCCCTAATTGCGTTGTAACTAACGCAGACTTTGCGAAACATCTATTTCTGGATGATGACGGTACACCGCTATCATACACGAATGAAATAGTGACCGAAAAGTTCAAACAGATTACCGGCATTGAAGAGCGCCGGTATGTGGATGATGACCTTGTTACCTCCGATATTGCATTTTTAGCTGCACAAAGAGCTATTGACGATTCAAAAATAGATCCTGAAACTTTAGACTATATCATCTTCGCCCATAATTTTGGCGATGTTAAGCATAATACAATTCAGGGAGATTTAGTACCAAGCCTTGCTGCCCGTGTAAAACACAAACTAAAAATAAAAAATCCTAAATGTGTAGCCTATGATATCCTGTTTGGTTGTCCCGGCTGGGTAGAAGGAGTTATTCAGGCACAGGCATATATGAGGGCAGGAATGGCAAAAAAATGCCTTGTAATAGGTGCTGAAACCCTTTCGCGAGTGGTCGACCCACACGACAGGGACAGTATGATCTATTCTGACGGTGCAGGTGCAAGCGTACTTGAAGCTACTGATGAAGAAGGTGGAATACTTTCCCATGAAACGGCATCATACACCTATGATGAAGCACACTTCCTTTACTTCGGAAACTCTTTTAATAACACACATGATCCCGATGTTCGTTACATTAAAATGTATGGCAGAAAAATATATGAATTTGCCTTGACCAATGTTCCGTTAGCCATGAAAGAATGCCTTGAAAAAAGCGGTGTGAGCATTGACAATGTAAAAAAGATACTGATACACCAGGCCAATGAAAAGATGGATGAGGCTATCGTAAACCGTTTCTATAAACTACACGGAAAGCCCACACCTGAAAAAGTTATGCCCATGAGCATTCATACCCTTGGAAACAGCAGCGTGGCTACCATACCTACGCTTTATGACTTGCTTATGAAAGGTCAGCTGGAAGACCAACAGCTTAACAAAGGTGATGTTGTAATATTTGCATCTGTTGGGGCAGGTATGAACATCAATGCATTTGTCTATAAAATATAAGACAGCTTCTGAAAAGCGGAATAATTATAGAACTTAAAATATCATTATAAAAAAGCTCCGGAGAATTAACTTCTCCGGAGCTTTTTTATATTATTCGCATCACTTTGAGTATTTCGCTCTAAAGGAATAAATCTGATTATTTAAATTTGGCTTTCACAAACCCCAGCACTTTGTCTGTGGTAACGTTTACCTGATAGACGAGCCTTAATTTATATATAGCAAAAACATTTATAAGCATTGATAGTCCTGTTTTATAAACGAGGTTTAGCAGATGCGATCCCGAATCCGGTAGCATGTAAACCACAAATCCGCTCAGGGCAAAAACCAGCATCATCTTCACGAATTTTATATCGAAAGGCAACAGGCCAAACTTTTTGTAAATAAAAAGCAGCTTTAGGATATTGAACAGGGTAACTGATATGAATGAAGCATAGGCCACCCCTATTATCCCCATGTTTGTAAATCCTAAGAAGAATATGTTAAGACCAACATTCACAAAAATCAGGCAGCAAATGGCAATCATATTGAACCTGTAATACTTTGAATAAGTAATGATCTCCGTATTAAAACCGGTTGCCATATTGATAAGCACACTGAATCCTAAAATGTAAATGATAGGAGTGGTCTGTTTTAGTGCCGGACCCGTAGGCAGCAGACTGAAAAGGTCATCTACCCCCAATGCGATACAGCTATACAGCACAGCACCAATAAAAAACAACAGACGGGCAACCTCTTTATATTTCACATTTAACTCTGCTAGATTTCCATCTTTCAGGTAATTAGATATCATGGGCGCATAAAGCGCGAACATACCTATAGCAGGTATCTGCAAGGTAGAAGCCAGTGTGGCACCATTACTGAATATACCATTTGCTTCCTCTGATATCCAGTTATATATAATGATCCCATCTATCCTGAAGGCCAACAGCGAACCGAGGCTTGCCGTAAATGAATAAAGGCTGTACCTGAAATAATCTTTCCTGGAAATTTCACCAAAAAGAGTTTTGAACCTGTAGTTCAGTCCCGGCTTGAAATGCCTGAAAAGATAGATTCCTGTCAGCACCCCAATGAGTACAAAAGCAAGGGCATACAATATAAGCGATTCATACACTCCCATCATGTGGTTAATAACCAACAGGAACAGGACAGGCAATACTATTTTTGGAATTAGCTTTTCGAAGACTGTAGGCACTGCAAGCTTTTGAAGATCCTGCGCCTGTTTCCTGAAAAGATCAATATAGGCCATCGCCAATCCGACGGGGAAAGCAAGATAGACCAGCAGACCTTTTTCGTAACCTGTAGCGGTATTGAATATAAATATGCCCAACAACACCAGCAATCCCATCACACCCACAGAGACCATACTGTAATTGAAGAGCTCTTTTCTCCTTTCTTCGTTAAGGCCCGGATAAAATTTTATCAGCGCATGAGATGCGCCCAAAACCATAATAGGATAAAGCAGCTGTGTAAGATTGTCTACATACTTTACAGTGCCTGAAAAAACAAAATCGTTCGGGTAAATAAACAGTGAAGAAACAATACCCAAAGCAGTGCCCAGGTAGTTGATTATAGCAAAGTAAATTACCTGCTTATGTAATGTTTTGCTTTTCAAGAGTAGATAAGATGTAAGCTAACAACAAATATAAGCTGCAATTATCAAATAAGACTATACTTTTTCATATTTTTGACCCTCATTATAATTGCCGCGATGTACGAAAACACCTTCCCTCATAAACGCTATGCGTTAACACTCGAATTCCTTAAAAAACATATCCCTGCGGATGACTCAATACTTGATCTTGGTATAGAAAACCCTTTCTCCGGCATTATGAAGAAAGAAGGCTATACTGTAAGCAACACTACAGGCGAGGATGTTGATGTTGACCAGACTGCACTTGCAAAAGGAGGCTACGATGTGTTTACAGCATTTGAAATCTTTGAGCACCTTCTCAACCCGTTTACGGTACTGCAAAATGTAAAAAGTGACAAGCTCATCATATCAGTTCCGTTGCGTTTATGGTTCAGCCCGGCTTACCGAAGCAAAACCGATATGTGGGACAGGCACTACCATGAATTTGAGGACTGGCAGCTGGACTGGCTTCTTGAGAAAACAGGATGGGTTATCAAAGACCGTAAAAAATGGACCAATCCTGCTAAAAAAATAGGTATCCGCCCATTACTGCGTTCTATAACGCCAAGATATTACATCGTATACGCCGAAAGGGCAAAATAGTTTTAAATGAGATATTACGCAATTATACCCGCACACAACGAAGAGGCTTTTATGGGCCTGACATTAGAGTCGCTTGCAGCACAAACTGTACTACCTGCCAGAGTTGTTGTGGTAAATGATAATTCTACCGATGACACTGCTGCCATAGTTACCAAATTTGCCGAAGCGCATCCATGGGTAACTTTGGTCAACAAGAAATCAGATGCCGTTCACATGCCGGGAAGCAAAGTAATACAGGCATTTCACGCAGGACAGGCTATTATTGATGATAACTACGACATAATAGTGAAGCTTGATGCTGACCTTATACTTCCTGCCGACTATTTTGAAACCGTGCTTGAGGCATTCAAAAAAGATGACAATGTGGGTATGGCCGGTGGTTTTGCCTACATAGAAAAAAATGGCGAGTGGATATTGGAAAACCTTACCGATAAAGACCACATTCGGGGGGCATTTAAAGCCTACCGAAAAGAATTGTTCCTGCAAATGGGTGGACTCAGGCCTGCAATGGGATGGGATACTGCCGATGAACTTATCGCACGTTTCTTTGGTTGGAAGATCGTTACCATTGAACGCCTGAAGGTAAAACACCTGAAACCTACCGGAGCCAATTATAATAAAGCAGCCCGCTACAAACAGGGCGAAGCTTTTTACACCCTTGGCTACGGATTTACAATAACAGCCATCGCGGGGGCAAAACTTGCAATGCGAAAAAAGAAGCCACTTTTATTCATTGATTATATCAATGGGTTCCTGAAGGCCAAACGCGAGAATAAAACCATGCTGGTGACCCCAGAGCAGGCAAATTACGTGAAAGCTTACCGCTGGAAGAAGATGAAGGAGAAACTGTTTTAGCTCCAAGAGTATTAAAAAACTATTAACGAACACTAATTACTGACTACAATTCGGTATTTTAGCCATTTATTTTCAGAGTTTAAATGATAAAAGCAATACACCAGATAGGCAGATATTTCCTAATGCTGAAGGAGGTTTTTAACAAACCTACGAAGTGGAAGGTAATGAAGCCACTGATTTTTAAAGAAATAGACGACCTGATAATAGGCTCAATGGGTATTGTAGCCTTTATATCATTCTTCATAGGTGGGGTTGTCGCAATTCAGACAGCACTTAACCTTACCAACCCGCTTATTCCGAAAATGCTTATTGCATTTGCAACAAGGCAGTCGGTTATACTTGAGTTTGCACCCACGTTCATTTCCATTATCATGGCAGGACGTGCAGGTTCATACATCACATCGAGTATCGGCACCATGCGAGTTACAGAACAGATAGATGCACTTGAGGTTATGGGGGTTAATTCGCTTAACTACCTTGTGTTCCCTAAGATCATCGCTTTCCTTTTGTATCCGTTCGTTATTGCAACATCCATGTTCCTTGGTATCCTGGGCGGATGGCTTGCAGGTGTATACGGAGGCTTTGTGGCCAGCGACCAGTTCCTGCAGGGACTACAGCAGGACTTTAATCCTTTCCATGTGTTCTATGCATTCTTCAAAACATTTATTTTCGGATTCCTTTTGGCAACCATACCATCATTCCACGGATATTTCATGAAGGGCGGCGCACTTGAAGTAGGTAAAGCAAGTACAACATCGTTCGTATGGACGAGTGTTGTTATCATTTTGGTGAACTATATAGTAACCCAATTACTTTTAAGCTAATGATAGAGGTTAAAGACATAGAAAAATCGTTTGGGGAGTCTCAGGTATTAAAAGGCATCTCGACTACATTTGAAACAGGAATTACAAACCTGATCATAGGGCGAAGCGGATCAGGAAAAACTGTTTTGCTTAAAACGCTTTTGGGTATCCATACCCCGGATTCAGGAACCATTTCTTTTGACGGGAGGATATATTCTGAACTTAAGCCCGACGAAAAAAGAACACTCCGTACTGAGATAGGAATGGTATTTCAGGGCAGCGCACTGTTTGACTCAATGACTGTGGAGGACAATGTTGCTTTCCCTTTAAAAATGTTTACCAACAAAAGAACACGCGAAATTAAAGAACGCGTAAATGAAGTACTTGAAAGAGTAAACCTTAAGGATGCCAACAAAAAATTCCCTAACGAGATATCAGGAGGTATGCAAAAAAGGGTAGCGATTGCAAGAGCTATCGTAAACAACCCTAAGTACCTGTTTTGTGATGAACCTAACTCGGGTCTTGACCCTGAGACATCTATCGTTATTGACGAGCTGATCCAAGAGATTACTAAAGAATATAATATTACTACTGTTATCAATACCCACGACATGAACTCGGTACTTCAGATTGGCGAAAAGATCGTTTTCCTAAAGAACGGAATCAAAGAATGGGAAGGTAATAATGAACAGATACTGGAAACCAGAAACAAGTCTATTGTGGAGTTTGTTTACTCTTCAGACCTTTTCAAGAAAGTACGCGAGAGCCTGTTGGCCGAAGCGGAAGAAGAGGGCGGACATCACCCCGGCCTTACTCAGAACCACGATAAAAAATAAAAAGAACGCTTAGGATATCCTAAGCGTTTTTTTTACTCTTCTCTTTGCAGATATACCCATCCGGTAACCTGTTTTCCTCCTGACAGGGTAATCATATAATAATAGGTACCTGTAGGAAGTTCTCCTCCCGAATTAGTCTGCCCATGCCATTCTTTTTCATAATTCCGTGCATCATAAATCATAAGTCCATATCTGTTGAATATTTTAATACTTTCAACATCCATCAAGGACAAGTCAAAATAATCGTTCATTCCGTCCCCATTAGGAGAAATTCCGCGTGGTATATCGCATGACACATCATTGACCATTACAGATGCTTCAGCAATACAGCCTTCTGCATTTGTTACTGTTGCCGTATATTTTCCTGTTTCCGAAACAGCAACTACAGCCTGTGTTGCCAAAAAATTACCTGGGCCTGTCCAGGCTATCTCAGCACCCTGCATGTCGTTTATGTTTATTATGCTCAACGTATAACTATAATCTACACATCCCTCGGCAATATCTATATCAAAGACATCATTTCCTTTAACATCCAAACTTATTACTGCCTCGTCAGTAATATCACATGCGGTTACCCTATAGATAAATATATACATCCCGGGCGCAACACCTTCAACTAAAAAGACGCCATTTACCAGATGGCCCGTAGGTTCGAACTCACTCCATTTCCCTCCCGGCACATGGTCACCACTAAGGTAATCTTTAAGATTTATTGTTGGCGAACGGTCGCAATGTATAATATGGTTATCATCTCCCGCATTGGCTGCTTGAGGCTGTTCGATAGTATGTTCTAACACCATATCGATACATGAACCTGGGGTAGTAGAAACTATCTTCAGGTAATAAACTCCAAGTTGACCGGGCTCAAAAGGCGGAAAATCAAGTTTATTAGTAGTACTCAAAATTACATCCGGTGCCCCTTCTTTCCACCATTCATAAGTAAGAAAAGTGTATGACTTCACATAAAGAGAATTCTCAGTGCCATCACAAAAACCTTTCTGATTAATTTCAAGAGGCTGAAGGTTTGTAATATCATATTGTATGTTTACAATATTACCACACTCATCTGATACGCTGAAATTATAAACTGCATTCTCTAGCGACATAAATGTCATGTTAGGCCCATTATTTATAACAAATGGCTGCCCATTCTTTTCTGTAATGGCATATTCCAGCGGAGGTAGGCCTACTGCATCTATAATTACCTCAGAGAGTCCGTTTGTACAGGGAAATGCATAGGCTCCCTCTATAACCGGCGCACCTGTAAAAGTAAAGGTAAGCAGCTCACTACTACACTCAGAACTACCACTTGCCTCTGACCCATTATTATAACTGTACCCCTTTTTTATAATCCTAAAATTTCCGGTATAAGTAAAGTTAGAGTTTATCGCCTCGTTCTCCAGCCAGATTCCGGCATTTGGGATTCCGTTTTGTGGATGTATCCATTGCCCTGAAGCCTCGTCAAATTTCTGAAGCCAGTAATAGGCATTCATATCTTGCGGATTGCCATTGTGCAGATCGATATCAAAGGAACCGCAATTAAATATGACATCGGCAGGATCATCTTCCTGAATATAAGGAATAATATCAGTAGTCCCCACCCTGATATTACCGCACTCATCAACAACTTCAAAACTGTATGTTCCTCCCGGAAGCATATTCATATGCATAGTTCCATCCACGATATTATACGAAATATCTGAAGGCAAAGGAGCGGTATATGCCTCGGGGGCAGCAGTTATCTTAACCGATGTGAGAGGTTTGCCTGCAACATACATCATGATGGATCCAAAACCAGAAGTGCATCCCATTGCCTGCTGTGTATAAATTGCAGGGTCTATATCAGAGGTCACAACAACCGGCACTGAATAGCTGTTTCCGCATTCATCAGTAAATTCAAAAGTATAATTACCAGGGGTTACACCGTCAAGGGACAAAGTATAACCGTTAACGTGAGACATCATATTCTGGGGTACAGTTCCAAAAGATGCCGGTGCAGCAGTTAAAACAGCCGTGGCAATATCCCTTGTATTAGGCATAGATATTGTTATGAGCGTGAAGCAGTTTGATGACTGATTTATAAACACATATGGACTTCCACCTTCCTCCAGTACAATCGAATTTTGTGCTGTGTGTCCGCAGGCATCGGTGATTTTTATCACATAGGTCCCTAAAGGCATAGGGTTGTCAGGATCTCCGTAGCCAACATACGGATTATTTATTACCGGATGTGATGCATTAAATGATGAAGGATTGAAACCGGCAGGTGCCGAAATAAAACTTACGGTTAATGGCAGCACATAGTTGTAAGCCGTCATATTAATATAGAACTCATTACAAGCTATCGTAGACTTATTTAAAGAAAAGGCAAACTGCGCAGATATTATATTATCCGTTTTCTCAAAGATGTTGCCACAGGCATCCGTAATTTTGATATCATACAAATAAGCACCCTGGTAAAAAGGAATTTCTTTAACGACATAATTAGAAATGAACCCTTCAGCCATAGCATCATTTATGACAGCAGGGGCACCTCCTCCGGGTGGGTGAACTGTATACTGTATTGTTACCGGAAATGCAATATCAGCCCCTGACTGACTGAAAAAAACACAATTAATCCCTATTGTATTGCAGGAAGCCAATGCGCCCTGCGATGAATTGGGCTCGTTAATGGTAATTGCTGCCGCCGGCTGCGTTATCGTTACGGTTGTTACTAGTGCATCACCGCAGCTATCATATACCCTTAGCTGATATTGTCCTGCCTGCAGGCCGTTAAAAACGTTAGATACCTGTTGTGGAAAAGTTTGTGGCCCGGAAATTATTTCGTATGCCGATGCAGTCCCCGAAGTAATCGAGACCGTAATGCTCCCTCCTTGCTGGCAGTTAGCATTGACAATCGTTGTGGTATAAGCAAACGGAATAGTATCATCGGCAATAGTGGCAGTGGCAGTTGCCGAGTTCGATTGCCCATTGAGTGACTGGGTGGCAACAACACTGTAATTTCCGGATACAAGTCCTGTCGCTGTTAATGTGGTTACCGTAGTTACGGGCTGTGATGTATTAGGCAGCAGGTAAACCTCAAACTCTATAGCTGCACCGGCTGTAGCCCCGGTTACAGTAAAACTCAATGCCCCGTTACCAAGGCAGGTTTGAGGTGTTGGTGTAGCCGTTAAATTAAAAGAAGAAAGCTGTGCATAGATCGCATTGCACAATAGTGCCAGTAAAAGGCAAAGGAAAGCCTTTAGAGGTAGTTTGTTTTTTTGTTTCATGGTTGGTGGTTTCTGGTTTCATAGCAATTTATATTCTAGACTCCCTCCGTTTCCAAAGAAAGCATTATAACAAAGTAGTAGCTGCTGTGGACTATTCTTTCTCAGGGCACATCACCCTGAGAAAGAAAATGGCCTCTAAACAAAGCCTGTCCTGTTGAAATCATTATTCCTGCTGCATGTAGGCCTACGAAAGCCCTCTCTATTATAGAGATGCAGCAACCATGTATTAGGTTGCGTGAACAGTTAAATTTTTGTAGTATTTTTACTCTTCTCTCTGTAGGTATACCCAGCCACTGGCCTGTTTTCCTGCAGAAAGTGTTATCACATAATAATAAGTACCTGTTGGCAATGTGCCTTTATCAGACTGTCCATGCCACTCTTTAAGGTAGTTTTGGGCCTCATATACTTTCAGCCCATACCTGTTGAATATCTTTAGTTCGATAACATCGAGATTGGAAAGGTCAAAACTGTCATTATAACCGTCACCATTCGGAGAAACTCCCTTAGGTATGATACATGATGTATTATCAACGGTTATCGAAGCTACCGCAGCACAGCCTTCATCATTGGTTATAGTCGCTGTATATTCACCTTCGGCAAGGTTTGTAATATTCGCTTCAGGGCCTGTAAAATTAAAATTACCCGGACCGGTCCACGTAACTGTTGCCCCTGCTATTTCTGAGATATTGGCAACCCATAACATATAATCATAATTTCTGCATCCCGATTCCAATTCTACCTCAAACGGATTCTCATTAAGAGAAACTGCAATCTCACGGCTTGTTACACAAGAATTATTATCGACTTCTACTTCATAATTACCAATCTGCGATATTGACAGATCAGCCGAAGTTTCACCGGCAATAACATTTCCATCAAAGTACCATTTATAAGTTGCCGAAGCGAAATTTCCGAGAATTACTTTAAGCGATGTTGTTTGACCTTCGCAAAGCACCGTATTGCCTTCTACTTCAAACTGCGGGAATGCATTCACTGTAACAGGAACAACCGCAGTAGCAGATATACAATCGTTTACAGTTACTGTTACTGCATAATCTCCGCTTAACAGCGGCGTAGTTCCGGAAATAAGTGGGTTTTGCAGGTTAGAAACAAACCCTGATGGACCCGTCCATTGGTAAGCAGCATTAGCGATCGTTTCTGCCGAAAGCTGAACATCTGTCCCTTCACACACAGGCAATACAGGGTTTAAGACCGGTGCCTGAGGTATATCTTTTAACTGGACTGAAATTACAGCCTCATCTGTCACATTACAAATATTTTCAACCGTATACCTGAACTGGTAGGTTCCCTGAGCAATACCTGCGGTATTCAATGTACTTCCTGAAAATCCTCCGGCAGCATTTACATCTTCCCATATTCCTCCGGCATCAAATACCCCAGATAAATAATCTTCCAGATCAATAGTATTGCCCTCGTTACACAATGGTACATTGGTATCATCTCCCGCCTTTGGCGCTGCATTTACTGCAACGGCCAACTGAGCCGAAGAGGAAGAACATCCGTTGACTATTACAGTTAGCGCATACGTTCCTGCAGCATTAACCGAAACACCCGATAGTAGAGGAGATTGTTCTGTAGAAACAAAACCGTTTGGCCCGGACCATTGATAAACTGCACCTGGTACCGTAGTGGCTGAAAACTGGATATCGCTGCCTTCGCAATGAGGCGAATCGCTGCTGATAACCGGTAGCTGCGGAATATCTTTAACTTCAAGGGTTAGCATAGACTCATCACTCAGGTTACACAAACCTGCGACTGTATATTTAAAATGATAGATCCCTTCAGGAAGAGTGGCTACCGAAAGAGTACTGTTAGTAAGCAATCCTGTAGCATCAGTATCTTCCCATGCACCTGTAGCTATAATATCATCAGCCAGAAATTCCCTAAGGTTAATTGATTCCCCATTGTTACAAAGCTGAGCCGTAATATCATCGCCCGCATCAGGCAGTGCATTAATCAGCAACGGAAAGTTCAGTTCCTGGTTCATACACGAAAGAGGGTTGTTTGAGGTAATGCTTACATGATAAATACCTGCATCTGTCGCTGAGTCATAGTCGGGAAAGTTCAACGTTCCTGTAGTACTCAGAACCGTTCCCGGCGCGCCTTGCTTATACCATTTATATTGCAGGAAAGAGAATTCCTGTACAAACAGCCTGCTATCTTGTCCTTCACAAAAACCTTCGGCTTTTATCCCTACAGGATCTAAAGCGTCAATATCCAAAACGATATTTCTTATATTACCGCAAACATCGGTCACCCTGAAATTATATGTAGCACTTTCTAATCCGGAAAACAGATTAGATTGCCCGTTATTTAAAGCAAATGGCAAGCCTTCTTTGGTAGTGATGCTATAGCTTAAAGGCGGAACACCTTCGGCAATTACAGCAACTTCGTTCAATCCTGCTACACAAGGAAAACTAAAAGCATCTATTATCCTTGGGCCATCGCCAAAACTGAATGTATGAAGCACTTCTACACATCTTATATTCAAAATGGTTCCGTTATCAAAAACAAAAAACGTTTTAAGCACTCTGAAATCACCGGTATAAGCAAGAGTAAGTGACGTCACATTATTTGTAAGCCCTATAGAGTTAAGGGCATTAGCCTGTCCTCCTTCTACATAAGCCATTCCGGTTTGAGGATGCCCCCATGTCCCTGAAATCGGATCGAATCTTTGCAGGTAAAGCCCTGCAACATAATTCCCGTTACTCGCGTGCTCGACCTTAATATCAAAAGAACCACAATGAGGTGTGACTGTCAGGTTATTTACCAATTCAGTATAACCCAACACTATTATGTTTTTAGTGATTATGGTACCGCAAAAAGTTGTTGCTCTTACAGTGTAGCTACCTGCCGGCAACGAGTTCATATAAAAAGCTCCATCTGTAGCAATGTTAGAATTCGCAGTAAATGGCAGTGTCTCAGTAAATGCTGTAGGTGCTGCCGTGATAATCAAATTCACGATCTTTGCCGGGTGAGTGATCTTTACAGTCCCATATCCGGCAACACAACCCGGACGCTGCTGAACACTCAGATCAGAATTTGCGTTTCCTGCCCCTACTAATGCACTTACATCATGGCTATTGCCACACTCATCTACAACAACAAATATATAAGTCCCGGCAGGTATATCTATCATTGCAAATTCACCATCTGAATTAATACCATCACTTACATCTACCGGTGTAGGACCATAAGCCGCCGGCGCACCGGTCAATGTGACCGATACTATCTTGACACCATTCAGTTTAATCGATATGGTTCCGTCACTGCCACAAAAAACTTCCTGTACTGCCACTATTGGTGGTGGAGGTGGCGGATCAACAAGTTCAAAATTCACCGTGGAAGTCCTTCCGCAATTGTCAGTAACCGTGACTGTATAATTGCCTTCAGGAGCATACGCCCCATTACCACCATATTTAAAAGGATCTTCTATAAATGTGGGATGAAATATATTAAGTGCGCCTGGATTAAAACCCGCCGGAAATGAATTAAAAACAACCGTACAAGGCAACATAAAATAATGAGGGGTGATCGTAAAGACATTAAAACCACAACTTTCAACACTGCCGGCAACATCAACAGAAAATCCTCCATTGATGACATTATTTTTTGTGACAACATTTCCGCAAGCGTCAGTAACCCTAAGGGTATAACTATACTGCTGGTTATTATAAAAAGGAATATTTGCCGCAAAACTATCTGCCATATAATTTGGCAAAGTTGTCACGATGGGTGTTCCTCCTCCCGGAGGAAAAACGGTATACTGAATTGTAAGCGGAAAGAATATCTCACCACCCACAACAGTCGAAAAAAGATTTCCCACACCAATAATGTTACATCCCGGCAACTGTCCTGATGAAAGCTCCATATCGCCTATGATAAGCCCCGTAGTAGCCTGTAAAACTGTAATACTTTTAACCACTGCTTCTCCACAGGTATCTGTTACCCTTACAGAATATAGTCCCGGCGGAAGGCCTGCAAAAACATTTGAAGCCTGCGGAGCCCTTGTCACAGGCCCGGTCAATATTTCGTAGGTACTCGGGTATCCGGAAGTAACGGTTGCTGTTATCCTACCGTCATTGCCGCAGCGCACCGAAGAAAAGCCAACCCCATAAGTAAGTGGAGTTATCAGATCATGTATGGTAATGTTCTGGGTATTAGTACTGGTTTGTCCATTAAGCGACTGAGTAGCAATTATGGTATAATTTCCGGCTGCCCGGCCCGGAACAGTCGTATTTGTGGTTGTGATTTCTGCCGATGTAGTATTTGGCAGCAGATAAACCGCATAAGTCACACCGGCTCCAGGTTGTATACCCGATACAGTAAAGTGAAGCACGCCATTATTCAGGCATGTTTGGTCAGTAGCAGTTACCGTAAAATTGAATGCGGGTAGCTGGGAATAGGCTGTAAAGGTGAACATCAGGGATATTACCATAAGTAACACCCTGGAGTTAAGTAGTTTTTTAGTCATGTGGTTGTTTTGTTTAAGTAGCAATAAAGATATTGATAAACAGCTTACAACAAAATAACCCTACAAATTTTAACATAAATTCTTACTCCTCTTCTACTTTTTTTGCAGCAGAAGTAACAATTTGAGTGATTTTTTTAATTTCCTGTTCTTTTTCTTTAGGATATATAAGAAGTATATCCTCTTTATCTACGACAATATAATTATTAAGGCCATCAACAATTACTGTTTTCCCTTTATCAGTCCTGATTATATTATTTGTCGCATTTTCAAGGAATACATTGGCATTTACCACAGCATTATTATTCTCATCCTTATTAAGCTTATCATGCAAAGAACCCCATGTCCCAAGATCATTCCAGTCAAAATCAGCAGGTTGCACATATACATTGGATGCTTTTTCCATCACTGCATAATCTATGGATATATTACTGCTCTTTATATAATTTTCCTCTATAAAGCTCTTTTCTGCAACTGTGTTATAACTTTCATACCCCTGCATGAACATCTCATACATATCTGGCTGAAACTCAAGAAAAGCATTTATCACTGCTTTCACACTCCAGATAAATATCCCGGCATTCCAAAGGAAGTTCCCCTGCGCCAAAAAAGTTTTTGCGGTAGCATAATCAGGCTTTTCCCTAAACTGGGCTACTTTTTTTATCTGCCTGTCAGTAGCAGTATCATATTCTATGTAACCATATCCGGTATTTGGAAAGGTAGGCTTAATGCCCAGCGTCATTAAAACCTCTTCTTTACCCGCACAGTTAAAAGCACTCTGCAGATTATCAATAAAAGCATCTTCGTCCTCGATCCAGTGATCTGTTGGCGCCACAACCATCAAGGCATCCGGATTCATCTTTTTTATTTTGAGGGTAGCATACAAAATACACGGCGCGGTATTGCGCATTGCAGGTTCAAGCACTATCTGCTCTGCCTTTAGTTGTGGTAGCTGCTCGAGTACAATATCATTATAGATATCGTTAGTAAGCACAAGTATATTTTCTTGCGGAATAAGTTTGGTAAGCCTGCTGAAAGTTTTTTGAATAAGAGTTTCACCCGTTCCCAGCATATCATGAAACTGTTTCGGGAATTGCGTTGTGCTTACCGGCCAGAATCGCGAGCCTACACCGCCCGCCATCAATACCGCATAATAATTTTTGTTCATTGTCCAGGTTTTATTTCCTTAAGTAAAGATTCCACTTAATAAGCGAAAATCAAAACCGTTTAGTTTTCATTTAACACACTAAGGCAAAAGTTCCACTTCAGCATTGGGATTAAAAAGATAAATCCTTCCCGTACTTATCTCCAGACACTCAAATCGTTTTATCCTTTGGGCACCTTTTTTAAAAATTTTGCCGTTGTGTATCCTGAAATTACTTCCGTAAGGAAGTTCAAATATATAACTCTTTTCCGACCTTTCATCGAATTGCTTCAACGCAATTGACAGGGTAGCATCAGTATCACTGCTTGCTTTTGGGTTCCTGAAGTGCCTTGCAAGCAATGGAAGCAACTGCGGCGGAAAAATCTCAGGCCTTATAAAAGGAACCATAAGCCTCTGAAAAGTAATTTTCCACTCATCACCATGCGGCTTGATATTCCTGCCATACTTTTCAAAAGCAGCCAAATGCGCAATCTCATGAACAAGGGTCATTAGGAAGCGATATTTATTAAGGTTCGAATTTACGGTAATCTGATGTAAGCCGTTATGGTCGCGCCTGTAATCGCCATGACGCGTCACCCTTTCATTAACAATCTTAAGGTTTACACCATAGGTCTTTATCAGTTCAAAGACCGCATCTGTGGCGTGTTCCGGTAAATAAGGGTCTAGTATATGCTTCACGTAATTTTATGGCGTAGTGCTGGACACCTGAAGCACCTTTCCGTTAAAATAGGTATTACCGTTCAGGGCAAAATTATAGATATAATCACTCATTTCTTTTGGCGAAAGCGGTGCCTCATACCCAGGGAATGCTTCCTGAAGCATCTCGGTATTCACAGCTCCAAGGGCAAGCACATTAAAGGCAACTCCCTGTTCGCGGTATTCTTCGGCAAGCAATTCGCTTAGCGTTATCACAGCGCCTTTGCTTGAGCTATATGCCGAAAGTCCGGCAAACTTCATCGTTCCCTGAACCCCACCCATACTGCTTATGGTTACCACATGGCTGCCTTTTGACATAAATGGGAGCACGACCCTGTTAAGCGCAGCCACACCAAATACATTGACTTTATAGATGTACTCAAACTCCTCGGCAGTTATCTGCCCAAAAGGCTTAAGCATAAGCGCGCCCGCATTGTGTATGACAACATCTACCTTATGCCAGGTGCTTTCAATAAAATCTTTTACTTTTTCGAGCCCATCACCTGATGCAAGATCAAGCCCAAGGCACGAAATATTCTGGTTCTCAATAAATGCCTGCGGAATCTTTCTTGATATTGCAAGCACGTTGTGTCCGGCATTGGCAAACTGAAGGGCAAGCTCATAGCCTATGCCCCTGCTGGTACCGGTTATTATTATATTCTTCATTATTTCTTAAGTACTATTTCATCAGTTGGTGCATTGACCATTTTCTCAACAACAGGAATCATCGTCTGGATAAAGCTTGTCATGTGTGCAGTGTCCATGTTCTCAAACTCATCATCCAGCTGGTGGTAAAATTTAAAGGTCGACATTTCGGTAGTGCTAAGCGTATGCGATGGTACGTTGAACTCCTGGAAAAACGGATAATTATCCGATTGCCTGAATAGTTGGTACTGCATCTCGAAAGCATTAGAACCGATTATCCTCTTGCCCGCATATTCATTTAGTTTGTCAGCCATGTTACTTCTGCCATACCCTGTAATAAATGCAAGCAGGTCACCACCCAGCGGAACGCCCGTCATCTCAAAATTAAGCATGGTGTAGATATCAAAATTTTGCTGTTTTAGTTTAGCCGCAAGATGTTTAGAGCCAAGTAATCCCTTTTCCTCTGCTGAGAAAAAGCAGAATAATATGCTTCGTTTATTCGACTTCGCTTTACCATAATAATTAACCAGTTCAGCAACCGTAGTGGTTCCGGTAGCATTATCATCGGCGCCATTATAAATATTATCGCCATTTTCGGCAACCTTAGCCAGACCTATATGATCATAATGCGCACCAATAACCACGAACTCATTCTTAAGTTTGGGATCAGTCCCTTCAAGAACCCCAACAATATTGTAAGCAGTGGGAGTAAAATTAGTTAGCGTGTCCCTGTAGGTTGCAAAATAAGGCTTGATACCATTCTTCACGAATACATCTTCAAGGTAGCGTGCAGCCATTTCCATCTCGGGAGTACCGGGCTCACGTCCTTTCAAATCATCTGAAGTCAGGAATTTAAGGGTTGCCGCTACCGATTTTTCTTCAACCGTGTAGGGTTTTGCAGCAGTTTTTTTCTTTTGGGCTGTCGCCAGCGTAATGCATCCCAAAGACAATAGGGAAACGTATAGTATTTTTTTCATGTGTTGATTTGTATTCAGCTAAAATAATAAAAAAATATCAGTTGAGTTTTGTGTGTAAAAATCGAATTGGCGATGCTTAAAAAAGGTCATTTTTTCAAAATACCAAAAGCGTAATATTACTTTATAAACTTTTAATTTTCAGTCTTTTGCCTTTTTTAATTTTACGCACGAAAATGGCGTTTTTGGCACTTTTGGATGACGCAAAGTGCAATATTACAACAAATAAAAACCGCCCGGAATTTACTTCAGGGCGGCTGTATAATTTCGATTCTTATGAGGCTTACGCCAGCATAGTAACCGGATTTTCAATAAATTGTCTAAGCGTCTGCAGGAACTGTGCTCCTGTAGCACCATCAATAGTACGGTGATCACATGTCAGGGTAACTGTCATAGTATTACCTACCACGATTTGGCCATCTTTAACAACCGGCTTCTGAACAATAGCTCCTACTGAAAGGATAGCCGAGTTAGGCTGGTTGATGATCGATGTAAACTCCTGGATACCAAACATACCTAAGTTAGACACTGTAAACGTACTTCCGTCCATTTCGGCAGGCGTAAGTTTTTTGCTTCTTGCTTTACCCGCAAGATCCTTAACACCAGTACCTATCTGAGAAAGGCTCATGTGGTCAGCAAACTTAAGCACAGGCACTACAAGACCATCTTCTACCGCTACAGCAACACCTATACTGATGTGCTTGTTGTATACGGTAACATCTTCTTTCCAGTGGGTATTTACCTGTGGATGCTTGCGAAGCGCCATAGCACTTGCCTTGATAACCATATCGTTGAACGATATCTTAGTATCAGGTACAGCATTGATCACGCCACGGCTTGCGATAGCATTGTCCATATCCAGCTCAATAGTTAAGCTGTATTCCGGAGCAGTGAATTTTGACTCAGCAAGACGACGCGCGATAGTTTTGCGCATTTGGTTATTTTTCACCTCTTCAGTAGCAACCTCACCTACAGGAGTGTAAGCAGGAGCAGCCGAAGCAGCTGACTGTGCAGGAGCTGCAGATGCAGCAGGCTGAGCAGCAGCCGGTGTATAATTTTCAATATCTTTCTTAACGATACGGCCATTTTCGCCCGAACCTTTAACCTGGTTCAGGTTAACGCCTTTATCCTCTGCAATCTTACGTGCCAATGGAGAAGCAAATACTCTTCCACCGTCGTTAGTCACAGGAGCAACTTCAGCTTTTGGAGCAGCAGCCTCTTCTTTTTTCTCAGCAGCAGGAGCGGCTTCAGTTTTAGCAGCGGCAGCAGGAGCACCATCGATACCCGAAACATCAGTTCCGGCAGGGCCAATGA
Organism: Flavobacterium hauense; assembly: GCF_054457175.1. Classification (NCBI taxonomy): domain Bacteria; kingdom Pseudomonadati; phylum Bacteroidota; class Flavobacteriia; order Flavobacteriales; family Flavobacteriaceae; genus Flavobacterium; species Flavobacterium hauense. Next base: position 176,090 of record NZ_JBTKVX010000004.1, read on the forward strand.
TAGCAAGCATACTGTCTACAGAAGCGGTTTGACCTTCCTGAATACCTATCTTAAGAAGTGTACCGGCGTTGAATGACTCAAACTCCATCGTCGCTTTATCAGTCTCGATCTCAGCCAGGATATCACCTTCTTTTATCGTGTCCCCTACTTTTTTAAGCCATGTTGCAACAGTACCTTCGGTCATTGTATCACTAAGACGTGGCATAGTAACAACAATAACGCCCTGAGGTAATTCTGCCGATGCAGCAGGTGCTTTAGCCTCAGCAGCAGGTGCAGTCGATTCTTCTTTCTTAGCTTCCTCTTTTGGAGCTTCAGCTGCAGGTGCAGCTTTACCGCTAAGCAGCGAAGAAATATCTTCACCCGGTTCACCAATGATAGCCAAAACTGAATCTACCGAAGCAGTTTCACCTTCATTAATACCAATATGTAATAATGTACCGGCATCAAAAGCTTCAAATTCCATTGTTGCTTTATCTGTTTCTATTTCAGCAAGGATATCACCTTCTTTAATAACATCGCCTACTTTCTTAAGCCACGTAGCCACAGTACCTTCGGTCATAGTGTCGCTAAGGCGCGGCATTGTAATGATTTTTGCCATGGTTTATTGTAGTTTATGAGGTAGGAATGGATAATCTTTCTGGTCGTAAACAACGTCATACATAACGCTTAAGTCCGGATATGGAGACTCTTCTGCAAATTTCTCACATTCTTCCACAAGGTCTTTTACCCTTTGGTCGATTGCTGCGATCTCAGTTTCAGTAGCGTAGTTGTTTTCTTTTATAATATCAAGAACCTGGGTAATAGGGTCAATTTTTTTGTACTCCTCTACCTCTTCTTTGGTTCTGTAGTGCTGTGCATCACTCATCGAGTGTCCGCGGTAGCGATACGTTTTCATTTCAAGGAAAGTTGGCCCGTCACCTCTTCTTGCTCTCTCCATTGCTTCGTGCATAGCCTCAGCAACTTTGATGGGGTTCATTCCGTCAACAGGTCCACATGGCATTTCATAACCAAGACCCAATTTCCATATATCTGTGTGGTTAGCAGTACGCTCTACAGAGGTACCCATTGCATAACCGTTGTTCTCAACGATGAATACTACAGGAAGTTTCCATAGCATAGCCATGTTAAATGCTTCGTGAAGTGATCCCTGGCGTGCTGCACCGTCACCAAAATAAGTAAGGGTAACACCACCTGTATTAAAATATTTATCGGCAAATGCCATACCAGCACCTACAGGTATCTGTGCACCAACGATACCGTGGCCTCCATAAAAACCTTTTTCTTTAGAAAAAATATGCATAGACCCACCAAGACCCTGAGAAGTACCTGTAGCTTTACCTAAAAGCTCAGCCATTACTTTTTTCGGATCAACACCCATGCCAATTGGCTGAACGTGGTTACGGTAAGCAGTGATCATTTTATCTTTACCAAGGTCCATTGCGTGCAATGCTCCGGCTAGAACTGCTTCCTGGCCGTTATATAAGTGAAGGAAACCTCTAACTTTTTGCTGAATGTATAAAGCTGCCAGTTTGTCTTCAAATTTCCTCCAAAACTGCATATCCTCATACCACTTCAGATAAACCTCTTTTGTTATTTCTTTCATTTGCTAAATTATTGTTGCTGATGTGATTTTTAAAAAAATGTTTTCTGTAAACGCAAACAGTTTCCTCACACAAATTTGCGAAAGGCAAAAATACTACTTCCCTTTAATAACAAAAAAAAATCAGCTAAGTATTTTGTTTATTTTTTAGGAGAGCACAACTGCATTTGTTATTAAACCAAAAAAAGGGATTCCGAAGAACCCCTTTTTTGTGATTTTTATCTACTAATATTCATCATAGTCGTCTCCGAAGTTGAAGCTAAGTGAGAAACGAAGTGTATTTTCTAACGGGTTCTTAACCTGAGATGCAGAGAACAGGTAAGACACATCGATCTTTACTACCGTATACCTGAAACCGGCACCAAGTGAGAAAAATTTACGTGCCCCTTTCATTTCGCTCTCATTAAAGTATCCCAAACGGAACAGGAATGCATCCTGGTATGAATACTCAGCACCCACCGAGTAAGTAATCTCTTTAAGCTCTTCGCTGAAACCGCCCGGAGCATCTCCGAATGATTTAAACATACCTGACACCCATCCAATATCGTTATAATCAGCATTATTCTGAGCACGCTCATCATCCGTTATTGTACCGTCTCCGTTAAGATCCGGATCCTGCGGTGTAGGAACCATCAGCTTGGCAAACTCAAGATTAACACCTACTTTATTATATTCATCAAATATGAAGTCAAAACCTCCACCAAGCTTCATAGTAGCCGGAAGGAAGTTCGCGCTCCCCTCAGGATCATTATCATAGCTAAGCTTAGGCCCCATATTCTGCAAGTTGAAACCTGCTCTGAAGCGTCCGTTGAAATCAGAGAAGGCGATCTCTTCAGACTGGTAGAAACCAGCCAAATCAAAAGCAAAAGAAGTTGCAGCACTTGCATCGCCGCCACCTGCTGATTCAGGAATCTTTAAATTAGAACTAATGAAACGCCCGGCAACAGCCATAGAGAATCGCTCATCAAGTTTTAGCGCATACGAAAGGTCTACCGCAAGCTCATTAGGAGACCTAACGACTGCAGGATCTTCCGGATTTTGGCGAAGCTCAATATCTCCTAAACCAAAATAACGCAAACTACCTGCAAAAGCCATCCTGTCGTCAAACTTATTATAATATGTAACCTGACCTAAAGATATATCGTTAGCGATATCTGTAAGATAGGGAGTATAGCTAAAGGAAAGTCCGTGCTCTTTTAATGCAAATGCATACTTAGCAGGATTCCATTGCTGTGAATAAACATCCGAAGATGTTGCCACACCATTGTCTGCCATACCTGCAGAGCGGGCATCGGCTGCTATTGTCAGGAACGGAACGGCCGTTGTAATTACATTTTCAGTCTTGGTTTGGGCTTTTGCAATTTGCACCCCTAAAAGGCACAGCGCAATCAATACAATCTTTTTCATTTTTATTTTGAAAATTTAAAGGTCACAAATATAACGTTTTTTACAGCAATACAAGTTTTTCGTACTTTTCTGCAGTTTTATTAGTCGTGGTGGACTTTACAGTAAGCTTATACACATATACACCCTTACCTATACGGTCACCAAAATCATCTTTTCCATCCCATTTTATATCGCGGCACAGGAAACCGTCAGTCGTCACCGACTGGTTTATTGTCTTAACTACTTTACCGGTTACTGTAAATATCTGCACCTGCACATCCAACGGCTCAAACGGCCTGTTGTGGGTAAACCAAAATTCGGTATAGCTCACAAAAGGATTGGGATAATTAAGCACTTTATCAATAGTAAGTCCATCATCACCCACAACCACAAACTGGATTTCGGCAGTAACCAGGTTATTATAAACATCCCACGCTTTAAATGTTAGCGTATGCAATCCTTTTGCAAGATTACTGAAAGGAAATTGCAACGAACCTTTTTTATAATTATCTTTTTCTGTTTCATAATAATCGTTCATCACAAACGGATTATTCTCATCTCCGTCAAGTATTCCTATAATATCGTGCCCGATACCACTTGCCGTATTGATACCGTGCTCATCTTCCAGGAACGCAAGGAAAATTGGCGAAGCATTCGTAATACCGCCCGAAACGAATGATTCATCATTCATGTACAATCTCACCTTTGGCCCCGTAGTATCTTCTTCGGCATTCGTATTTACCCCTCCTATTTTCACCGTTGTCTCATAACCCTGTCTGTCATCAGTCTGGTTTGTCCTGGAAGCATACAAACTTATACGTCCTTCAGCTACAGGGATTTTTATATCGCGCGGCACGACAAAGCCAAACTCAAACACACCATTGGTTACCGAGGCATTACCTCTGAAAATAGTTTCGCCAAGAGTTGCAAACTGAGTTACTTTACCCATCCCGTCATTATCTAAAGTCTGGCGATTAATATTCTTATCAAATATTGTTACTTCGAGCTCTCCATTATAATTGGTTGCCGTAGCAGTACCATTCACAACCTTACCTTCAAGCTTTACATAGCCAAGCGAATTCATGGCTCCTGTAAAATTAGCCACCGGCACATCATTAACTTCCGTGATCACTATTTCAGGCTTAGGTATTGCCAGTTTCAATGCCGGATCTCCAATATAACATATCATCCTGATATTATTGCTTGGCCATGCAACTTTAGTCTTGCGCAGCGCTTCTGCTATTGACGGGAATTCAGTCTGTCCATAAGCATAAAGCTCCTTAATTATTTTTGGAGTAAAGGCATTGGCATCAGAAATATACAAAGCCCTCGTAGTACTCATCAGGCCAATAGCCCCTCCCGCAGGATTCCAATACGTAAATTCGCCCACTGTTGGCCTGTATGGATTGTCAAATTTTGTAATCTCACAACTTGCTGTTATAAAGAGCGGATATTTATATTTATTTGTCAGGTTGTCGGCATCAGTTTTTTCATAAAGGCGTTCTGATGCCATTCCATCTTCACCCCCATGCCCCAAATAATTAACAACGAGAGCACCATAATTAATTGCCCTGATAAACTCTTCCTTCGCCTGTGGGTAGCGCTGCCCCCCCGCCGAAGCTTCCTGCACATAAGCGTCAGAATACACCTTTCTTACATTTACGAAAGGCCTGTTAGCAATCAATGCTTTAGTCATATCATCTAAAGTATCAACAAAAAACATAGACCCCTCTCCATCAAGATCATCCGCCAACACTATAAATTCATTGCGCCACTTGCCATAAGCTTCAGATTTTTTATACTCTGCAACCTTATTCACCATTTCATCTGCCTGCTTCTTATCATTAACAAGCATTCTTCCAACAGCTACATCAACCCCTTCATCTGATTCGGGCAGCATAACTCCCTCATTAGAATCCATAAGCCCATAAAAATCATCCGAAACAAATGTGCTGACAATACTATAATTATTGAAGTTTGTAGGAGCATACCCCTCCATTATTGGCACAACATTAGTATTATTAGGAACCCTGTTCTTATAATCGAACGATGCATCGCCAAAAAGATTAACATATTTTATCTTCTTATCTGCGGATGATGCATTATTGTAAATATATTTTATAAGGTTTCGGATGGCTCCAATATCCTGCTTACCCGATGAGAATTCAATATAAATATTTTCAAGATTTACAACCTTTACATTCATACCTTCTTTGCGATGGAGGTTTGCCAAATTTTCGGCAGAAGAGTTAAGCCTGGCAGGCGTAACAATAAGGTAGTCTATATCCTGAAACTGCCCACCGGCACCGTTAAAAATAGTTCCTTTAATATTCTGATTAACGACACGGTTCTGATTATCACGCAATGGCGAATAATAGTCAGCAGGAACAACCGTAATATACTTCCTCGTTTCACCTAACAATGCCTTGAAGGACATTTGCGACTGAAGCCCTTGATTCGTAATTTCCCCTACATTATAAATATCGGTAATATCCCACACTTGACTTATACCCGAAGCATTCCCAACATTATATTGTAAAACACCATTATTGGTTGCGGCATCATTATACTGAAACCTGAATTGCTTACCGTTACCCTGCAATTTTCTTTTAGCCTGTATCGCAATATAGTCAAGCCAGGCATTAGAACCCGGCGCTCCGTTGTTATTATAAGTCAACTCAACAGTAATATCATTCCCAGACGGCGTTAATAAAAATGTCTTAGTATCTTCTTCGGCACTATCATATTTATCAAGCATATCAAGGCTCAAAACTCCTAGAGTTTGCCCATTTGCCGCTATTGCCATGGATGTAGCTACAGGCGATGAAGCTGCTGCGCTAACTTTTACCGTAAGAGGAACAGGTTCTATATCGGGCACTGTAAATTTAAACTCCTGCTTATTGCTTACATTAAAAGGATCCCCATGCCATTTCCTACCCAATCGGGCTATATTAACCAGGTCTTTTTCATAATACTGGTATTCGTCAAATATACCTGTAGTCATTGTAGCAGCAGCTGTAGGCTGACCCATAGCAGTTATGCGTTTTCCAGGGCCTCCCTGAGAAGTAACATAATAATATGACCTGTCAGCATAGAGGTTATTATGTGATCCGTTTTCCTCACTCCAGTTATCAACACCCTCGGCATAAAAAAGTATATAATCAGAACTGTCAAACCTACCATCTGCTTCACCTATAAAGGCAATCGCATTCTCTTCGGGGTCTGCGGGATAAAGCACACTATTTCCAAGCGGCAGCATCCTGCCACCATTTCCATATATTTTTATATTTCGGGGATCAACATTCACGTCAAGGCCAAGCTGCTGCAAAAAACTGCGCGACACCTTATACACACCCGATTTAGTGACATAAAAACGGAACCAACTGCCAGATGCAAGAACAGAATTGGATATAACATCAAAATCGGTCACACCAAAACTTTGCAGTTGCGGACCACCCAAAGCATAACTATATGTAAAGGACTTGACTCTCTTATACCCACTACCCTCCTTAATAATCGGAGAAAGGGAGATACGTGCAAAAAACTCCCCTCTTGCTTTAGAAGTATGTATACCTGAATTAATATCTGCCGTGATGGCCTTTACCGAAAGCGATCCAAACTTATCAGCAGTTACGCTTTCATATACAATATTAGAAATCTGTAGTGATTTTTGATCTACCGGACCCGATACAGGAAAAGCATGAGCAAACCTTATAACGTTACGGTCGGCATCATAATCAAAATACTCCTGCTGAAACTGAGGCAATACAAGGGGCTTCCCTGCAAGGGAAGACTTTACCCCATCTGTCCAGTTCAAAATAATTTCACCCCTTTGCTGCGCAAAAGAAAAAAGAGAATATAAAAGGGTAAAAAGAAGTATTTTGTTTTTCATCTTTGAAAGAACGCAACGAAGCGCAATATATTACAGTCTGAGTAAAATTTTTTCCGTTATCCGATTGCAATATTACTTCAAAACAGGCGTTATAGAATAAGACATTTAACATAAATTTAGATTTTTTGTAAAAATTTTAAAAACGTGTTGCGGTTTAATGGTTAATTATTATATTGCGCCACGAAATTTATTTACCTACTGAAAGATGAAAGTTAACAAAATCACGGCTTTACAGTTGCTTCTCGCTTTTGCGATGGCATTTGGTTTTACTGCCTGCAGTAAAAAAGGGTCAAATGGTAATTCCACGGCTACAGGCTGGAAGATCAATGACAAGAAAGGTGGATTCCAACACAACTCCAAGTACAAGAAGCAGGAAACTGCTCCGGGGCTTGTTGAAGTTGAAGGTGGAACATTTACTATGGGTAAAGTGCAGGACGATGTTATGCACGATTGGAACAACACTCCAACACAGCAGCACGTTCAGTCTTTCTTTATGGATGAAACCGAAGTTACTAACGTAATGTACATGGAGTACCTTGACTGGTTAAAGAGGGTTTTCCCTCCAACAGAAGAGAACTACAAGAACATTTACGTAGGTGCACTACCTGACACCCTTGTATGGAGAAGTGCCCTTGGTTACAATGAAACAATGACAAACAACTACCTGAGACACCCGGCATATTCAAACTTCCCGGTTGTAGGTGTTAACTGGATACAAGCAGTAGAATTCTCTAAATGGAGAACAGACCGTGTGAACGAATCTGTACTTGAAAGAGAAGGGTACCTTAAAAGAGACGCTAAAGTTCTTGACGTAACTGCTGAAACAACTTTCAGTACTGAGGCTTACCTTGAAAGCCCTACAAAATCTTACGGCGGTAACGAAGAGATCGTTCTTAAAGGACAAAGAAATAAACTTGCAGCTAAAGAAGGTGCTACTAACGTTTATGCACAAAGAACTTCGGGCATCATCCTTCCTGAGTACAGGCTTCCAACCGAAGCTGAGTGGGAATATGCTGCTGTTGCTCTTGTAGGTAACCGCGAGTACAACCTTTACAGAGGAGATAAAAAATACCCATGGAAAGGTTCTTACACCCGTAGCGGAAAAAGAACTTCTAAAGGTGATCAGCTTGCCAACTTCAAACAAGGTAAAGGTGACTACGGAGGAATTGCAGGATGGTCTGACGATAACGCAGATATCACGGCTCCGGCTAAATCTTATCCACCAAACGACTTCGGACTATATGATATGTCTGGTAACGTTGCAGAATGGGTAGCTGACGTTTACCGTCCGATAGTTGATGATGAAGCAAATGACTTCAACTACTACAGGGGTAACGTTTATATGAAGAACAAAATTGGTGATGACGGTAGAGCTGAAATAGTATCTACAGACAACATCCAGTATGATACTCTTTCTAACGGTAAAATTCAGTACAGAAACCTTCCTGGACAAATCGCTCAGGAGCAAATCACATCTGATGACACTTACCTAAGACAGAACTACAACAAGAGTGATAACAGAAACTTCAGGGATGGTGACAGACAGTCTACACGTTACTATGACTTCAGCGGTACTGACGAAGAAAAAGGTACTGAAAACGACGCTGAAAGAATGTATGACTCTCCTAAGCACCTTGTAGCTAAAGACAGTCTTGGAAACATGATCAGAGAGTATGACAAATCTTCAAAAAGAACTACACTTGTAAACGATAACGTACGTGTTTACAAAGGAGGATCTTGGAGAGACAGAGCTTACTGGCTAGATCCTGCTCAAAGAAGATATTTCCCTCAGGATATGGCTACAGACTACATCGGTTTCCGTTGTGCAATGTCTAAAGTTGGCCCTAAAACAAACAAAAAGAAAGCAAGAAACTAATTAAAGTTTCAACTCATACAAACACAATAAAAGCCCTATCTTAGGGCTTTTATTTTTTTATACACTTTCCATGGAAACCAAAGAACTTTACAGCTATTTCCTTCAATGCAGCGGCATTGCAACCGATACACGAAAAATAGCAGCTGACTCTTTATTCTTTGCCCTGAAGGGAGATAATTTTGATGCCAATACCTTTGCTGCAGAAGCATTGCTGAAAGGTGCCAAATATGTAGTGATTGACAACCCTGAATATAAGACCGGAGACAATATGCTCCTGGTGAGCGACAGTCTTTTGGCATTACAGGATCTTGCGCGCCATCACCGTCGCGAACTGGGACTACCGGTAATTGCATTAACAGGAAGCAACGGCAAGACTACAACCAAAGAACTTATAAACACAGTTCTTTCTAAAAAATACAACACCACTGCCACAATAGGCAACCTCAACAATCATATAGGTGTACCCCTTACCCTGCTTTCGTTTACACACGACACCGAAATTGGTATTGTAGAAATGGGTGCCAATCACCAAAAAGAAATCGCAATGCTCTGCACAATAGCTGAACCTAATTTTGGTTACATAACTAACTTTGGCAAAGCGCACCTTGAAGGTTTTGGAGGATATGAAGGGGTAATTAAAGGCAAAAGCGAACTATACGATTACCTGAAATCACATACAAAAACAGCATTCGTTAATCTTGACGACAGCATCCAGCGTGAAAAAACAAAGGACATGTCGCATTACACTTTTGCTGTTAATGACTACAATTGTGATGTAAGGATCGAAGCAGTAGCGGCTAATCCTATGGTTACCATAAAATATAACGGGGAAGACATCAAATCTCACCTTATTGGCATTTATAACGCAACCAACATAAGTGCTGCCATTACTATAGGGCATCATTTTAAGGTAAGCGACAATAAGATCAAAGAAGCTATCGAAGGATACATTCCCGCCAATAACCGCTCACAGCTTTTGGAAAAGAATTCGAACAAGATCATTCTTGATGCTTATAATGCCAACCCGAGCAGCATGCAGGCAGCCATCACTAATTTTCTTCAGCTTGACACCGAAGGGAGTTATAAAATAGCTGTGTTAGGCGATATGTTTGAGCTCGGAGCAGAGAGTCCTGAAGAGCATTCTAAAATTGTGCAGTCGCTTGTAAATGAAGAAGGCATTGAAGTGTATTTCGTAGGCAAAGATTTTTACGCTAACAGCTCATCTGAACCTCATCTTCATTTCTTTGACAGCTATGACAGCTTTAAAGAAAGTTTTGCAAGCATAAAACCCAAAAACAAGACATTACTGATCAAAGGTTCTAGAGGCATGGCTCTTGAAAGAACACTTGATATATTATAAATTGAAACGCTCCTTTTAAGGAGCGTTTTTCTGTTATATAGCTATTGTCGATCCAATTTCAGGAAGATAAAGCGTTATCCCTTCTTCAGCAAAATCGTCAATCGCTTTTTGATGATCCATTTGTATAAAACCAAACGTATCATAATGCACTCCCATTACCTTTGACACTTTTATAAGCTTCGCTGCTTCAATAGCTTCCTCCACCCCCATTGTGAGTCCGTCACCAATCGGAAAAACAGCAAAATCAGGTGTTGCCCATTTTGTTATCAGTTTCATGTCAAGCGTGAGTGCAGTATCTCCGCTATAATAAAAACAGCCTTCTTTTCCTGTAATAACAAAACCACTTGCGATGCCACCATAACTACCGTCGGGCAGGCTACTCGAATGCTGAGCGATTACACATTTAACCCTGCCAAAATCAAAATCAAACTTACCTCCCGGATTGACAGGATGTGTATTTTTAAGCCCCTGGCTATTAAACCAGTTATAAAGCTCCCAATTACCAAGTACTTTTGCACCGGTACGCTCTGCAATCCGTACCACATCGGTAATATGATCAAAATGCCCATGGGATACAAAAATATAATCAGCCTTTACCTCATCAACGTTTATGGATGCAGCCAATTCATTGGGTGTGATAAAAGGATCAAAAAGAAGATGTTTGCCATTGACTTCAACAGCAAAACAGGAATGACCATAATAAGTTGTTTTCATAGTGTATAGATTTGAAGATATACTGTGTCAATCTAAACACATGCCAAACCAAATACATCTTGCATTACAGGTATTCTATAGAAAACAACAACCATCAAATAAGCGAAATATCGCTTTTTAGCGGAATAATTAGTTGTCAGGCAGCTTCAGTTTTTCAATATTTTTACTGATCAGCTGCTTATCGGTTTCGGAAACAGCCAGATCAAGAGCCGCCTCATGATGTTTTAAAGCTTTAGCATTATCAATATCGGTATAGAGATTCCCAAGCAGGGAATAATAGAAATGGTAATGGGTCAGCTTCAGTTTTTCGGCCTCTATAATTGCCTGTTCTTTTCCATTAGTCTTTGCCAACGCATACGTACGGTTGAGTGCTGCAATTGGGGAATATTCTAATATCAATAGTTGGTTATAAAGGCTCAGGATATTTTCCCATTTTTCCTGTGTATCTTCTTTTTGGGTATGCCACCACGCAATGTAAGCTTCAAGATGATATTTGGACAATACCTTTCCTGTTGTGGCTTCATTAAGAAAATAGGTGCCTCTGGCTATCAGTTCACTATTCCACAATGATTCGTCCTGATCCTCATACAATATCATTTCTCCTTTATCATTCATTCGAGCATCAAATCTTGATGTATGAAAGCACATCAGAGCCATTAGCGCATTTACCGAAGGGTGATTAGTGGTTTCATTTTCAATCAGCATAAATGTTAGTCGCATCGCTTCAGCACAAAATTCTCTGCGCAAAGTGTTGTTTTGTGAACTGGAATAATAACCTTCCGAAAAAAGGAGATATAGTGTAGCCAAAACAGTTTCAAGCCTTGTTGCAACATCGGTAAGGGAAGGCTGCTCTATCTTTATATTAGCTTCCTTCAGCTTTTCTTTTGCCCTTTTAATTCTTTTATAAATCACTTCCCTGTTGGTGATAAAGGCATCAGAAATCTCCTGGACTCCAAAACCGCATAGCAGGTTAAGCGCCAACGCAATCTGTGATTCTTCTGAGATGACAGGATTACAAACTGCAAATATCATTGCCAGCTGGCTATCGGTAATGTTCTTTTGCGAAAGATCTATTTCAGGTTCACCTGATTCAGGACTGGCATTTTTTAATTGGGGAGTAATTTTTTCTTCAAATACAGAATTGCGCTTCAGGTAATTTTTAGTTTTATTTTTAGCTACCGTATACAACCATGCCGTCGGATTCTCGGGCACGCCATGCATACTCCAGGATTCTGTTGCAGACAAAAAAGTATCGCTTACAATATCTTCGGCAATCTCAATATGCCTGATACCGAATAAATAACACAGCACAGAAACCATCTTTTGGTATTCTGCCCTGAACAATCCCGGTAACAGCTGATCATTTTCCATAAAAAAATAGGAACTGCCTCAAAAGTGGTTTACGGCATTTTTAGAATGACACTTTTGAGACAGCCCAGATATATTAATTAATTTCCTTCGGGTGTAACAGCTTTGCGTATCTCTACATTCCCACCATATTCTAACACAGGGCAGCCATGAGCAATTGAAACAGCCTCATCATAGTCGGCAACCTTTATAAGGATCATGCCCCCGATAGCTTCTTTAATTTCTACATAAGGGCCATTTACCACATTAAGGTTCGCCCTGACTACTTTACCTTCACCATCCCACTTTTGCAACGGCCTTGCGAGCTTATCCTGAGCGGCAATACTCCCCAACCAATCCTGCCATTTTTTAAGATGCTGCTGCATTTCTTCCGGAGATGGCTGCACTTCTTTATTGGTAAAATCGCGACGAAATATTAATAAGAACTCGTTCATGATATTTATTTTTTTTAAAGTTAATGATTTTATTTACCCGAAGGCACCCACTCTGTAAGTTCCGGGTTCGTTGGCAAAGGCATGGTTAATCCTGTTCCAGGTATTGATAGTGGTAATAGTAAGTGTAAGATCGATAACTTCCTCATCGGTAAAATGCTTTCTTATTTCAGCATGTAAGCTTTCCGGAATTATAATAGCAGCGGTAACTGCTTCAGCCCATGCGAAGGCGGCTCTTTCACGTTCGCTGTAGTAAGGAGACTCTTCCCATGCGCTCATGCCATAAAGGCGCTGTTCGGTCTCACCTTTAGAACGTGCGTCTTTATAATGCATATCAAGGCAGTAAGCACATTTATTGATTTGTGATACCCTGAAAAGAATAAGTTCAACAAGTTCTTGCGGCAACGTAGATTTTTTAAGGTAGGTACCTATACCAAATAATGCTTTTAATGCGCCCTGTCCTTTTTCATGAATGTTGATTCTGGTTTCCATTTTGTATAAATTTTTAATTGTTATACCCTAATGACAACCCAACTTTCAAAATTGGACAACGTTTTGAAAAAAAATAAAAATATTTTTTTTTAATAGTAAAGCCTGAAGTCAAGCAGCTTGCACAAAGCGAAATATTTCATATGCAGTTCTTCTACAATATCAATTACATCATCGCTATCATCAAACAAGCTAAAGAAAGCTCTGTCAAGGCCACTGCTGCTTTGCTTTCCATAAGCGTGACCGTAACCGGATATGGCTTTAGCATTGGTAATATCAAGAAAGTACTGCGCCTCCTCAGAAGTAAGGTCAAGTGCTTTCTCATTGGCAAAATGAAGTATCTTCCCTTTTAGCTTGCCTTCAAAAAGCTCTGCGATCTCTTCCATGCTGTAATAATATCCGTTAAGGCGAATCGAATTCTCCTCACCCGGCATAACCAGATAGATAATCTCATAATTCTTGAAATTATGATCATCATAAATTAACGCATTCAGGCTTTCTTCAAGTCCTTCAATGGTATCGCAGGTTTTGTAAATGCTTCCTATACCCTGTTCAAAAACAAGCTTTTCCAGAAAAGCCACCACCTCTGTAGCCCTGGTCTTTTCAACATCATCCACAGCTTCAAGACAGAAAATAAATTTTTCGCCATCCATAGTATATCATTCGTGTATCGGCCACCAAAATAATATAAAATAAGGCAATGACAAATAAGGAGGCTGTTAAATGATTAAAGCCATTTGAATTAATGCAGCGGATACTTTAATTTCGCAGTCTAAATGAGACAGCAAAATTGAGCACTATCACCTCTGAAAGAATAACTTACTTCGCAGAAGACTCCATAAAAGGAATAGCCCTTCCTGAGCGTTTTACTTTCCCGTTTTTTTATGAGCCGCATCCATTAACCCGGATCGCTGCCGCTGAACTGCAGCAGTATTTAGAATCGCAAACGGAACTTGACCATAATTTTGGGTTGGTAAAAGACCAACAGGGACTTATAATCGGGAAAATGTTTGGTGTGCTCGTCATACAGGACAATCAAGGCAGGCTGGGTTACCTTTCCGCTTTTTCAGGCAAGCTCGCCGATTCTAACGATCATCCTAAGTTTGTGCCTCCGGTTTTTGACATGCTGATAGAAGATAGTTTCTTTTTAAAGGAACAATACATTCTCAATGATATTAATGATAAAGTGAAGGCAATAGAATCGGATGAAAATTTCACCCGTCTGAAGCAGGATCTTGAGCATTCTTCAGCTGAATCCATACGTGAAATAACGGCGTTCAAAAAACACCTTAAAATCAACAAAGACAACCGAAAAAAGCTTCGCGACAGACGTAAAGGCGTTGTAAGCGAAGAAGAATATGCGCGTTTTGAAGCCTACCTCATAAGGCATAGCCATTATGACAACCACCAGTTTAATCTCTTAAGAGAAAAATGGAAACTAAAGCTTGAGGAGTTACAGCTTGCCGTATCGCTATTCGAAAATAATCTCGAAGCCCTGAAAACAGAGCGCAAAGAAAAGTCGGGCATATTGCAGCTACAGCTGTTTGAACAATATTCTTTCCTGAACAAAAACAAGGAAAAGAAAAGCTTGCAATCTATTTTTAGCGATACTGTGTTTGGCAAACCACCTGCGGGCGCAGGAGAATGTGCCACGCCAAAGCTTTTACAATATGCTTTCCTGAATGGCTACACACCCCTTGCCATGGCCGAATTTTGGTGGGGAGCGGCCCCAAAATCGGAAATACGTCAGCACAAGCAGTTCTACCCCGCCTGTAACGGAAAGTGCAAACCTATATTAAAGCACATGCTTGAAGGCATTGCCTTGGATGACAACCCGCTGCTCATCAATCAAGGAGAAGGCAAAAAACTTGAGATCGTTTATGAAGACGACAGCTTTGTAGTAGTGAACAAACCTGCCGAATTGCTTTCGGTTCCCGGCATCCAGATTCAGGATTCGGTATATACACGCCTTCAGGCAATGTTTCATACTATCGAGCCATTGATTATTCACCGCCTTGACATGTCTACCTCCGGACTTTTGGTTGTAGCCAAGACCAAGGATGCCCATAAAGACATACAGAGCCAGTTCATAAAACGTACTGTAACCAAACGCTATTCAGCACTGCTCTCAAAAGTAATTGAAACAGAAGAAGGCGAAATACGACTTCCGCTTAGAGGCGACCTTGACGATAGGCCGAGGCAAATGGTATGTTTAGAATTCGGAAAAAAAGCAGCCACAAAATGGAAAGTGGTTCAACGTAACGAAACCACAACTAAAGTACATTTCTGGCCGCTGACGGGGCGTACCCATCAACTACGTATGCATGCCGCTCACGAACTCGGACTCAATGCTCCTATCGTTGGTGACGACCTCTATGGTACAGCCGATAAAAGACTGCACCTGCATGCTGCCTTTCTGGAATTTGTACACCCGGTAACAAAAGAAAAAATTAGCTTTGAAGTGACCGAGGAATTTTAACAGCTTACTATATAAATTTTAAATATTAATTATCAAAATTAACATATTTCAGTATCTGTTTTATAAGACCATTTACACCTCCTCCATCACTTAAACTTTTAATAACTTTTTCAACATTAGCCGTAGTACCTAATGCTGAAGTGATTATTTTACCAAATTTAGCAAGTTGATTTTTAGCTTTAGACTTATCACTCGTTTTTAATGCCTCTAAAATATCATTTAAAATATCATTGATCTCCGCCAAATCCACTATGTTAATGGTATTATTGAAAATTTTTAAATCTTCTGTTCTAATCACATCAACCTGCAATAGTTCTTTGGAAATACTTACATCAAAGAGTTCATCAGACCAATAATTACCTTGTTCCGGAAAATCTTCATTCTCTATTTTTTTGAACAAACATTGTATTCCAAAAAACTGTTTGTGATGTATATGTAAAATGATACAACACTGCTTTTCAATTTTATTATATAATATTTGAATTTGTCCAGGTGGTATTGTAACAACTTGACCCACCAAACCAGTTGGTATATATGGTATATCCTTAAATTTAATTATATCAGGGACATAATTTTTAGGAGGTAATATTGTTATTACACTTCCGTCCGGAACACTATAATCGTCCACAAAACTAATTGCTCCATCATCCATAATTAATGTTTTAGTTTCAGAACCAGACCTCCTTTTAATCACATTTACATTTTCCATTATCACTATAGGAAAATATTCTTTATCTGTTATTTCAAATTTTCTATCAGGTTCAAATGTCCAATGAAGATTTCGCGAAGAAACTTGATGAACATCAACTTTTCCGTCGCTTGCTATTTTTTGAATTACTAGTAATTGTGTCAGCATATTTGTTAATTTTAATATAAATTAATCTATGATATATTATAAACTTGTAAATATAGATAAGATAAAAGAATCAGTGTGTATTAAGGAGTCGAACCCACAAATAACATAAGAAATTAAACACAAAACAATAAATATAATAAAAGCCAACACTAGAGATCACGGAGGTTTAACTGTCATAACCAAACAGTCTAAAGCCTATTGGGGTTATTCAGTTGAACAGTTGGAAACATGGTCAGAAGCGCTGACTATCACTCAAAATTATATTGATACAAAATCTGTATACAAATTAGTTGTTGATGGTATGATCATCGGGTATTATTCTTTCGTCTATGAAGATGAATCTAACGTAAGGCTTGATAACTTATTTGTACTCCCGGAATATATTGGTCAAGGCTATGGTCAGTTATTGCTTGAAGATTTCACATCAAAAATTAAAGCCACTAATGCAAAAAAAATGATTTTGCATTCCGACCCAAATGCAGAAAGTTTCTATGCCAAATTCGGTTTTATAAAAACAGGACAATTGGAAACCTCAATTCCGGACAGGTTTTTACCAATCATGGAATTGAATATTGAGCCTTAATAAAAAAACTACCCAAACATTACTGTAGGGTAGTTTTGACCAATAAACAACCAATCGGGGATTAGTGTCCCGTCTTTTTCGTTTTACGCTGCCTGTATTTTGTAAAAGCTTCCACGTTGGCAGCAGTTAGCTCATCTTCAGGTGCTGTTCTCGCATTTTTAGCAGATGTTGTAGATGCTTTAGCTTTATTATAGGCAGGAATCGATTTGGCAGCCATTGCCATATCATAATCAAGTGCAATCTCACCTTCATCAAAAGGCACATCACCCGGGTTATCCCTGAACCATAGCATCCACTCTTTACTTCCCGGAGTATATACCATTAAATTATTTGTAGTTTGTTTCGGCCCCGGAAGCAGGAATGATTTTAAAGCTGCCTGCGCAGGACTGTGACAACTCATGCACGATGACAATGCCAGGTTTTTATATACTTTTCCTGTAGTAACATCAACCGCTTCCTGAGCAACTGCCCCGTCGTTAGGGCCACTCAGCCTTCCGCCCCAGCCTAAGGTTTCTTTGCTATAAAAAGGTGCTTTTGCGTTGATTACGGTTTCTTTTAGTTTAGGGTATGGTGGCTGTATTGGACTGATAACATCGGGATCGTCGCCCCACATTGCGCCAAGTGGCACCATCTTATCCCAAAAATCACCTTTGGCATCCATGTCATATACGAAGGTAGAATAAACCCAGCCTGTTTTAGGAGCAGCTTTGCTATCCTTAACGATCACATCCATCTGGAAGAAACTTACCTTACGCACCTGGTATCCGGTCTTAGGATTCTCCCTGGTTGGAATGGTGTCATAAACACTAAGGGTTTCTGCTCCTTCCATAACAGGCCAGTTCGGAGCATTTACGTTGGAAAAAGCAAGTTTAACAACAATGCTTCCTTCTTTAAATTGACCTGAATCTTTCGTCAGGTTGACTTTTTCACCAGTTTTGCCCCACAACTGCCCAACGGTATAGGCTGCTACCGAATCATAAAATACCAAAGCATATCCCGATTCGTCTTCTTTCAGAGACTTGAACATATTCGCAGGATTTCCATTTCCTAAATAGGCTCCCAGGATAGCTTCCCTTTCTGATCCGATCCAAGGTTCATTGAACCAGCCATATTTTGCCGATGTCCAGTTTTTATTATCCGTAAAGAATGGCTTTACATTTGGTGCGATATATTTTTTCAGCGCATCCATGTACGGTAAAGCATTAGATTCAGACATTGTCCCACCTTTGAGGGTTTGTTGCCACGTAGGGTTTACAACATCTTTAACCTCTGTTGGGTAATCATGACTAAGAACGAAGAGCGGATTGCTGTATTCTTCTTTTGAAGGTACAGAATCCCTGTGGTTTTGAAATGCTCCGTTAGCCGGAGATACATTCATTGCAGTATACTCCTTGCTCTCCTGCGATTTGTCGTTTTCACGGCAGCTGTACACCCCGAGCGACAGCAATGCCAACATCCCCAAAAGGGTTGGGAAAGTAAATTTTTGTTTCATAAGTAATAATTTTAGTTAGTTGAATTATTCAGATTGAGTTGGTCAATCAAGGGGTAAACTTATGATAAAAAAACCGCCCAAAAGCTATCTAACACAAAAACAGGGGTTTATACGCATTACCAAAAACAAGTACTTATACCTATAGTTTTACTTTGGGAAAATCCTTATAATAGTCTTTACAGCATAGCCATAGAATTTTACACAATATTTGATATTTTTGTATAATGCAGCCTGAATTTTATAACTACCTGAAAGAACAGAGCGGCCTGCCTGATGATGTGATACAAACCATCAGTAACCTGGCCGAGCAGAGAACTGTTCGCCGCAATGAGCATTTGCTTACTGCCGGCGATGTATGCCGCCATAAGGTATTTATCATAAAGGGATTGTTACGTACTTACAGCATCTCAACTAACGGTAACGAACACATACTCCAGTTTTCACCTGAGCTGAGCTGGACACTGGATGTGGAGAGCTATGATAAGGAAACTCCTTCCCTAATTAACATAGCGGCCGTTGAATCGAGTGAAATTTTACTTTGGAAAAAGAATGATTTCAACACCTTACTTAAGGATTTTCCTTTACTGAAGCAATTTTCAGAACAGCTTATAGCACGCACGATCTATCAGAACCGTCAGCGCATAATGACAAACCTGAGTGCAACTCCCGAGGAAAAATATGAAGATTTCGTCAGCAATTTTCCGGGCTACCTCAACCGCCTTCCGCTACACATGATAGCAGCCTATCTTGGTATGTCGCTCAAAACCCTTACGCGCATCCGTCACACGCAGTTGCACCGATAAATGCAATTATGGTCAGATGACCATGTTTTCAGAAAGGCGTTTATCTTCCTTTGTCTTTCTAAAAACCTATAATTATGCGTGTATTTGTTACCGGGGCCTCAGGCTTTGTAGGCTCAGCCATTGTAAACGAATTATTATCCTCTGGTATTGATGTCCTTGGACTGGTCAGATCAGAAGCGGGTGCCGAAATAGTGCGAAAAGCAGGCGCCGAACCTTATTTGGGCGACATTAATGACATTGCTGCCATCAGCAAATGTGCCGCCGAATGTGATGCAGTTATCCACACTGCTTTTAATCATGACTTCTCTCAGTTTAAAGCAAGCTGCGAAGCTGACCGTATTGTAATTGAAGCCCTCGGTAATGTTTTAGCGGGTACCGATAAACCCCTGGTGGTTACTTCAGGGATTGGGCTTTTACGTTATGATCGCATTGTGGATGAAGATGACACTATCACTGTTACTTCTGATGTTATTCCAAGGGCTGCAACCGAAGAAGCAGTGGCAGCTGCAACATCAAAAGGAGTAAATGCTTATATCGTCAGGCTTCCGCCAACTGTACATGGTGCGGGCGAACACGGCTTTATACCTATTATTATTGGCATGGCTAAAGAAAATGGGCAGTCGGCTTATATTGGCGACGGACAAAACCGCTGGCCTGCCGTACACCGATTTGATGCCGCAAAAGTTTACAGCCTGATCGTACAGAAACAACCGTCACAAAAAGTATTTCATGCCGTAGCCGAAGAAGGAATTCCGTTTATTGCTATAGCGAAAACAATTGGAGAACACCTGCAATTGCCAACCGTAAGCCTTGCACCGGATGAAGCAGAAAAACACTTTAGCTGGTTTATGCACTTCGCTTCTTTCAATTGCCCTTCCCATAGTAAAAAGACACAGGAAATTCTGGGATGGAAGCCTGAACATATCGATCTACTCAAAGACATGGAAGCAAACTATTTTTAGAACAAAACCCTTTGGTGATAATCAAAGGGTTTTTCCGTATATGGAGATATTGCTTATCTTAGATGTAAAATCAATCAAAATGGAAAAAACCAAAGATGTAATACATAAGGCATATACTGCCTTTAATGATAGAAATATTGACAACGCTCTTTCAACAATGCAACCTGATGTTCAATGGTCGAAAGCATGGGAAGGCGGCTATATAAGCGGGCATAACGAAATTAAAGAATACTGGACGCGCCAATGGACGGAAATAAACCCAAAAGTTGAACCGGTTGGTTTTGCCGAAAGAGATAATGGAAGCCTGGAAGTTAAAGTCCATCAGAATGTAAAAGACCTGCAGGGCAATTTAATGTTTGACGGTACGGTAAAACATATTTACACCTTTGAAGACGGACTGATAAAGACAATGGATATTGAGCTTGTAGATGCTAATTAAATGTAAAAGCCAATAACATCGTTTTAAAGAACTGATAAAGACAATGGATATTGAGCTTGTAGATGCTAATTAAATGTAAAAGCCAATAACATCGTTTTAAAGATAGGATAAATACTAATAATTTCAGTTTTGGCACAGATTGTGTAAACGTAAAGCAATCCAATCCATCACATTTATGAAAATACTTTATCTTTTCTCTGCGCTATTATTCCTTAATTTATCGGTTGCACAAAACATCAAAACCATCAATAAGGGCAAGGTTGTACAAAAAAATTATAATGTTAGCGTCCCTTATAGGGACATCAGAGGCCTGATGGTGGTACAGGCCGTTATAAAAGGCAAGACCTATGATTTTCTTGTAGATACGGGCGCCACGAGTGCCATTACACAAGAGCTGTGTGACGCATTAGGGTTAAAATCAACTGCAGGGATTGGCGTGAGCGATTCCAGCAATCTGACCGAGAATATGAAACTCATAACACTACCGCCTGTACAGGTAAGTAATCTTACCTTTAAAGACATACCTGCCGTGGTTGCCGAGAACAACTATCTTTTACAATGCCTTGGAATTGATGGGTTTATTGGCAGTAATATGCTCCGCAACAGCGTAGTCAAATTTTCATATAAAGACAAAACTGTTAGCTTTACGGATAAGCTGAAAAACTTTAGTACCGATAAAAAGAAAAGCGCAGGTTTATTAAAGGACAAAAGACAAAGTAACCCCTACTTAGCGATTTACTTTAAAAACAATCTAGCAGACGGACACGAAGAACTCCTGTTCGACACAGGAATGATGGGGCTGTATGATTTATCATTTTCTTCTTACGACACACTTAAAAAGTACAACTATATTTCGGTAATACACCAGGCTAAGGGTTCGCATACAATGGGCTTACATGGTGTAGAAAATCAGACAGAGCATTACATGGTGTCGCTGCCCGAAATGGTTTTTGCAGGTGTGACCCTAAAAAATATTACAACTACAACCACCAGCACTACCCATTCAAGGATAGGCAGCCAAATACTGCAATATGGTGATATCGTGATTGATTACCCGGGAAGGCAGTTGTATTTCAATTCTTACACGGATGGGGCAATAGATGTTACCGAAAAGAACTGGCCTGTGGAACTTGTAATCAAAGAAGGAAAATTAGTTGTAGGCATAGTTTGGAATACTGTGCTTAACGATAGGATCGGTGAGGGAGACGAAGTAATAAAGTTTGGTGACATTGATTATTCAGCAATGAATCCCTGCGATGCATTTCACTTGGATACAAAACCCAAATCGGATACCGCCATCCTGGAGGTGAAAGACATAAAAACCGGTGAAATCAAAGCTGTACAACTGACTAAACGGTGAGTATCATCTTAACCCACAACATTTTTTTAACTTTTAACACGAAGCATGGTTTCTTTTCTTTTTCATAACATAGTAAAAGAAGGGCTGTTACCCCTTTTTTATATTTTTGGCTGAGCTGTTACATCATAGTAATAAGACAACCTTAAACCTTATGAAAAAAACACTACTCTCTTTTATAACCAGTCTGTATACTATAAGCAGTGCGTTTGCCCAGTTAAGTCCCGATACGACTTTCGGAAACAACGGGCTTGTCCGTACTACTTTGCCTTTTTATAATTCCGTCGGTACCGATGTGGCCTTCCAGCCAGACGGTAAAATCGTTGCCTGCGGCTACAGTTATCAGGACATCGATGATGAGCTGGAACGCAATAATCTGGTAGTAACGCGTTACAATCCCGACGGAACGTTTGATTTTGGATTCGGCCCACAGAATCTTGGGCGTTGCGAGGTTGATGCCGGGAGTTTTGAGACTACAGAAGCAAACTTTGTCCGCGTGCTTCCTGACGGAAAAATCGTAGCAGCAGTAGTTCACCAGCCTTTTCCAGGTTCAGCTAGACGGATCTCGTTGATTCGTTTCCTACAAAACGGATTCGTAGACATATTCTTTGGCCAGCAGGGTGGACAAATTACGCTCAATTATAATGGAGAAGGGGAGTTTTATCTGGCTGGTTTCGAGGTGTTGCCTGACGGGAAGTTTCTGCTAGGCTGTCATTTGTATACCTCAGACAGCAATTTCGCCTTAATGCGTATCAATGCAGATGGCCAGCCCGACACAACATTTGGACCGCAGGGGCTTATGACCTATAATTTCGGTAACCCGGGCAATGCCGGGGCACCAACGATGGATGCACCAAGCGCAATGAAGATCCAGACAGATGGAAAAATATTGTTGGGCGGCTATACTACCTCGGGAACCGTAGACGATATCAACTTCGGACTGATGCGCCTCAATGCAGATGGATCTGTCGATACTACCTTCGGACAAAACGGCCGTGCCGTAACAGTATTCGGAGGTGGACAGGCAATAATCAATGCGATTTCAATCGCCTCAGATGGCAAAATATATGCTTCAGGAACACTGTTCAACACCTCTACAATGTCAGTTAGTACCATTGTTGCGCGTTACCTGGCTAACGGAACGGCCGATGCAACCTTTGGGGCAAATGGCAAGGTAATCACGACTACAACAGTGCCCAGCGTTATGACGAGCTCGGTTATACAGCCGGACGGCAAGCTACTTCTGTTGGGTTATTCTTCAGGCAGCGACCTTGATTTTGCCTGTTTGAGATACAATAACAATGGTTTACTTGATACCGGTTTCGGGACATCTGGCCTGCTATTGGTTGATTTCGGAGATAACGAAGCAGGAAATTCAGCGCGGTTCCAGGCCGATGGCAAATTGGTGCTTGTTGGAGATTTCGAAAATGCCACAACCAGAGATATTGCCCTCATGCGTTTCAACGCCGGTCTTTTGTCGACACCTCAAACGGAAGAAGTGGTCATTCGTGCATTCCCTAATCCGTTCACGGATACGCTTATCGTGGAAGGTGTGGAAAACCCAGACACCATAACTATTTTCGATAGTTTAGGGCGACGAGTTGATAGTGTAACCTCATCAGCAGGAATAGGATCAACGCACATTTCTATGCCGTCCGGGCTTTCTTTGGGAGTTTACCTGCTAACCCTGAAAGTTGGTGATAAATCATATCAGATAAAAATCGTAAAACAATAGTTGGAAAAAACATTTAAAAAAGCTTTGGGGAAATACTCAAGCTTTTTTTGTGGACGACAAAGATTAACTTCGTTCATTCCAAAAGGTCTTAATGCTACAAAAAAAGGCAAACCCTCCTTATCGGTGGGTTTACTTTTTTAATTCTGAAATGCCCAAAACAAATCGTTCCTCACTTTTCAGAATGAAAAAAGCCGAAACGCAAGTTTCGGCTTTTCTTGTGGGCGATGAGTCCCGATAGCTATCGGAGAACCCCCAAACCCTCTCGGTGTAAACGAGAAAATAATCATATAAAACAAAAAACTCTTCAGTTTCCTGAAGAGTTAAAAAGTGGTGGGCGATGAGGGATTCGAACCCCCGACCCTCTCGGTGTAAACGAGATGCTCTGAACCAACTGAGCTAATCGCCCTATTTTTGTAATCCTGAAGCGTTGTTTGTTTCATTATTACGAGTGCAAATATAGGGCGGTTTTTGATATTTGCAAACTTAAACCCGAAAAAAATCAATTATTTTTTAAGCTTCATCTTCAAACAGCAGTTAAGCTTTTAATAACTTTCTGTTATAAAACAGAATGCACAACACTTACAATTTTAAAAAATTTAAATATTTTCTCCCTCAAAGAGGGTTATAAAACCTCAGCCACCACAAATGTACTCCCCCCGACATAAATAAAATCGGAAACCGCTGCTTCCCGTAGTGCTTTATTATATGCTGATTGCACCGATTCGTATATTTCTCCCTTGAGCCCATAACCATCCGCCGACTGCTGCAATGCCGCAGCATCAAGCCCACGCGGAATATCCGGCTTGCAGAAATAATATACCGCATCATGTGGCATCAGCGGAAGGATGTCGGTAAGGTCTTTATCGTTAACCACACCCAGAACAATACGCAAGGTATCATACTTCTGCTTTTGCAACTGATGCATAACGATCTTAAGTCCGTGGCTGTTGTGGGCTGTATCAGCAATCACAGTGGGGTTACTGTGCAGTTGCTGCCATCGGCCCATAAAGCCCGTATTTTTTGCAACATGAAGCAGACCCTCTTTTATATGCTCATCAGATATTGAGAATTTATCAGTTAATAATGCGATAGTCTTTACTACGGTCTTCCTGTTCGCTTTTTGGTAATCTCCTGTAAGATCTGAAGCATAATCTTTCGTAACCTCATCAGAAGCGAAATACAACGGCGAACTGCCTTCTTTAGCTTTAGCTATAAAAACAGGCTTTGTTTCATTATTGTACTCCCCCACCACGGCCGGAATACCAGGCTTAATAATTCCTGCTTTCTCTCCTGCAATTGCTGTTAGCGTATTACCTAAAAACTGCATGTGATCCATCCCGATATTAGTAATAACCGATACCAGTGGCGTGATGATATTAGTTGAGTCAAGCCTTCCCCCTAATCCTGTCTCAATAATCGCAATATCGACTTTTTCCTGCCTGAAATAATCAAAAGCAAGGCCAACTGTCATTTCAAAAAAGCTGAGATGGTTTGTCTCAAAAAAAGATTTGTTATCATCTATGAAGCCAACAACAAATTCTTCGGAGATATCCTCTCCGTTAATTTTTATGCGCTCTCTGAAATCCTTAAGGTGAGGCGATGTATATAAACCGGTCTTGTATCCAGCTTCCTGCAATATTGAAGCCAGCATGTTAGACACTGAACCTTTGCCATTTGTCCCTGCAATATGTATCGTTTTGACTTCCCTTTCAGGATTACCTAAATGATCAGCAAGCAACAAGGTGTTGGTAAGGTCTATTTTGTAAGCAGA
Source organism: Flavobacterium hauense (assembly GCF_054457175.1). NCBI lineage: Bacteria > Pseudomonadati > Bacteroidota > Flavobacteriia > Flavobacteriales > Flavobacteriaceae > Flavobacterium > Flavobacterium hauense. Next base: position 201,683 of record NZ_JBTKVX010000004.1, read on the forward strand.
CGCGCCCTGAAGCTGATACATTGGCAGCTGGGCAAACATCCATTCGGTAGTTTCTTTGTAGGTCATAGAATAAAAAAATGACAGAGGTTAATCTGTCATTCAAAAATAATATTTTTATTTATCGTATAGCTTATACAAGTTGCTTTAATGCGATTTCGAATGCAGTATGACTGATGTTCAGCTTAGATGCATTACGGGCATGTACATTAGCAATAGCTCTGCCAATAGTTTCTGATGTATCAGCAAAAACAGCTTCGTCAGTCATACCAACTTTTTTCTCCATGAAGTAAGCAAATACTCTCGCCATTCCGCAGTTAGAGATAAAGTCAGGGATAAGGCTTACTTTGCTATCAGTCGCTTCCATGATAGGGCCAAAGAAAATTTCTTTATCTGCAAATGGCACGTTAGCACCACAAGAGATAACTTCAAGTCCCGAAGCTATCATATTGTCAACCTGGTCTTTTGTTACAAGTCTTGATGCTGCACACGGTGTAAATATCTCTGCTCCGATTTTCCATATTTCCTCATTGATCGTCTCAAAAGGAATCATGTTCTCAGCAACAAGTTTGTTACCATCTTTGTTTAGGAAAAGGTTGGTGATCTCTTCAAAAGAGAAACCGTCTTTATTGATAAGTCCTCCATCGCGGTCAATGATACCAACAACTTTAGCACCCATTTTAGCAAGGTAAAATGCAGCAGCAGAACCTACGTTACCAAAGCCCTGAACGATTGCTTTTTTACCTTCGATAGAACCACCATATATTTTATAGTAATGACCTACAGCCTCGGCAACACCGTAACCTGTGATCATGTCTGCAACAGTATATTTCCTGTTTACATCAGGAGAAAAAGCAGGGTTTTCAATAACTTTCACAACACCCTGGCGCAATTGGCCAATCCTGTTGATCTTGTCAGCTTCCGTTGGCTTAAAGTGTCCGTTAAAAACACCTTCCTGCGGATGCCATACACCACACTCTTCCGTCATTGGGATAACCTCATGGATCTCATCCACATTAAGGTCACCACCTGTACCATAGTAGCTTTTAAGAAGCGGAGATACCGCTTTGTACCATCTCTGAAGCACACCTTCTTTACGAGGGTCTGCCGGATCAAAGTTGATCCCTGATTTCGCACCACCGATAGCAGGACCGGAAACAGAGAATTTCACTTCCATTGTTTTAGCCAATGAAAGCACTTCATTCATATCAAGTCCTTTTCTCATCCTTGTTCCACCTCCGGCAGCTCCACCTCTAAGCGAGTTGATCACTGTCCATCCTTCAGCTTCCGTTTCAGAGTCTTTCCAGTTGAATACTATTTCAGGTTGTTTATTTTCAAATTTACTTAGTAAATCTTTCATTTGTTTGTATTTTTATAAATCGGCACAAATATATGAAACATATATATGAGAATTTTGCATTTTAGTGAGAATATTACATTGGGAACAAGACCTCAACAACAGCCCCTTTTCCTGGCTTTGAATTGATTTGCAGTGCACCACCAAGAGCATCGGCTCGTTTTTTAAGATTGCGAAGACCGATTCCTCCTTTGGCTTTTTCTGGCACGAAGCCAATACCATCATCCGTTATAGTGACCACTATATTTTCGTTATTGCGGGTAACCACAACTTTTGCATGTCCGGCACTCGAATACTTATTGATATTCTGTAAAGCCTCCTGTATTATCCTATAAACATTAACCTTACGAACGTTGCTCATTTCTTCCCAGTTGATCAATGGATCAATCTCTGCTTCAAATTCCGTATCAAAATTATTTTTCTGAGAGGTAATCATAAAGCCAAGCATGTTCTCAAAACTTTGCTCCTGGTTAAACAGCGCGTTCCTGCTAAGGTCGTGTGACACTCCCCTGATCTCAGACTCTATATTTTGCAATTCTTTGATATACTCCTTACGCCGGACAATCGATTCGTCATCCGCTTTTTTATTGATGAACTCCAGATTGAGCCTTACAGCATATATATTATTAAGGATTCCGTCGTGAAGTTCCATTGCAATACGTGATTTCTCCTCAGTTTTCGCCGACTCAATTTTCCCTTGCTGCTCAAACATCAGCTCATAAATTTCCTCGTTTGCTTTTTGCTGCTCCTGCACAAGCAAAAGTTCCTTGTTTTTTGAATTTAGATAATAGATGATAAATATTGCCGCGATAAACAAAACCACAACTATAGACACTCCTATAATAAAACTGTTCTTTTTTGCCAGCGCATCTTTCTCAGTGAGTATCCTGTCGGTATCAAATTCGATACGGGCAAATTTATTCCTTGTATTCTGGGCTATCTTCTGGAGGCTGTCATTAACTGTTACATACCGGCGTATGTAGTAATCATTACTAACCTTATCTATCGCACTTAACGTTTTAAGTGTGCTAAGAATATCCGAATTACTCTTGATTTCTTTAGCTTTATGATAGGCGTTGGTAAGATAGCTGATCGCTTTTGCGGTATCTTTTCTATATAAAAAATATTCCCCAAGGCTGACGTTACTGGCAACAATACCTCTTTCATTTTGCAGGCTGTCGCGTATTGCGAGCGATTTATAAAAAAGTTCCGGAAGCTGGGAAAAATCTCCTGATTTGTATTTTGCTGAAGCTAGGTTGTTAAGAAGTTTTGCATAAAGGCCGGGGGAATCTGCTTCGGACATACTCAGGGCCTGCTGATATATCTCAATCGCCTTTTTATGCTGCTTCATTTTCACATATACCCCTCCCATATTATTGTAACAGGAAGCTTTGTACAATGCCATCTGGCTTTCCGAATAACCTTCTTTTTTAAAATTATCAATAACATCAAAAGCCCTCTGGTAATAATCTATGGCATCCTTTTCATTTTCCTGCCCATCGAGCGACGAAGCAATAAGATTATAGCAGTTATATAAATCCGTTGCCTTGTTAGCTATACGTAAATGCTTTTCAGCCTTAAAGGCTTCTGCTTCGCATAGCACAAATTCTCCTGCATCATAATATATGTATGCTTTGTAAAGAATAATTTCGCCAAGCGCTTTATCGCCAGTTCCTTTAAAAGCAGTATTGATTTTTTCAGCTCTTGAATAATAACGCAAAGCACTGTCATTTTCTTCTAAGCCATAAAAAGATTCTCCAATATAAAAAAGAGCCCTGCCGGTTGCTAAGGTATCTTTAAGAGAGACGGAAATTGCATGTAGTTGTTTTCCCGAAGAAATTGCCTTTTCATAGAGATCACGATTATAATAACCTATCGTGATTTTCTTCAACAGCCCCTGTGTTACTGTATCTTTTGCGGCTTCAGGTAAATACCGGGCCGCAGAATCTAAATATTTAACCTGGCCCTCTTTACTCAAATTATAATTATCAGCCCTGGCAATAAGGCTTTTTTCTTTTCTGACAGAAGAATTCGTCGGGTCAATTGACTTATCGCATGACACAGCCAAGAGAAGAAAAAAAAGAAATAAATATACGAGTTGGTAGTTTTTCAAAATTTTTGAGGCTGTAGTTTTTTAAACTACAGCCTCAAAAATAATATATTTTATTTCATGTACCTAATTATGGTCTCATTGGAGGTTTTGGAAGATCTTTATCTCCGTTGTCAATTGGAGCAACAATTCCAAGACCACCTGCTTTTGTATCTTCCATAGCGCTGTCATCAGTTGAACAAGAAACGAATGATGAGCTGATAAGAGCAACTAGACTTAGTGTAAGGATAATTTTTTTCATGAGTAGTAAGGTTTTTATTAGATGTTATTTTTTTCTTATTTTGTTATGAGAACCTCCCGTTTATCGTTTGATTCTGAAGCAAAACTACGCTCAAAAAAACAACCAGCCTCATGATTTACAGCAGGTTTAGTAGAATACCCCCGCACACGAGTAACTCAACCATTTTGAAGGGTCAATGAAACATTTGAATTATTCAATTGTGATAATTTTAAAATTATTGTAAAACTTAACCTACTTAAAATATTAAAATACAACAATATTAGCAAAACACTGCCGTAACCCTGACTTAACAAAGTATAGGGGTTAATTAGAAAAAGTACTTAAAAATAGGGATTAAAGGTATTCCGGAGCGATTTTCCTGATAATGGTATCTACATTATCTTTAAAGGTCTTAGAGAAAGATATTGAAATGTCGCTATGATTCAGATAACAAAGTGATTTTCCGGTATTGATCCTAGAAATATAATTACTGTTTACTATATAACTATTATGTATCCTGAAAAAATAGAGCGGCAGATTTGCTTCATAATGTTTGAGAGTTTTATAAGCAGTAAGCTTTCGCCCGTTCTGTAAAAAGAAATCCGTTGTATTATTATCCGCTTTAAGATACACTATATCGCTTAGTGAGATAAACTGGTAATCTCCATACGATTTTATACATATCGTATTGTTTGCTGCTGCCGGACTGGTTTTTTGGAACTTAAGAAGGCTCTTCCTAAGATCAAACTGGTTAAGCGGCGCAAGGAGATAATCAAAGACTCCTGCCTGTATTGCTTCAAAAGCATATTTAGGAGATGCAGTGAGCGCTATGAAGTAAGGCACGTTATCTATAAAGCGATAAAGTTCAGCAATAATGTTCAGCGAAAGGTTGCTTTTTTTGTTCTTCGGGCAAATTTCGAGAAAAACCAATTGCGGCTGCAGTTCAAGTATCTTGTTTATTGCATCTTCCCTGTTTTCGGCAACACCGGCACAATAGAATTCCGGGAAAGCCTCAAATTTCCTTAAGGTTTCCTGAATATTGTCTTTGTTGTCGTCAACTATTAGATAAGAATACTGCACAAAATATTAGAGAAAATTTTGCGCAATATAAAAACATTTGAATAGTCTATTTTACGGTTTTCCCGTAATTTTTGTTAATTTTGTACAACCTATAGACAGCTTATGCAAGAGGATTTAAACATTTTAATCGTCGACGACCATCCAATGACGGTTAATGGATATGTAAATGTATTATCGGAAGAAGAGTTTGAAGGCCACAACCTTATCTTTACAAAAGCGCTTGATTGCGAACAGGCTTATAAGCTAATTTCAGATTCGCAAACCGGTGGTACTGTATTTAATGTAGCCTATCTCGACCTTAGCCTTCCGCCCTACCCGGAACAAAATATTTTTTCCGGCCTTGACCTTGGCGTGCTTATCAGAAAAACAATTCCGGATTGCATCATCATCATCCTAACCATGCATAGTGAAGCCACACTTGTAGACAGGCTGATAAGAGAAATAAATCCTCAGGGAATCTTATGCAAAAGTGATATTGATATCGATGAATTCCTTAATGCTTTTAAAATTGTATTTGGAGGTGACACTTACCTGAGCAACAAAATTGTAAAATCATTAAAAGACAAAGTATTCGATAATTATAAGCTTGACAATTATGACAAGCAGATATTAATGCGATTATCTGAAGGCATCCTTACCAAGAATATCCCTAATTATGTGCCACTATCATTAAGTGCCATAGAAAAGAGAAAAGCCCAAATGAAGAACATGCTGCTTCAGGGTAAAGGCGGCGATGACCACGAACTTATAGAAGCTATTAAAAAAATAGGTATTCTTTAAGGTATGTAAATAACACCAGAGCCATGATCTCCCGACGCTCCGGTAACACTGCTCAATACATTCACCTCACCACGAAGCTTTAAAACGCCAAGCAACGCAAAAATAAGCGCTTCTTTAAACTGTATCGTCTTGTCGTCAGGTATCGCTATAGTTGTGCCGGGCAAAAGTTTTCTCATCCTTTCAACAAGAAACCTGTTATAAGCGCCACCACCAGTAACCAAGAGCTCACCATCACCTATACCTTTAATTGTATTTGCAATCTGAAAAGCGACATGCTCTGTAAAGGTCGCTATCTTATCCTGAGCCGTTTTGGGGTATTTCTCCATTATTGGGAATACAACTTCTTTCACGAATTCAAAACCAAGCGATTTTGGATAGTCCTGAGCATAAAACCCAAGCGCATTAAGCTCATCCAGTAATGGTACGATAACTTCACCTTCGCGTGCTATAGCACCATTGGCATCATATTCAAATCCTAACTGATTTGCATAATGATTCAATACTGTGTTTACAGGACATATATCGAATGCGATACGAGCGCCGTTTTCTTCGAAGGAAACATTAGAGAACCCACCAAGGTTAAGGCAATAGCGATAATCCGGAAACAGCATCCTGTCCCCTATAGGAACAAGCGGAGCACCTTGCCCGCCCAGTTGCACATCCTGTACACGAAAATCACAAATCACCTTCTCTCCTGTTATAGAAGCAATTTCCGGCAGATTGCCTATTTGTAATGTAAAACCATTATGAGGCTGATGCAGAATAGTATGCCCATGGGAACAAACCGCATCGAGGTTATTGATGGCATTATCCTGAATAAATGTTTTTATGATACCACCCAGCAGATGTGTATATTCTGCATTCAGAATCTTAAGCTCTTCATCAGAAAAATTCACAGCATTTTTAAGGCGCATTACCCACTCCTCAGAATAAGGAACGGTCACCGCTTCACCTATCTCAAAACTCCATTTACCCTTGTTTACAGTAAAAAAAATATGAGCCAGGTCTACGCCATCAAGCGAAGTTCCTGACATTACTCCTATAACGTTATAGTTTTCCTTCATCGCGAGGCTAAAATTACGCATTCATATTGACAAATTCACATTTAATAAGTACATTTGGGCGCAATAAAACAAAAAATAATAATCAAATATTATGGATTTTAAACTTACTGAAGAGCACCTGATGATCCAGCAAGCTGCGCGTGATTTCGCTCAGAATGAATTGCTTCCGGGTGTAATAGAAAGAGACGAGAAACAAATTTTCCCTACTGAACAAATCAAAAAAATGGGAGAACTTGGGTTCCTTGGCATGATGGTAGACCCTAAATATGGAGGAAGCGGCCTTGACACCATTTCTTATGTATTGGCTATGGAAGAAATATCAAAAATTGATGCTTCTGCTTCAGTGGTTATGTCAGTTAACAATTCACTTGTTTGCTGGGGACTTCAGACTTTTGGTACTGAAGAACAAAAACAAAAATACCTTACCAAACTTGCAACAGGAGAAATAATAGGTGCTTTCTGCCTTTCTGAACCTGAAGCAGGTAGTGATGCAACATCACAGAGAACTACTGCAATAGATATGGGCGACCATTATCTTGTAAACGGAACTAAGAACTGGATAACAAACGGCAGCACTGCTGATGTTTATCTGGTAATTGCCCAGACGGATGCTGAAAAAAAACATAAAGGAATCAATGCACTTATCCTTGAAAAAGGTATGCCAGGTTTCGAAATAGGCGCTAAAGAACAAAAACTTGGTATCCGCGGATCTGACACGCATTCTCTAATGTTCACTGACGTAAAGGTTCCTAAAGAAAACAGGATCGGTGAAGATGGATTCGGATTCAAATTTGCTATGAAAACTCTTGCAGGCGGAAGGATTGGAATCGCTTCTCAGGCATTAGGAATCGCTTCGGGAGCTTATGAGCTTGCACTAAAATACTCTAAAGAGCGCAAAGCTTTTGGCACAGAGATATGTAACCACCAGGCTATCGCATTCAAACTTGCTGATATGGCAGTTAGTATTGAAGCAGCACGTCACCTGTGTATCAAAGCAGCATGGGATAAAGACCAGCACAACAACTACGATATAAGCGGAGCTATGGCTAAGCTATATGCATCGCAGGTAGCAATGGATACAACAATTGAAGCCGTACAGATTCACGGAGGCAATGGATACGTTAAAGAATACCACGTAGAAAGACTGATGCGTGATGCTAAAATCACCCAGATCTACGAAGGAACTTCGGAAATACAGAAAATAGTAATTTCAAGATCTATTATCTCTCAATAATATGTAACCCCGCTAAAAGCGGGGTTCTTTTTTTTTCGGCTGTACTGTTTTAAGAATAACTTTTACATCTGCCAGAAGTTCATCCTTTAAATTATTTAAATTCAGAAATTGAATATTACCCTCAGTTACAATATCTTTAGCTGTTTCTTCATTAGCTATCCCCAATACAAAGGGGATATTTTCATTATAGAGCTTTACAAAGTCAAGCAGCTCGATTTCATCATACAAGAAAAACAAAACCATATCACACTCTGAATCAGCAAATTCAAAGCCTACAGTACTTGCTGATATAAATTCATACTCTTCAGTGATACTGTTTTTTAGAAGCTCATAATAAGCGTTCTGATTGTCATAAACTAAGATTTTTTTCACCACACCTACACTTTTTAACTTATCATTGCTATTAATAATTAAATTATAACTATTAAAAAATAGATATATAATCATATTTTATCTACCGTTCATGGGAGAAAAAGTGCATTACATCGAATATTTGCCCGATACTTTTTTACAGCCGGACATCTTCTCTACTTTTATAAAGAATAATTCTATATAAATACAACTTTTACCCACAATCCCTTTTCAGGGTGGGAAAGGCAGCAAAAACAAAAACCGTAAGGTGTGGTTAACGTTTGCCGATAAGCAGCACCAAATATATAGTTTATTGCGAAAGAAAAAACTTAAAAAATAGTTATAATTATAAATTTCACATTTCAGCATCCAACACTAAAAAACCAACTATTATGAACATTATTGGACAACGAATTAAAAAATTAAGAGAAGAAAAGGGTATAACACAGGAAACTATGGCACATCAGCTTGATGTTACCCAAAGTAATTACGGACGTCTTGAAAAAGATGACAGAAGGCTTAATGTTGTAAAACTTCTTAAGATTGTCAGGATCCTTAACGTTAATATATCTTATCTTTTCAACGAAGTTATCACGGAAATTACAAATGAGGAAAATCCAGCATTCAATAATGCCAATAAAGAAGTTTATGATATTCTGGTTGAAAGCCTGAGAGCCGAAATACAGCATCTAAAAGATGAAATCAATTTCCTTAGGGTAATGGTGAGAAGCTAAACCAATAATTATACTTTAACTATATTTGTACCGTTTTATTAAGATAATAAAACCTACTACTTTTATCTGATGGTACAAAAACATAAAGCCGTAAAATATAAAGTTATTGCCGGATATGTATTGCTATTTGCGATGGCATTCTTATCCGTATGGCTGGTATATACCGAAATTTTAAAATTAGCAGGTTCAGGCCGCAACAGTGAGGAAAACAAGAAAATAATTCATATAAGCAATACCATTGCAAATCTTTATGCGTCTGAGGCAATAGGCCGTAATGCTATACTGACCGAAACCGAGGCCGATTTCGAAAAGTACAATATACTGATAAACAGTATAGACCTGGAGATAAACAATATTAAAAAAGGGGTTGACAGCGATCAGATATCTAAATTTGACTCTATACAACTCCTTATTAGCCGTAAAAGAAACAGCATAAGCGAGATTATCGCTTTTCATAAAAAAAACCCCCACAAGGATACCTATGTTAAAGCCATTGAAGGCATTAACAAAACAAAAGACTCTATTGTAAAGAATATAAAATCAGTAGAAACTAAAAAACAATATCCCGGGCAAAAATCTGTAAACGCAATACTGAGCCCCAGATTAAGAGAATCGCTAAGTAAACCTACTGTCCCAAACGATTCTATGGCGATGGCCTTTAATAAGGTCCTGAAAGATATTCGCAATAAAGAAAGGCAACTGGATCACATATTATTCCTGAAAGAGCAAAGACTGCTTGACGAAAATCGAATAATTTCTGAACAGTTAAGAGAAATCCTGACCTCGCTTGAAAACGAATTTTTCCAAAAGTCGGTAAGGCAAATGAGGCAGTCTGAGTTAGGCATTCAAAAAACCTTTAAAAATATTGCCTGGATTGGCGCATTCGCCATTCTTGTTTTTATAATTTTTGCATGGATCATTATCCGTGACCTGAGCATAAACCAAAAGTACAGAAGACAACTTGAGTCATTAAACCAGGAAAATGAAGAACTTCTAAGAACTAAGTCCATGCTTATGGCTACTGTAACCCATGATTTGCAAACACCACTTGGCAGTATCATAGGTTTTCACGACCTTATAAAAGATTCGGGAATTACCGGAAAACAAAAGCAATACCTCAATAACATTAACGAATCGGCAAATTACATCCTTAAGCTTGTAAATGACCTTCTCGATTTTTCAAGGCTGGAAAACAACAGGATATCCATAGAAAAAACAGCGTTCAACATTAAAAATGTAATCGAGAATACCTGCAGGACACTTGAGCCAATGGCTGAAAATAAAGGAATCGAGCTGAACTGGGATGTAAATGAAGAACTGAATTCTAATTTTATCTCAGACCCCTACCGTATTAAACAAGTACTTACTAATTTGGTAAGCAATGCCATTAAATTTACCCCTGAAGGCTCGGTTGAAGTTACTGCCAAAATTGAAGATGCAGACATTCACATCTCTGTCATAGATACAGGGATTGGAATCTCTAAAGAAAAACATGCTGATGTATTCAAAGAATTTACCCAGGCACATGCAGGTATTGAGAAAAAATTTGGCGGCACCGGCCTTGGATTGACTATCTCTAAAAAAATACTTGAATTACTGGACGGAGAAATAATTATTGAGAGTGAAGAAGGCCAGGGCTCTATATTTACTGTAATAATTCCATGCATAGCTGCAGGCGTCTTTATATCTCCCGATATTTTACCTGAAGACAATACCATTGAAACTTATCCTTCATTAAAAGGAAAAAAGATCCTTATTGTAGACGACGATACTATGCAGCTTACCCTGATGACAGAGCTGTTTTTAAATTACCCGGTAATTGTAAAGACCGAAATCAATGCTGCTTCGGTGATTTCCCTCCTTGAAAACGAAAAATTCGACCTTGTCCTTACCGACATACAAATGCCGTCTATTGATGGATTTGAATTGATACAATTAATTCGAAACAACATCAACAATCATGTTCTTAACTTGCCGGTTATTGCTTTATCAGGCAAAAGAGACCTGACTGCAAAGGATTTTACAGATGGAGGGTTTAATGCACATCATCCTAAACCGGTACAATTAAAAGAATTGCTGAATCTGATAACTGAGATTTTTGGCAGCAAAGCAATTACGCCTCCCGTTGTCGATAAACCCTTAATTAATACAGAAAATCAGCCGTTATATAATCTTAGAAGCCTTGCACAGTTTACCTATAATGATCCAGAATCCTTAAAAACGATATTAAGGACTTTTATAGACAGTGCAAAAGAAAATTGCATCGCACTAAAAGATGCGGTAAATGCACAAAGTGAACAGGCACTTGCAGAAACTGCACATAAAATGATTCCTATGCTTAAGCAGATGGAAGTGTTTAGTATTGTTGAAATACTGGAACCTCTTGAAGACAGGACATATACCATGGACTGGACAGAGCTCACTGCCTATACAGAAAATATATGCCTCAAAATGGAAGCATTATGCGACGCCTTTATAAGTGAGATAAATCAGAGTTCTATATTGTAGAGCTTGAGTTTATTGTAAAGTGTCTTCCTGTCAATATCCAGTAAAATTGCAGCTTTCGATTTATTGAAGTTGGCCTTTTCGAGAGCCTGCCTGATCGCCTGCTCTTCATCAGCTTTGGCATAGCCGGAAAGTGAGTTCGATGTACGCGATGCATCCAGCATTTCATGAGGTAGTACTTCCAGATGAATCAGGTTTGATTTTGTAAGCAAAACCGAACGCTTGATAATATTCTTCATTTCCCTTAGATTGCCCGGCCAGTCATAACTCTTGAAAAGATCGGTCACATCCCTGTCAAACCCCTCCACATCCTTTTCGAGATCATCATTAGCCTGCGCAAGGAAATGATTGGCAAACATCATTATATCCTGTTTTCTTTCAGACAGCCTGGGCGCTTTAATAGAAAATTCATTCAACCTGTGATAGAGGTCTTCCCTAAAATCACCACGTTTAACAGCTTCATTTAAATCCTCATTGGTTGCAGCAATAACCCTTATATCAACCTGGATCTCATGGTTACTGCCTACCGGTTTTATTTTTCGTTCCTGAAGCGCTCTTAAAAGCTGTACCTGCACTTCATAAGACAGGTTACCAACTTCATCCAGAAACAAAGTCCCGCCATTAGCAGCCTCAAAATGACCTGTCTTATCATTTACAGCCCCTGTAAAAGAGCCTTTGATATGACCAAAGAATTCACTCGAAGCCAATTCCTTGGGTATAGCACCGCAATCAACCGCTATAAAAGGCTTTTCAACTCTTTTGCTTAGCAAATGTATTGATTGTGCAATATATTCTTTTCCAGTCCCGCTGTCGCCTATAATAAGCACAGACATATTTGTAGGGGCAACTAAAGCAATATGCTCGTGCAGCATCTGAGAATCGCTGCTGATCCCTTTTACAAATGATAACGGAGAGGTTGTTGTTTTCTTTTCTTTGCTTTTAACAGCAGAAGTTGGCTCCTTTGAAGCTTTCTTGTTCAGTGCCTGTCCAATGGTGTGAAGTATCTCATCGGGATTTATAGGTTTGCCAACATAGTCAAAGGCCCCCATCTTTATTGAGTTTACAGCAGTCTTGATATCTACATATCCTGTCATAAGGATTACCTGGGTTTCAAGCGATGTTTCTTTGACTAGTTTGAGTATCTTAAGCCCGTCGCTATCCGGCAGCCTGATATCCGTTAAAACCACATCAAAAACCTGCTTGTTGATTTCATCTTCTGCCTCCTGCCCATTAAATGCATTTGTAACATCAAACCCTTTCTTTTGCAAAAAGGTTTTCAGCATTACACAGAAAGCAGTATCATCATCAATTACCAGTATCTTAAAACTCATCAGCTATAAAAATAATATCTACAAATGTAATTGTTTTGAGAGTTAGTATGTGTTAAGAAAAACAAAAGGAGACGCTCCCGTCTCCTTCGTTCGAAGAAAAAATTCTTCAATCACCTTACTATATGTCTTTAGCTTTTCGCTTCTTCTTTAATAAATTCGCCGGTACTTTTATAATAAGCATTTACAGCTTTATTATTCTTACTCAGCACAAGTTTATATTCCAGATTTTCATAAACAAAAACTTCATTAAGTGCATAGCCACTGTATTTTACACTCGCCTGCTTAAGTATTTCAGCAGGAACCTGGCTAACTTCAACTTTCTTGTATTGTTTTTCCTGAAGTGAGATTATCACCATATTATTATCTATACTTACAACTGCATCTGCCGACAGGCCTGCTAAAAGAAATAGTGATAACAATTGAATTTTCATAACTTCAATACTAACTTGATATATATGTATATGAAATAATCATACCATAAATAGAAGGCAGCACAAAACAAAGCCAAAAAGCTTAATTTCAGTAATTTAAATAAAATAACAAAGGGAGGAGAAAACAATAAAAGTGTGGAATTCCACACTTTTGTGTAGAATATCTACAACAATACTACCTGATCATTGAAAAGTGGCCTTTGTGAATTTCACCATCTTTCCTCAATACAACAAACCAATAATCTGTTGCCGGAAGTGGTGCTCCGTTAAAAGTTCCATCCCATCCAGAATCTAGCGGCGTAAATCCGTAAATTAACTTACCATAGCGATCGTAGATATAAATACGCGCTTCCGGTTCGAACCAGGAGTATTCAAGACGCCATTTTTCATTTATACTATCACCGTTGGGAGTAAAAAATTTAGGATAATTTAGCAAGACTACTTTATCAGACACTATACCGCAGCCATTTTTATCTTTAATATAAACGGTATAAATACCCGTATCCAAATTAGAGAACAGCGGTTCATCCTGATATTTCTTGCCATCAAGCGAATATTCATAATTACCTGCCCCTGTTGTATGTATAGCAATAGAATTGCTGCTATCAGTCCAGTCAGTCACATCAAATGTCCATCGATCAGCAGGGCCTGAAATTACTACCGAAATATCAGCTTTTGTATCACACACAAATCCGCCATATTCATTTCCAACTTTAACCCAATAATCACCTGATTCATTAACCCTGATGGTTGAAGTCGTTTCACCTGTTGACCATTCATAATTATTATATCCTGAGTCGGCAGAAATATTTACCCCATTATCGTCATTACATAATATATAATCGCGTTTCATTTTTAAAACAGGATATTCGGTAACTCTTAAATTAAATGAAGTCACATCGTGGCATAATGAAATATGATCATGTACAAGTCGGGCATACATTAGCTGAGGATTAGAGGTATTTGTGAACAAAGTCGAAACTTCGTTTGTACCCGCCTCAGCATCTTCAGCAGATAGATAATAAGTTACTGTATATACCGAAGCAGGTTGGTTACCTAAAATTAATGGTGTTTGAACTGACAGATCAAATTCAGCAGTTTCAGACCCGCTAGGCTGAATACAGACCTGCATATCCCCGGGGTCATTAGCTTTTGTCAACTCCGGCAGCTGCCTGATGTCAACCTCCAGAGTCCCAACAAACCCACAGTCATCTTCTACCTGAAACTCATATTTACCCGGATCAAGATTGGAAAAAATACTATTATCTCCATTATCCAGAGAAAATGGCGCATCATTTTTAGAAATAATAGTATAATGCAGAGGCGCAAGGCCTGTTGCCTCTACATAAATATCGTCGGATGCGTGATTACAGGATAGATTATAAGCATTTTTAACCTTTACACCGTCAGTATATTCAAAAGATGTCAATGCACCGAAACAAGCCTGTAAATCGTTAGGGCTAATGTAGCTTTCAAAATATTTAATAACCCGGAAAGTACCTTCATACTCAAGATCAGTAAGGGTTTGTCCATTAATAAGCAACATAGAATTTTGCTCATTAGGCTCCGTCTCTTCAATAAAAACAACATTTGTCGCCGGATGTCCCCAAATATCATCTTCGACGTTGACCAGTTTTTGCAACCAATAAGTAGGAGGCTCCGCAAAAGTTTCCGTCCCTGAATCTGAAAGCCTCAAATCAAAATTACCGCATTTACGAGTAAAAGTAACCGCATCTCCTGGAGGAGTTCCTGCGGTCACTATAACCGTAACAGTTTCTTCAACTCCACAAAAATCCACTCCGGAAAATGTATACTCGCCAATTGGCAAACTTTCGATGTAAAAGATACCATCACCATTTATAAAACTACTGACATTAACAGGAAGTGTTTCATTATATTCGTCCGGGGCATCAGTCATTGACATTGATGCCATCTTACCGTTTGCACTACTAATCCTGACCGCTCCACTGCCCGCAGCACAGCCGGACATTGCCATCCCCGTAAATCCTTTTAGTTCAAACGGAGGTACTTCTACAGGAACGTCAAACTCATTACCACATTCATCAACTATTCTCAACATATAATCACCTTGTGGCATATCTACTAGTACAAGAACTCCACTACTAGCAATATTACCCGTAGCATTCTTAGGAAGCGCATTTAGATCTGTATAATCTTCCGGGGCATCAATAATAAATGCTGAGACAATTTTTCTCCCGGGCACAGTTGCAGTTATTCGCCCCAACGCAGAAGTACAGCCATTACTGCTTCCTCCTGCAACCGCTTCTACTTCTTCATCTTCAATAGTAAACTCTACAGAAGCCATCTTTCCACAATTATCAACAACTTCTACTTTGTAGTCACCTGTTATAACAGGAGTTTCAAGATCTCCAAAAACAACCGATCCCTGAGTATATGGCCCGGGATATGATGGATTAAAAGCAGAAGCAACAAAACCTACGGGAGCAGAAACAAAATTTAAATTAAATGGTGGCGAAAAATTCAACACGATAATTGAAAGATAATGTGTCCCACAGGGGTTAATAATATTGGCGGAAAAATCAATTGAAAGTTCCGGATTCAAAATCATATCTCCACTTTCATATTGATTGTTACAGCTGTCAGTGATTTTAATAGTATATGAATAGTCTGAATCGCCCGTTGAAAATGTATGAGTAAGTGCTAACTCAACTTCATTACCGGTTTCAAAAGTTTGTACAACAATAATAGGCGGATTCCCATCACTGGGAGTAAGGGTATATTCAATCGTTATTGGGTATGTTATGGCAATTCCTTCGCCATAGGAAACTATATTAGTAACCGTTACAGTATCGCAATCACCTGATACATTACTCTCATAAGAGGGCTCTGAAATTGATGGCCCTGCTGAACTGGTTACCAATGTATAAGTAGTAACATCAGCATCTCCACATTCATTAAACACCCTAATGACATATACACCAGCCGGCATATCTGCAAAAACATTAGATTCCTGGATTGGTCTCAATACTGGGCCCGATATTATTTCATAAAAAGCAGCAGTACCTTCTGTAACAGTTATTATGATCTTTGCTCCTTCTATGCATGCTTGATTAGTCGCGCTTACATCAAAATCAAAAGGCGAAGCGATTTTTACAATAGTAGCTTCGGCTTCTTGTGAATTGCTTTGCTGCCCCAACGCCTGAACTGCTATAATTTTATAAGTTCCTGCAGTCAGGCTGCCAAGCGTATTTGACGATGAAATTGATATAGGATTTGTAGTGTCAGGCAATTTATATACAGTATAGTTGACTGTAGCGCCTGGGGTTCCGTTTATTATAGCAAATGAGAAAGAACCGTTACCAGAGCAGGTTTCGTTTGTTGTCGTAACCTCAATCTGAAAGTCCTGCAATTGGGCAAAAACAGGTGAAACAAACAAAAAGAATATTCCAAGCAATCCGTAGTAAGTAAACTTACTTAGACGAGTTTGAAAAATATTAATATCTAATAAGCAATTCATTTTTAGAGTTAAAAATTTGCCAATATTAAACAAAATTAAGCAGAAGTCAAATATAAATATTCAAGGGAGTTTTTTTTGTAAAAATTTAGCACTCATAAATACCTATTACAAAACGGTATACAACAAAAAACCCTTCATCGTTAGATGAAGGGTTTTCAAAAGAAAGGCGACGACCCGAGCCGTAAGGCGAACAGCGTCGCACAAAAACAAA